>JAFYUH010000187.1 GCA_017549605.1 Bacteroidales bacterium
CTGTTGTTGTTGCTGCTGTTCTTGTTGTTGATCCTGCTTTTGATCTTGTTGCTGTTGCTGATCTTGCTGTTGATTTTGCTGTTGTTGCTGCTGATCTTGTTTCTGTTCCTGATCCTGTTTTTGCTGATTGTCTTGCTGTTGATTTTGTTGCTGTTGTTGTTGAATCATTTTCCAGCGAGCATATTCAAGATTGTATCTGGCATCTTCGTTTTTAGGATTTGCTTTCAAGGATTTCTTATAAGAATCAAAGGCTTCAGCGTATTTCTCTTGAGCCATGTATGTGTTTCCGAGATTGTAATAAGCATCGGATTCTATTTCTTTTGAGACCTTGCGTTCTGTGACTTCAGAGAAGTTCTTTTCGGCATCTTCATAGTTTTTTTGTTCATACAAAGCGTCGCCCAAATTAAACTGCGCCTTTGGACTATATTCTTTGTCCAATGATTTTCTGTAGTTTACCTCGGCTTCTGAAAAGTTACCGTTTTTAAACTCGTTGTTGCCGTGTCTAATAAGTCCTTTGTCTGTCTGGGCATTAGTTGCCATACAGATTAACATAATGAATATGCTAATATAAATATGTTTATTCTTCATTTTCATCTTTTGGTTCAAAGAATTTGAATTTTGTTTCCCAATCTTTTTTTCCTGAAGAGATTAAGATTTCAATTATTAAAAGAATTATTGCAGCGCCGATAAACCATTGGAACTGATCTTCATAATCAGTAAACACTTTAGATTCAATTTCGGATTTGCTGCTACTATTGATTTTTTCAAATATTTCATCTAAACCAACGTTGGAATTGCTTGCTCTTCTATAGATTCCATCGCCAATTTCGGCTATCTGACGTAATAGATTGTCGTCTAATTTTGTAATGACGACATTGCCATTAGAGTCTTTTTTATAGCCAACCTGTTTGCCGTATTGGTTGTAGAGTGGGATAGGGGCTCCTTCTTCAAGACCCATGCCTATAGTATAAATCTTGATTCCCAATTTGATGGCGTCTTGCGCTGCTTTTATTGCATCGCCGTTCTCGTGGTCCTCGCCGTCTGAAATGATAATGATGGCTTTACTGTTTTCATTTGTGCCAAATGATTTGACTGCCAGGTTGATGGCGGCGCCTATCTCTGTTCCTTGTGAAGGAATCATGCTTGTGTTTATCGTGGAAAGGAACATCTTGGCGGCTGCATAGTCGGTGGTGATAGGTAGCTGAACATAAGCGTTGCCAGCAAAAATGATGATTCCGATTCTGTCACCGTTGAGTCTGTTGATAATGTTGTTTATCGCTTGTTTTGAACGTTCCAAACGGTTTGGCGCGATGTCTTCTGCATTCATCGAATTGGAAATGTCGATGCAGAAATATAGGTCGATACCTTCGCGTTTGACTTCCTCCATCTTTGAACCAGTCTGTAAATTGGCAATGCCAAGGATGCTTAATGCTAGGACAATTAAGAAAATAACAAACTTGGTGTTGCTTCTTGATGTCGATACTAATGGAGTAAGTAATTCAGCGAATTTTGAATCTGCGAATTTTTGAAATTGTTTCTTATTGATAATACGTATTGTTATGTAAATAGCAATAAGGATTGGTATTATTAAAAGCCAATACAGGTATTCAGGATGCTCGAATCTTAAAATATTGGTTTCCATTGTATTATCTTTAATCTGTTATTGATTTGAAAATCGTGTTCTTTAAGATGAATGATAAGATGAGAAGTGCAAGTCCCCATATTGCAAAAGGATAGAATTCTTCATGAAGTCGTTTGAATTCATTGACTTCTATCTTAGAACGTTCCATTTTGTCAATTTCATCATATATCTGTTGAAGTTTTTCCTTTGACTCGGCGCGGAAATATTTTCCTCCAGTCTCATTAGCGATGCTTTGCAATAAAGGCTCGTTTATGTTCACCTCAACTTGTTGGTATTTGATGCCGCCAAACGGTGTCTGTACTGGATACGGAGCCATTCCTCTTGTTCCGGCACCGATGGTGTAGACTCTGATGCCGAATAACTTAGCCATTTCTGCTGCTGTTGAAGGGTCGATGGAACCTGCGTTGTTGTCGCCGTCTGTCAATAAGATCACGACTTTAGAAATAGCCTCGCTGTCTTTCAGTCTGCTTACTGCAGAGGCAAGTCCGTCACCGATGGCGGTGCCGTCTTCAAGCATGCCGCATTTCATGTCTTTAAGCATGTTTAACATCATGGCGTGGTCAGTTGTCAATGGCACTTGTGTGAAAGTCTCGCCGCTGAAAACTACCAATCCCATTCTGTCGTCAGGACGTCCAGCGACGAAGTCGGAGGCGACTATCTTTGACGCTTCTAATCTGTCTGGTTTTAAGTCGCAGGCTAACATACTGCTAGAGATGTCCATCGCTAAAACGATGTCAATGCCTTCAACGTTGATTTTCTGGTTTTTGGTGCTGCTTTGTGGACGCGCTAAAGCTATGATAAACAATGCTAATGCAGCAATCTCCAAAATAAAGACAATATGTCTTAGATATGTTCTCCACGACTTTGGCAGTTTGTCGAAAAAGCCTGTATCAGAGAAACGTA
Source organism: Bacteroidales bacterium (assembly GCA_017549605.1). Classification (GTDB taxonomy): domain Bacteria; phylum Bacteroidota; class Bacteroidia; order Bacteroidales; family F082; genus Limimorpha. Next base: position 2,546 of record JAFYUH010000187.1, read on the forward strand.
CGTATGCTTGTTGCTTGTTGCAGTTAAATATGTACCATACAACGAAAAGTGGTATGATAATCAGTCCCAAAAGGAAGTGCGGAGATGCAAATTCGATAGAACTCATTTTGTTTCCTCCATTTCTTGGTTTTTAGTGCTGTCTTCTTCAAAGTCGAATTTCTTGGCTTTAGCTTCTTCTATTTTTTTCTTCTCCAACTCTTGGTGGAAAATGAAGCTTTCTTCGATGAATGAGTTGATGTCAGAGAAAGCATTTTCGTTTTCTGTTGGATTAGGTATAGCTTTGGCAAATTTTACCAAGTCGGCTGTCATGAGTGTGTTTTGTAATTTGCTGAAGAGGTGATTGTCAAGTTTGATTTTCTTCACTTCGTCAAGTATCTCGTCGGATGTCATCTCGATAGCGTCAATGTCAAATTGACCTTCAAGATATTCTCTTGCGATGCCTGTTAAGTCTGTGTAGTAGTCTTTATATTTGCCAGATTGCCAGAGGTTTGCGTCTTTTAATTGAGACATTTTCTCTCTTGCAGTAATGATGGCTGGAATCTGTGGCTTTTCTTCCACTTCTTCAGTGACCACTTTCTTTTTAGAACGTCTTATTATATAAATAAGGAGTAGGACTAATCCTGCTAAAATGATTCCGCCTCCAAGATATGGCGCGGTTTCTTCAAATGTGATGTTTTGTTTTATTGGCATTTTTATTGGCTTGTATGCCATTGTGGTGTCAATCGCAACAGGCTTGACATATATATCCATATAATCTGTATATGATGTATATAATGTTGTGTCTTTTGCTGATTTATAATACTTTATGCCAATGCTTGGTATTTCGATATAACCAGTGTCGAATGATGTGAGCGTCAGAAGTTGTGTTAATAAGATATCGCTGCTGTTATCAATGGGCTGCTCCTTGACCTCGCTTCTACCAATGACCTCAATGCTTTTGCTCAAGGTGTCTTTGATCTCGTTCCAGTTGATCACATAACCCTTAGGCATTCTGATGCCCAAAGTGTAATCAAATGGATGACCGGTAAGAATGCTGTCAACGTCAATTCTTCCATTGACAACAACATCTTGTGAATAACAATATTTATAAGGTGTAACTATTGTTATTAAGAATATAAAAAAATGCAATATCTTGTTTTTCATCTTCTAGATTCTCGTTTTTTAAATAACTGCATCAATGGCTTTACATAGTCGACGTCAGTGTAGATCAATGTGTTGTCAATGCCGTTGTTCGCAAATATCTTGTTCAGTTTCGCAGATTCCTGTTGTAGGTATTTTTGATATGCCTCATTCCAGGAACTCATTGAAGTGTCAATCCATACGTCTTTGTTTGTCTCAGAATCTCTGAATTTTACGAGTCCGATTTTTGGTATCAGAAGCTCTCTCTTGTCTGTGATTCTAAGACATACCAAATCGTGTTTGTTGGCTGCTATTCTAATCTGTTGCTCAAAAGACTTTTTGGAAACGAAGTCTGATATTAAGAATGCCGTTGTTCGTTTCTTGATAGCGCTGGTTAAAAATCGCAGGCCTTCTCCAATGTCGGTGCCTTTGTGTTGTGGAGTGAACGTTACTATCTCTCTGATAATACGCAATATATGACTTGATCCTTTTTTAGGAGGGATGAATTTTTCAATCTGGTCGCTGAAAAATATCACTCCGACCTTGTCGTTGTTTTGTATTGCGGAGAATGCCAAGACAGCTGCCAATTCCGCAGTGAGGTCTCTTTTTGAAATGTTCACTGAACCAAAATCATTGGAGCCAGAAACATCAATCAGTAACATCACGGTCATCTCTCGTTCTTCTTCAAAAATCTTGACGAAAGGACGGTTGAATCGTGCTGTTACATTCCAGTCGATGTTGCGAATGTCGTCACCATATTGATATTCACGAACTTCACTGAAGGTCATGCCACGACCCTTGAAGGCACTGTGATATTGACCTGAAAAGATATTGTTGGTCAAGCCACGTGTCTTAATCTCGATTTTTCTAACCTTTTTAAATAGTTCGTTTGTTTCCATAATTCAATATTTTGATTACGGCACCTCAACAATATTGAGTATTTCGTTGATGATTTCTTCTGTTGTGATGTTTTCTGCTTCAGCTTCGTATGTCAAGCCGATACGATGACGCATTACGTCTGGAGCGACAGCGCGTACGTCTTCTGGAATTACGTATCCGCGACGTTTGATGAATGCGTATGCCTTGGCAGCCATGGCTAAGTTGATGGTAGCACGTGGAGAACCGCCGTAGCTGATCAAGTTAGCAAACTTCTTTAACTTATAGTCGTTAGGATAACGTGATGCGAAAACGATGTCGGTGATGTAGTTCTCAATCTTTTCGTCGAGATAGACTTCACGGCATACTTTTCTTGCATTTAAAATTTCCTTTGTTGATGTGACAGGCTTGATTTCAGGATACTCCTTATTAATATTCTGTCTGAGGATGATCTTTTCTTCTTCTTTTTTAGGATAATCAATGATGACCTTGAGCATGAAACGGTCGACCTGTGCTTCCGGGAGTGGATATGTTCCTTCTTGTTCGATAGGGTTCTGTGTTGCCATTACCAAGAATGGGTCTGGTAAAGCGAAGGTGCTTTCTCCGATTGTGACTTGATGTTCCTGCATGGCTTCGAGCAAGGCGCTTTGTACCTTTGCAGGAGAACGGTTGATTTCATCAGCTAAAACGAAATTCGCGAAGACAGGACCTTTTCTTACGATGAACTCTTCGTTCTTTTGGCTGTAGATCATTGTACCGATCAAGTCGGCAGGCAAAAGGTCTGGGGTGAACTGTATACGGCTGAAGTCTGCGTCGATGACACTTGATAATGTCTTGATAGCAAGTGTTTTTGCTAATCCAGGAACACCTTCAAGAAGGATGTGTCCGTTTGATAATAAACCAATAAGCAATCTTTCTGTCATGTGTTTCTGTCCGACAATGACTTTGCTCATTTCAAGATTAATGAGGTCAATAAACTGACTTTCTCTCTGTATTCTTTCGTTTAATTCACGAATATCTGTCTCAATCATAATTGATTTTTTTGTTTTATATTAATATGTGCAAAATTAACAACTATTTGTCAATTTTATTGTATTCGTCGGAACTATTTTTTTCTAACTCTCAAAACAAGTCAGGACGCGACTTGTTTTGAGAGATTCTGTTAAAATTAGTTAGGACAGTATTCGCTTAGTTGGTTCATGAGTTTTTTACGGCTGTAGAAAATTCTGCTCTTAACAGTGCCAATGGTTAGGTGTAAGCTGTCTGCTATTTCTTTGTATTTGTAACCTTCGTTGTACATGTCAAAAGCACGTCTGAATTCTTCATCCAGATTCTTTATTCCTTTTTCCAATTCGATAGCGTTGAGTATGCTTTCAGGATCGGTGTCAGTATGTGAGTTGCTTATGTTTAAATAGTAAAGATCTTCGCTCTGGTCGATAATGGTGTTTGCTTTTTTTGTTCTACGATAATTGTTGATAAAAATGTTTTTCATGATGGTGTAAACCCATGCTTTGAAATTGTTGTGATTGACATATTTCTCGCGGTAAATTAATGCTTTGAGAAATGTTTCTTGAGTTAAATCCTTGGCATCATCTTCGTTGCCGGTTAATTGTTTCGCAAATGCTTCTAAACTTTTTTGAAGACTTGTGAGGTTGCTGTTGAACTCAATTGTTGTCATAATAAATGTTGTTTTTTAGTTTAAAAAATCGGTTGTTTTTGTTGTTGTCGGGTGCAAAAGTAATCTAGTTATTTTATTTGTCAATACCCTTTTCGACCCTCTAATGACTACATTTGCGTATGTGATTGATTTTATGATGATTATAAAATGTTAATAAAATGTTAAATTTTAAAAGTTAACGGATTTTATTAAAAAGTTAACGGAAATTAACAAAAGTTAACGGATTTTAACAGCAGTTAACGGGATTTGTGCGGACGTTATTCAGGCTTAAATGCACGCTCTTATTCATTTTTTTCGTAACTTCGTAGAAAAATTATTTTGTGATGATTCCATTTGAAAATATAGCTGTAATCGGTTCGGGTAATGTGGCTTATACTTACTCGAAAGTATTGAAAGACAATGGAATAAACTTGCAGTATGTTTTTGTAAGAAATCAAAATAAAATTTCTGAAGTAGAGAATTTGTTCGGTGTTAAGGCTGTAAGCGACTATGAACCTCTCTTTTCTTGCGATTTGATAATAATTGCAGTTAAGGATGATGCCATAGAGGAGGTCGCTGCGAGATTGCAGAATTACAAAGGCGTCTTGGTTCATACTTCAGGAACGCAGAATTCTACCATATTAAAAACTGTTGAGAATTACGGCATTATATATCCTTTGCAAACGTTGACAAAAGATTATAAAGTTGATTTTAAATCTGTGCCGGTACTGATAAATGCATCCTCTTCTGAGGTTAAGGATAAGATTAGAGTCGTGGCTCAGAAAATGTCGGATGTAGTTATAGAATGTTCGGATGAAGATAGACGCTATATTCATATGAATGCTGTATATGTGTCTAATTTTGTTAATGTTATGCTTCAGATAGGAGAGAGGCTGCTGAATAAAAAGTCTCTGGATATTTCTATTTTGGAACCTCTGGTGAGAGAGACTGTGAACAAGGCTTTCAGCATGGGTGCGGAAAAGGCGTTGACAGGTCCTGCTCGTAGGGGTGACAAGGAGACCATCAGCAAGCATCTTGAACTTCTGAAAAGTAATGAAGAGGAGAAAGAAATCTATAAATTATTAACGAATTATATAATCAATAAATATTTGAAAAATGAAGAACTATAAAGAACAATTAAAAGATATAACTACATTCGTCTTTGATTATGACGGTGTTATGACAAGCGGTGATGTTTTGGTCGATGGCAATGGCGTGCCTTTGAGAAGCAGTGACGTTAAAGATGGATACGCTCTTCAGCTTGCAGCTCGCCTCGGATATAATATCGCGGTCATAACTGGAGGTTATTCTATTTCCATCGAAAAGAGAATGCAGATGCTGGGCGTGAAAGATGTCTTCGTACGTTCCGCAAATAAGGTTGAGGTTCTGCAAAAATATATGGAAACCAATAATTTGAAACCAGAACAGATTATATATATGGGCGACGATTTGCCTGACTATCCTGTTATGAAAATGGTAGGTTTGCCTGTTTGTCCAGCTGACGCTGCTTCAGAAATAAAAGACATCAGTTTGTATATAAGTAATCGCAATGGCGGTAAAGGTGCTGTTCGTGACATCATCGAACAGGTCCTTAAAGCGCAGGATAAATGGATGAAGGATTTTAGCTGCTATATCTGGTAATTCTTGTTTATGAATAGGATAAGGCCTTTTTTCAAATTGATCCGCTGGACTAATCTGCTGATGATAGCGATGATGATGTTGCTTGTCTATCATTGCGTTATGTCTCCTTTGTCATATTTTTCGTCAGTTGAGGTGCTTCCTCCTGTGCATACATTCCATTTGCTTGCTATGTCGTTGATATTCATAGTGGCAGGTGGTTATGCCATCAATGATTATTTTGATGTCGAGACGGATAGGTTTAACAAACCGGAAAAGACTCTGATTCCTGATGTTTTTTCACATAAAGAGGTTAAGCTTTTTTATGTGGTTTTAACATTTATTGGTCTTATGCTTGGACTGGCTTCGAGCATAATGGTCTTAAATGTTAAATTTTATATGTTATTCGCTGTACTTCTTCTGATTACATGTCTTTTGTATTCATATTCAGCTACATATAAAAGGAAATTGTTCGTCGGTAATTTTATAGTATCCTTGCTGGTGGCAACGGCAGTGTTTTTGCCATACTTATTTGAAATATTATATCTCTCTGAAAATCTGCTGACTTTGTCGGTGTGTAAGGACTTGGTCGAGAATGTGGCTTATTTTGTGTTGATATATTCTGTATTTGCATTTTTATTGACGCTTATTAGGGAAATTATAAAGGATGCAGAAGATGCAGAAGGCGATGGAAATACGCATTGTCGTACGATGCCTGTTGTTTTAGGCTTAAATAAAACAAAAACAATACTTTATATACTTGTAATACTTTTGTTATTGCTATTGTTTGTTTATACCTTTATTCTTATTGAATTGAAATTGTTTGCGGCGTCTGCTTTTATGATATCTGTGGCTTTGTCCTCTGTTTTGTTGATTGTTAAAATTTATAAGGCAAATGAATATAAAGACTTTCATAAACTGTCAGTGATGTCTAAAATAATGATGCTCATAGGATTATTGTCAATGTTATTTTTAAGATGATGTTAGAGAATTTGAAAAAATATAATATTGTTCTTGCTTCTAAATCTCCTAGAAGACAAGAGCTTATGAAAGGAATAGGACTTGAGTTTTCTGTTATTACCAAGGATGTCGATGAGTCTTATCCTTCAAACATGTCGGTTTATGATGTGGCTCCGTTTTTAAGTCTCAAGAAAGCAAAGGCGTTCAATGATGATGAACTTCCTGAAAATTATATGGTTATAACTGCAGATACTGTGGTTATAGTTGATGATATGATTTTTGGAAAACCTAAAGATGAAGCTGATGCACGTGTAATGTTAGGCAGGATTTCTGGCAAGAAACATTCTGTTATTACGGGAGTTACGATTCGAACAAGCGATAAAGTCAAGACGTTTTCCGTTGTGTCAAAAGTCTCGTTTGAAACACTTGACCAAGAAGAGATAGATTATTATGTAAATAATTTTAGACCTTACGATAAGGCTGGTGCTTATGGCATCCAGGAGTGGATTGGTTATATTGGCGTTAATCATGTCGAGGGTTCGTATTTTAATGTGATGGGCTTGCCTACACAGAAGTTGTACAAGATGTTAAAGACATTTTGATTTTTAAATTTTATTATATGGAAAAGAAAGACAATTTTATCATAGGTTTTATAGGTGCGGCGGTAATATTTATTGTCCTTTATTCTATCATAAACCTCTTTACTGGTTTTACTTATTTTTCTAGAAGCAGTGATTCTCTGTGGGTTTATATGCTTCCTTTGATTGTGGATCTTGTCCTTGCCCGCTTTATGTTGGTTAAATGGAATATGGAAAATACAGGTAGGGGGATGATGTTCGTGACATTGGTAGGTATTGTTTCAGTAATGTTTTTTGTGTTGAAATGAAGTATTATATCATAGCTGGCGAGGCTTCCGGTGATTTGCACGGAGCCAATTTGATTGCTTCTTTGAGAAAAAAAGATACTCGGGCAAAAATTCGTGCTTGGGGCGGAAATCTTATGAAAAAACAAGGCGCGACTTTGGTGAAACATTATCGTGATCTTGCTTTTATGGGATTCGTTGAGGTCTTGTTGCATCTTAGAACTATCTTGAAAAACCTCAGCTTCTGCAAGAAAGATATCTTGAAATTCAAACCGGATGCGATCATACTTATTGATTATCCTGGTTTTAATATGAAAATCGCGAAGTTTGCCCATAAGCATAATATAAAGGTGTATTATTATATATCGCCACAGGTGTGGGCTTGGAAGAAACGTCGCGTTTATACTATAAAAGAGGTGGTGGATAAAATGTTGGTCATCCTGCCTTTTGAAAAAGATTTTTATGATGGATATCGTGTTGACGCTCATTATGTTGGTCATCCGCTTCTCGATGAGCTGTCAAGAGTGAAATATATCAACAGAAATAATTTCGCACGTCAGAACAAACTTAATTCTAAGAAGGAGATAATAGCGCTTCTTCCAGGAAGCCGTAAGCAAGAGGTGACACGAATGCTTGGAATTATGCTGAAAGTGGTGGATAAGTTTCCTGAATACCAGTTTGTTATAGGTTGTGCGCCATCATTGACAGAAGATTTCTACAAGTCTTTGATAGGAAATGCGAATGTGCAACTTGTCTTTAACAAAACGTACCAATTGTTGCAGGTGGCAAGCGCTGCTTTGGTCACATCGGGAACAGCTACTCTTGAAACGGCTTTGCTTTATGTTCCTGAGGTGGTCTGTTATAAGGGGAACAAGATTTCTTATCTGATAGCAAAGAATCTCGTGAAGGTGAAATATATAAGTCTGGTAAATCTTATTATGGATAAACCGGTTTTAAAGGAACTGATTCAGAATGACTTGACGTCAGAAAATATTGAGGCGGAATTGAAGCAGTTGCTTACGAATCACAAAAAACAACGCCAGTTGTTAGAGGATTATGAGGAGTTGAGATATAAACTTGGTAACGCCGGCGCTTCTAATAATGCAGCGACGATCATAGTCGATGATCTGACTAAAAAGAATAAGTAATTCTTAATATTTTTTAACGTAAAATATTGTAATTCAATATTGAAAGTGTTGAATAAATTCTTATCTTGCATCATGAAAACCAAATTTATGATGCAAGATGATTTCTTGGTTTAAATATCCGTTTGTCAGATTGTTAGTTCCTTTTGCAATTGGAATCTATCTTTCTTTTGCCTTCTCTGAAGCTATATTGGAGAAGGATTCCGTCATTTTTTTGTTAATAATAATTTTGATATTGTTAACGTCATTGGTCTTTACTTCGATATTGGTCAAGAACTATCGCTTCCGATGGGTGTTTTCTGCTTTGTTGTACTTATACCTTATATTATTAGGATTTACTTATGTTAAAGTCATTGCTTATAAATTGAGCGTCAATGATATATCGAAGATGGAAAGTATTCCAAAATATTATTGCGCCCGACTTTGTGAATACCCGACTGTTAAAGATAAATCTATAAAGGTGATTTTAGATGTCTTTGCTTTTGAAGAAGGTGAGGAGATTAAAAGCATTGACTCTAAAGTCATGGCGTATTTAGAGAAAGAAGAGAAGTCGCTCGGACTTAAATACGGCGATTGTATTTTCTTTTTTACAACTCCGGAACTTGTCGAGAAACCTTTGAATCCAGAGCAGTTCGATTATAAGGATTACTTATATAAAAGAGGTGTGACGCATCAGGTTTATCTTAAATCAGATGCGTGGATGTATATGAATCGTAACAAGTCGAATCCTGTATATAGGTTTTCGTATTGGCTTCGTGATTTTCTTCTTGAGACGATGCGAAAACTTGGCGTTGAGGAAGATGAATATGCTGTGGCAGCTGCCATTTTGCTGGGTTATGATGAGAGTCTGCCGTATGAACTGCGACAAAAATATGTGGCTGCAGGAGCGATGCATATTCTTTGTGTGTCTGGACTCCATGTGGGCGTGATATTTATGGTGTTTTCGTATATGCTCTTCTTTCTTGATGACGGAAAGAAAGTGCAGCGCATTGTCAAACAATCTATATTGTTGCTTCTGATTTGGTTTTATGCTTTGCTTGCTGGATTGGCTCCTTCGATATTGAGGGCTACTATCATGCTTTCTTTCGTGATAATAGGAAATGTCATAGGTAGGAAAGGTGTCTTGTTAAACTCTCTGGCGGCTTCGGCTTTTATCCTGTTGTGTGTGAATCCTGCTAATCTTTTTGATATAGGATTCATGTTGTCATACACCGCTGTTGTTGGAATCGTGATTCTGCAAAGGCCAATATCTAAAATGTTTTATTCCAGATATAAGGTTGTGAATAAGATATGGGAGATAACTTCGGTTACCATAGCGGCTCAGATTGCAACTGCGCCATTCACGATTTATTATTTTCATCAATTCCCGATATATTTTTGGCTGAGTAACCTTTTCATGACGCCGATTTCTTCTGTCGTCATTATTGGCGGAATGATAATGCTGCTGGTCTCTTTTATTCCTTATATTAATAATGTAGTGGCTTTTGTCGTTTCAAAGATGATCTTTGTGATGAATTATGGAGTGTCGTGGATTGAGAGTCTGCCGCATTCTATTGTTAAAGGTCTTTATATAAACGAAGTGCAGTTCGTTATTCTCTTGTTGATGCTATTATCCTTGTTATTTATGGTGGAACTTAGAAATAAAAAGATGTTATTTCATATAATGATAATGTCTTGTTGCTTTTTATTTGTCAATATTGATAACCTTATCAGGCAAAATAAGCAAAAAGAAATGGTGATTTATTCAATTAATAATGCTACGGTGATCGATTTTATTGAGGGAAGAAGTCATTTTTTGCTTGCGGATAGCATTTTTTTTAACGATAAATCTTCTTTTTCTTACAATATTGAGAATTTTTTGGTGAAAAAAGGCGTTTTTAATGCTGAAAAAAGGGTGCTTTTTTGTGATAATTTTGATGGGAATTTTGCGAAAAAACGAAAAAGTGTCGTAATTTTTGGTGAAAATGTCGTCGGATTGTCTGATGGAGGCGATTTTTTTAAGGAAGAGCTTTCATACAAAATACCCTTAAATTACATGCTTGTCTATGGTTGTAAAAGACAATCCTTGCTTTCTTTGTTTAATGTATATAGTTTTGATAATCTTATAATTAGTTCTGATGTTCCGAGGTATTTGGCGGCGGATTTGATAAAAGAAGCAACTGATTTAGGCATAAAATATCATGATATAAGAGAAAAAGGTGCATTTTTTCTAAAATAATTTTTTTAAAATTTATTTTGTTGATAATCAGTTAGATGAAAAATAATTTCAAAAAAAGTGAATTTTTTTTGAAAAAATGCTTGCAGATATGAAAAAAGGTCGTATCTTTGCACTCGTAATCAACAACAACAAATCAGTTGATAAAACGAAAAAACGCTGGTGCTGTAGTTCAGTTTGGTTAGAATGCCTGCCTGTCACGCAGGAGGTCGCGAGTTCGAGTCTCGTCAGCACCGCCAAACAAAGCCTCTCAATCGAGAGGCTTTTTCGTTTTTAGTCTCCACGAATCTTTTTTTTGAATCTCCACGTATCACGAGTATCACACGGAACTATTCCAATGGTTCAAAGTCCAAAGCTCAAAGTTCAGAGTTCAGAGCTCAAAGTTCAAAAAATAATTCCTAATTCCTAATTCCTAACTCCTAATTATTCTTATTTTTGCATAAACATCTTTCGTTATGATAAATAGGATAAAATCTCTTGCCAAGGAACTTAAAGCTGATATTATTGACATGAGACGTCATTTGCATCAGTTTCCGGGCTTGAGCTTTGAGGAATATGAAAGCGCTCAGTATATTCATGCTTTGTTGGACTCTTGGAATGTTGAGCATGAATTTGTGATTGAAACCGGAATCGTTGCCAGGATTGAAGGCAGAAATCCGGGAAAGAGAACCATAGCTCTTCGCGCCGACATCGACGCGCTTCCTATTCAAGAGAAAAACGACTGCCAATATAAGTCTGCCGTAGATGGCGTGATGCATGCCTGCGGCCATGACGCTCATGCTGCGATGTTGCTCGGGGCAGCGAAGATTCTCGCTCAGCTGAAAGATGAATTTGAAGGAACCATAAAGCTTATCTTCCAGCCGGGGGAGGAGAAACTTCCAGGCGGCGCATCAGTTATGATTGAAAAGGGCGTGCTTAAAGACGTCGATGTTATCATTGCGCAACATGTTTATCCTGATCTTTCTTGTGGTGAAGTGGGCTTCCATGCCGGAGAATATATGGCTTCCTGCGATGAGATAAACATCACCGTCAAAGGTAAGGGCGGTCACGCTGCCAAGATAAAAGAGCGCTCCAACACCACAGTGGCTGCCGCGAAACTCTTGTGCGCCATATCAGAACTTAGTTCTGAGTTCAATAAGGAAGAAAGAAAAAATCCTATCATAATAGCTTTCGGCAACTTTATCGCTGACGGCACATATAACGTGATTCCTAGCGAAGTGACGCTCAAAGGAACGATGCGTACTTTTGACGAAGCGGAAAGGCAAAACATAAAAGATAAGATAAAGGAAATAAGCGCGGAGATGGCAGCGGCTTTTGATGTCGAGGTGGATGTGTTTATCGAGGGTGGCTATCCTGTCTTGATAAATGACGTAAGCCTTACGGAGTCGTTGAGGTCTGCGGCTAAAGATTTCATGGGTGAAGATAATGTCAAGGATATCCCTCAGCTGATGACGGCGGAGGACTTCGCTTGGTATTCGCATAAAACCAAGGCTTGCATGTATCGTATCGGCACTTCCAACGCCGAAAAAGGCATCGTCTCCAAACAACATACTCCGACTTTCGATATCGACGAAGACGCTCTGGAAATAGGAGCAGGCTTGTTGGCGTGGTTGGCTGTGGGCATTTAGCCTTTAGTCATTTTTTCTATCTTTGTATTTTCAATATAAAATATGCTTATGAAGAGAATTTTACTATTAATATTTGCACTAATATCTTTAAATACGTTTGCGCAGCTTCAGGTTAAGGAGGGTTCTTTTAAATATGTTCCTAATGCTGTGATGAATGACAAATATGATCATTTGGATGGCAATGACTTGCCGATGGCGTTGATAAAGATTTCTACTGAGAACATTTCGGAGCAGGAGAGATTACGTTTGAAGTTCCAAGGTAACCTCGCCACTCAGATAACCAAAACGCCAAAGACAGGGCAGATGTGGATCTATATTTCTGCAGAGAACGCGACCTTCATTAACTTCATGCACCCTGACTATGGAACATGCAAATATTACCTTCCGGAGAAATTGTGTGATTTCTGTACATACGAGATGGTGCTGCAGTATATCCCTATTGCACCAGTTGCTGCAAATGAACCAGCAAAAATACAAAAGACATATTTTATAGTTCAGTCTGACCAGACTGATGCCTTGGTGTATATTGATGGCGATATGCTAGGCGCTAAGGAGGCTCGTAAACTTGTTGATGTAGGAACAACGCATACTTATAAAATTGAATGTAAATTATATCACGAAGAAAGCGGAAGCGTTACTGTAAACGACAAGACTGTGGTAAATAAACAGCTGCGTCCAGCTTTCGGTTATCTTAATATTAGCAGTACTCCAGAACAAGACGCTAATGTTTGGGTTGACGGAGATCTGGTTGGTGTTACGCCGATAAAGACCGACAAACTTGCAAGTGGAACGCATACGGTAAGAGTGATGAAGGATATGTATAAGATGAAAGAACAGTCTTTTACCGTTACCGATGGACAAACCACCAACGCTACTCTTAGCATGAGCGCCAACTTTGTGAATGTGACTGTTAACACAGACACTCAATCTGGCATTTACGTTGACGAAGAGTATAAAGGCAAGGGCAAATGGACAGGACGTCTTTCTGACGGAGCTCATATCTTTGAGGCAAGAAAAGAAAATCATAGGACGAGTTTGAAAAGTGTGGAATTAGTTTTGGGCGAGACAAAGACAATAACACTTGATGCGCCAACGCCTATCAATGGAACTATAGATGTTGACTCATCTCCAATGGGCGCAACAATTTATATTGACGGCAAGCATTACGGTGAAACGCCAAACTACATCTCCGATATCTTGATTGGGGAACATGAACTTAAACTCACCAAACAAGGCTGCGCTTCAGTGACAAAGACCATAACAATTAAAGAAGGCGAGACCTTAAGTGTAAATGAGAAACTGCAAACCGGAAAAGAGATAAGCATCTCCACGGGCCAGTCTGGCGACAAGATTTACGTTGACGGAAACTATTTAGGTATCAGTCCTGTCTCCACATGTTTGTCATACGGAAGCCATGAAATTAAAGCCGAACGTGATGGCAAGACGGTAAGTAAGAATATAGAAGTATCTCAAGTAGAGACACACGGACGTGTGTCTTCAACAGATAAATGTGAACTGACTTTCTTTGGAAACCAAACCATTACCGTTAACGGCGTTTCCTTTACCATGATAGCCGTAGAAGGCGGCACTTTCAAAATGGGAGCGACCTCAGAACAAGGCGGCGTTGCTTATGATAGTGAAAAACCCGTACACAATGTAACGCTTTCAGATTATTACATTGGCGAGACAGAAGTGACGCAGGAACTCTGGCAGGCGGTTATGGGAACAAACCCAAGCTATTATAAAGGAAACAAAAAACCAGTAGAGCAAGTTTTATGGAACGACTGCCAGGAATTTATAAAGAAATTGAATCAGTTGACTGGCAAGAGTTTCAGGCTTCCGACAGAAGCGGAATGGGAATATGCTGCAAGAGGAGGCAATAAGTCTAAAGGCTACAAATACAGCGGCAGCAATACCATAGACAATGTTGCGTGGTACACAAGTAACAGCGGTTCGAAGACACATGACGTAAAGACCAAGCAGGCAAACGAATTAGGCATATACGACATGAGCGGCAATGTTTATGAGTGGTGCCAGGACAGGTATGGCAGTTACAGCAGCGGTTCTCAGACCAATCCTACGGGACCGTCATCTGGCTATGGCCGTGTTCTTCGTGGCGGTGGCTGGAGCGGCATCGCGGTGGGCTGCCGAGTGTCATATCGTTTCAACGACTATCCAGGCTACGGGGACAGCAGCAGCGGTCTGCGCCTTGCCCTTTAGGAACTACAATTACAATCCATAAATTTGCACTAAGCTAAAAACCGAGATAATGAATGTAGTGAGCAAGCGAGTGAGGGACGAACGAAGCAAGCGAAACGGAATGAATGACGCGAGGTTTGGAATTGAGGATTTGAGGAATTAAGGATTTGGGGAACTGAGTTTTTTTTTAAAGTCAGCTCCGTTAGGAGCGACAGACTATAGGCAGGTGATGAAGCACGCAGTGCGGAATCCCTGCAAAGAAGTGTTTTAAAATAAATCAAAGTGCTGAAGGCACGACAGAGTTTTTTTTTTCTGTCGTGCCTTCAGCACTTTTTATATCAGTCTGGTCATGAATGCAGGGGTTCCGTGCTTCGCACTCCACCGCCTGCCTGGGAACTGCCGTCACTGCGTGACTTTTTAAAGATGCCAATCGCTAGGTTCTTAGACATACGTCCGTATGTCTCTACGCGAGATTCGTGTAGAGTCGCACGTCCGTGCGACTTGTTGATACAGTGTTTAGGAGTTGAGGAACTGAGGGTATGAGGATTTAAGGAATTGAGTTCAGGGTTCAGAGTTCAAAGTTCAACAGCCTTAGTTCTTAGTTAATAAACATTAACATCAATTCTTAATAAAATCCAGAAAATCGTTAAAAATGAAAAGATGAGATGAAATTCTCGTGTTGAAACCTTGCCGTTTCATTTTGTTTGCTATAACTTTGTAGGAAGAATCAAACAAAGTTTATGGTATGACAAAAATAGAAGAACAAATCAGTATCAAAAGTGGAGGTGAACTTGTTGTTCAAAGAGTTGAGTCGATGATATTGGGAATAAGAGGCGTTAATGTTATATTGGATGCCGATGTCGCAGATCTGTATGGCGTTGAGACGAAGAGAATTAATGAGGCAGTTAAAAACAATCCTGATAAATTTCCAGAGGATTATATGTTTGTGCTTACTGATGAGGAATTGCAGGTTTTGCGGTCGACCAGTTCGACCTCAAATGTTTTGCGGTCGAAATTTTCGACCAAAAGCAGGACGTTGCCTAAAGCATTTACGGAAAAGGGATTGTATATGCTTGCAACGATATTGAGAAGTAAAAAATCGATAGAAGTGACGTTTGCAATAATAGAGACATTTGTAAAGGTCAGGAAGATGAAACGTGAGTTGCTTGATTTGCACAATGAAACGGATAAAAACATATTGTCCGACAAAATGAATCATTTCAGCGATGTGCTCTCAGATATTGTTATGCCAGATTTGGAAACATCAGAGACAGAGTCAATATTGGAATTGAATTTTATAATAGGAAAGATAAAACATACTGTTAAAAGAATTAGGAAGAATTCTAATAATGAATGAAGTCAGTCTTCACTACGTGACTTTTCGAGGAATTGAGGAACTTTAGTCCTTAGCCTTTAGCCTTTAGCGCCAAAAGATTATGCATTATGAATTAAAAAAATCTTTAGCCGTTAGCCATTAGCCATTAGTCATTTTTCCTATCTTTGTAAAAAATATCTCTATGAAAGTTTTGGTGACATACGCTTTTGATGAGGAAATAATTCCTTTTGAAATTCAAGGTGTTGATATTACATTCCTTAGGGTTGGAATGGGTAAGGTGCTTGCGGCTTTTAACTTGACGAAGGCTCTTTGTAATGATAGTTACGATCTCGTCCTTAATGTCGGCACTGCCGGCACTCTCAATCATAAGGTGGGTGATATTTTCGTATGTCATCGTTTCGTCGATAGAGACCTTGAGAAGATAGTCTTGCCTCATGTGTGTTCTGACATTTCATTTCCAGATAAAACAGGCTTGGATTGTGTTGACAAATATGAGAATGTCGGCGTCAGCAACACTGGCGACAGCTTCGTGACAGAAGTGGGCGACTTTACAGGTGACGTCATCGATATGGAGGCCTTTGCTCAGGCTCAGGTTTGTAAGCTGATGGACGTCAATTTCGTCGCTGTGAAATACGTGACAGACATCATCGGTCAGAATTCAAGAGAGGTTTGGTTGGACAAGCTTCGTGATGCTCGCGAGGCCTTAAAAGAATTTTTCGCATGAACTTATTAGATTGGCTCCCGATAACAAAGAAAGAGACCGACTTACGCGGATGGAGCGAAGTCGATGTGGTGATCATCACTGGCGACGCATACGTCGATCATCCAGCCTTCGGCGCTGCTGTGATAGGCCGCGTCCTTGAACATCATGGCTACAAGGTTGCTCTTATTCCTCAGCCTAACTGGCGCGACGACCTCCGCGACTTCAAGAAATTCGGCAAGCCTCGTCTTTTCTTCGGCATCTCCGCCGGCGCCATGGACTCGATGGTGAATCATTACACCGCTAACAAGCGCCTGCGCTCCAACGACGCCTACACTCCAGGCGGCGAAGCGGGCTTCCGTCCCGACTACGCGACTATAACTTATTCCAACATACTTAAGAAATTATATCCAGACACACCTGTCGTCATCGGTGGCATCGAGGCGTCTCTGCGAAGGGTGACGCATTACGACTACTGGGCTGATGAACTGAAGCCTTCTATCATGCTCGACTCCAAGGCTGACCTCGGCGTCTATGGCATGGGCGAACTCGGCATAGTGGAGATCGCCAAGGCTTTGGACGAAGGCAAGAAGATAGAGGAGATAACGAATGTGCCTCAGACTTTCTTCCTTAAGAAGAAGTCGCATAAAGTTAACAGCGGATGGAACGACTTGCGTCTTGCGTCGCATGAGGAATGTCTCAAAGATAAAAAGACTTACGCGTCTAACTTCAAAGACGTGGAGATTGAATCGAACAAGAAAAAAGCCAATCGTCTGCTTCAAGATGTTGGCGATTACACCTTATATATCAACCCTCCTTATCCAACGATGACGGAGGCTCAGATCGACGCATCTTTCGATTTGCCTTACACTCGTCTGCCGCATCCTAAATATGCGAAACGTGGCGTGATACCAGCTTACGAGATGATTCGTCACTCTGTCAACATCCATCGCGGATGTTTCGGCGGCTGTGCCTTCTGCACCATCTCTGCGCATCAGGGCAAGTTCGTGGCTTCACGCAGCAAGGCGTCTATCATGAAAGAGGTGAAGCAAGTAACGGAGATGGAAGACTTCAAAGGTTATATCTCCGACCTCGGCGGTCCTTCTGCTAATATGTATCGCATGAAAGGCAAGGACGAGAGTCTTTGCGAGAAATGCGTGCGTCCTACTTGCATACAGCCTAATATATGTAAGAATTTGGATACCAACCATCACCCTCTTATCGAGCTTTATAAGGAAGTGGATAAGATTCCAGCGGTGAAGAAAGCGACGATAGGTTCCGGAATACGTTATGACTTGTTCTTGACCAACGAAGATCCTTCGGGCAAATTAGGTTATGACGAATACTTCGAACAACTGATGAAACGTCATGTGAGCGGTCGTTTGAAAGTCGCTCCAGAACATTCTAGCGATGAGGTCTTGAGACTGATGCGTAAGCCATCGTTCAATCTTTTCGTCAAGCTTAAGAAGAAATTCGATAAGGTCAATGAGAAACATCATCTCAATCAGCAGCTGATACCTTATTTCATATCAAGTCATCCAGCGTGTACTTTAGTGGATATGGCTGAGCTTGCGGTCAAGACAAAAGAGTTAGGATATAGACTGGAGCAGGTTCAGGACTTTACGCCTACGCCGATGACATTAGCGACTGAGATATATTATTCTGGTTATGATCCATATAGTCTGAAGCCAGTCTTCGTCGCCAAGACAAAACAAGAGAAACTGGATCAGCAGAGATTCTTCTTCTGGTATAAACCAGAGAACCGTCAGTATGTGAAAAACGCCCTGCGTAAGATAGGCAAGGCGTTATGGATTGATAAACTTTTCAGAAATTCATAATTCATAATGCATAATTCATAATTTTTCGAGATTATGCATTATGAATTGTGAATTATGCATTATTCAATTACCAAACGGAATCCGGTGTTGTAGTCGCGGTAGTGGATACCTTGTTTGTAGCGTGCTGTCGCTCTGGCTGATTGAGCGTTTGTGTTCCAGCTGCCGCCACGGAATACTTTATGTCCTGTGTAAGCTTCGCCTGAAGTGATGGTGTCGCATACTGAAGAGTAGTCGTAGTACCAGTTGCTGCACATTTCCCAAACGTTGCCGCTCATGTCGTAAAGACCTAAAGCGTTAGGAGCTTTCTTTCCAACTTCAGAACATTTGTCGCTGTTTTGGTCGATCCAAGCGAATTCTAATACGTTGTCACCGCCAGCGTATAATGTGTATTGTGTGTCTTTACCGCCTCTTGCAGCATATTCCCATTGTGCTTCTGTTGGGAGAGCGAAGTTCAAACTTGTGTATTCGTTCAACATGCCGATGAAAAGCTCTACGTCTTTGAAAGATATTCTGTAAGCAGGATAGTTGTCGCCTTTGCCAAATTCTTCTTCCCATTGATCGAAGTCATCGCTTTTGTCGTTATGTTTGCCCATGACGGCTTTCCATAGAGCTTGTGTCACTTCGTATTTGTTGATATAGAATTCACCGACAGCAACTTCGTGAACAGGTGATTCCAGGCTTGTAGCGTTTTCGTCGTAGTTGTAATATACGACAGAATCTTTTTGTGCGCCCATATAGAATGTTCCGGCTTCAACTTTTACCATATTGGAAATCATGTCCTTTATAGCTTGTTGTTCTTTCTGGTTTAAGTTGCCGCTCCAGTTGATGTCAAAACCGTTGACGGTTTCAGTTCCTGTATTGCCATTGTTGCATGACTGTAATGCTAAAATGCAACATAAAACTACTAATAACTTTTTCATAATATTATGATAATAAGTGATTTAATTCAGATGTTGAAAGATGTTGCCATAAAGAGAGGACAATATCTTTTCGGTTGTAAAGATAATTATTTTTTTAAAGAGTCGGTAATTTATTTTTCTTATATTTGTTTCGCACGATAAAATAAAAATAGGACAGATTAAAGAATATACCGATGAGAAAAATTTTTTACGTCGATGCTTGTTTGAGGACGGGTTCTAATACCAAGAAAATAGCCGATGCCATCATCGCAAAGCTTTCTGAACGATATGATATTGAGACGGTCAGATTGTCTGAACACACATTCCCTGTAGTGAATAATGATATTTTGAATGATAGGGCTAATGGCATTGTTCCAGATGAATATGTGGCGATGGCCAAGAAATTGGCGGATGCTGACAGACTTGTCATTGCGGCTCCTTTCTGGGATATGAGTTTTCCTGGTGCGTTGAAGGTTTTCCTTGAGAATATGTCGCTTTTCAATGTGACATTCGGAAGCAATGAAAAAGAATGTTACGGATTATGCAAGGCTGAAAAGGTTCTTTATATAACCACAAGAGGAATGAATATCAGTACAGGTGACGCTTTGGAACAGGCTACTCCTTATGTCAAAGCTATCGGAAAGTTGTGGGGATTAGGAGAATTACATGTCATCTCTGCGCAAAATATGGATTACAGCACTGAGGAGCAGAAGGCTGAGAAAGTTAGAAATGCGATAGAAGAAGGCTTGAAACTTTGCTGTGAATTCTAAACTTATATAACCAAAACCATGATGGATAAGGAAACTGCATTAAAGAAAATGATACATTATTGCGACTATCAGGATCGTTGCAAGAAGGAGATTTTTACAAAATTAAATACTTTAGAACTTGCTGATGACGATAGGGATTTTATCATTGAATTTCTTAAAGATGAAGGATTTATCAATGATGAGCGTTATTGTCGTTCTTTTGTAAAAGGTAAATTGAATCTCAAGAAATGGGGCGTCAACAAAATAAAACTTTCGCTTATTGCAAAAGGAGTTGATAGGGAAATCATTGATGAAGTGCTTTCAGAGATAGATCAGGATTCTTATAAGGAAGAGCTTGTCAATCTTCTTAAAAACAAAAAGATAAACGAGAGTGACCCTTATAAACGCAAGGCGAAGCTTATACGCTACGCCGTCGGGAAAGGATATTCCCTTTCGATGGTGATGGAAATAGTTAATGGCAATGAGTTGTGAGCAACGAGCGGCGAGCTCATTTCTCAATGCTCGTAGCTCGAGGCGTAAAAAAACTCTTGTGCTTTAAAGGAATAATCTCTAAATTCGCAACTCGTTTTTTTTTATAATAAAATTGTAAATTATGTTAAATAAGCTTTTCGGTTTTGATTCAAAGAAACATAAGATTCGTACAGAGATTCTTGCTGGTATAACAACATTTCTCACGATGTCATATATTCTTGCGGTGAATCCTTCGATATTTAAGGATATTAAAGAAAAAGAAATTCAGTCTGATAATGTCGCTGTCGTGGAGGAGATGTCTTTTTATGTTCAGGAAGGGACTGTCAATATGCAAGACGTGGTTGTTGGTGAGACTGAAAATAATCCTGCTGTAATAAAGAATGCTCGTATGCCAGAGGGCGCTGTCTTTACAGCTACAGCTTTGGCTGCTATAATCGGTACTCTTGCTATGGCTTTCATCGCTAAGATGCCTTTTGGTCTTGCTCCTGGAATGGGGTTGAATGCATTTTTTGTATATACGGTCTGTAATCTTATGGGGTATTCGTGGCAGTTCGCTCTGACTGCTGTTTTTATAGAAGGTCTTCTTTTTATTTTGTTGACAATTACCAATGTACGTGAGGCTATAGTAAATGCTATTACTAAGAATTTACGTTATGCCATCGGTGCGGGTATTGGCTTGTTTATAGCTTTTGTCGGTATGCGTAATGCTGGTATTATTGTCAGCGAAGGCTCAACTCTCGTAGCTCTTGGAGATATTACTTCGGGTTCCGCACATTTGGCTTTGGTAGGTCTTTTTATCACAGGTACACTCTACGCTTTGAATATCAAAGGCGCGATGTTGATTGGAATTCTTGTCACTACACTGATAGGTATTCCAATGGGTATCACTGAGTTTAAAGGTGTTATGTCGGCGCCAGAGTCAATAGAACCTATTTTCTGCAAATTTGAATGGAAGAGTATTTTTTCTTTTGAGATGCTTATGGTGGTGTTTACATTCCTTTTCATCGATATGTTTGGTACTATTGGAACTTTCATCGGTGTTAGTACTAAAGCCAAAATGGTGGATGAAAATGGTAATATACCTCGTTTGAAACAAGCTTTTATGGCTGATGCTATTGCCACTACCGCTGGTGCAGTGCTCGGTACTTCAACCACAGCTACATACGTGGAAAGCGCGGCAGGTGTAGTGCAAGGCGGTCGTACAGGTCTCACTGCTTTCGCAATAGCATGTTGTTTCGCAATAGCAATGTTCTTCTCTCCATTGTTCTTGTCGGTTCCTGCAGCAGCGACGGCGCCGGTACTTATCATCGTTGGTATGCTTATGTTGGAACCAGTTAGAAATATAGACTTCGATGACGCAACAGAGGCAATTCCAAGTTTTATCACTCTCATTATAATGCCTTTGGCATATTCTGTTGCAGCAGGTGTCATGCTCGGAATGATTTCTTATGTTGTAATCAACTTGTTCTGCGGCAAGTTCAAGAAACTCACACCTATGATGTACATACTTGCTGTGTTGTTTCTTTTGAAATACATATTTATGTAATATAAGGCTAATGGCAAAAGGCTAAGGTTAAGGAGCTGCTAAATCATAGCAGCTCCTTGCTTTATATATAAACCCTATTTTGAATTTCTTGACTTATGAGTTTCTGAATTTCTAACAAAAAAATCTCTCGTCCCTTGTCTGTAGTCCGTTGACTTTTATTATCTTTGCATACTCAATAATTTTTAATTTCATTATGGTAACAATAGAAAACTGCAAAGAGTTAAGTAAGAGGATTGAATCCTTGAGGAGGTATCTTTGACATCGACAGTAAGTTGATGCAAATTAAAGAATTAGATGAACAAACCAATGCCGATGGTTTCTGGGATGACCCTAAAAACGGTAAGATTATCATGCGTAAGATGCGCGACGTTAAAAGTTGGGTTACAGCTTACGATGATATCGTGAAAGCAAATGAAGACCTTGGCGTTTTGTTCGAATTCGCTAAAGAAGGCGAAGCAGAAGAGGAAGAAGTAGATAAACAATATGAAGAGACAATACGTCTCGTTGAGGAACTCGAGTTCAGAAATATGCTTCACGAAGAAGCTGACCAGATGAGCTGCGTGCTTAAGATCAACTCGGGTGCTGGCGGTACAGAGTCACAAGACTGGGCACAGATGCTCATGCGTATGTATCTCCGCTATGCAGAATCTCACGGCTATAAGGTAAGAATAAGCAACTTGCTCGAAGGTGATGAGGCTGGTATCAAGACTGTCACAATGGAAATCGACGGTGACTATGCTTACGGTTATCTTAAAGGTGAAAACGGCGTGCACCGTCTCGTCCGCGTCTCTCCTTACAACGCACAAGGCAAGCGTATGACATCATTCAGTTCTGTATTCGTGACACCTCTCGTCGACGATTCTATCGAAGTCGTCATCGACCCTTCAAAGATTTCTTGGGATACATTCCGTAGCGGTGGTGCCGGCGGACAAAACGTTAACAAGGTTGAGTCTGGCGTTCGTCTCCGTTACCAATATAAAGACCCTTATACAGGCGAAGAAGAGGAAATCCTCATCGAAAATACAGAGAGCCGCGACCAGCCTAAGAACAGAGAAAACGCTCTCCGTCTCTTGAAATCTCAACTCTATGATAAAGAGCTTCAACATCGTATGGAAGAGAAAAACAAGATTGAGGCTGGCAAGAAAAAAATCGAATGGGGTTCACAAATCAGAAGCTATGTCTTCGATGACCGCCGCGTGAAAGACCACAGAACAAACTATCAGTCAAGTAACGTACAAGGCGTGATGGACGGCAAGATTGATGAGTTCATCAAGGCTTATCTGATGGAATACGGACAACAAAGTTGATTTAATTCATAATTCATAATGCAAAATGCATAATTAGCTATGAGCCGTGAGCGGTGAGTTGTGAGCGTTTGCTCAAAGCTCGATGCCCATGGCTCATTGCTTTTAAATCAGATACTTTCAAAACAATTTTCAATTTTCAATTTAAAATATGGTCACCTTTTCAATAGCATTAGTCATCCTCGTATTAGGATATTTCATCTACGGAAGATATATCAGCCGTATGTTCGGCATTGACGAGAAACGTGCCACTCCGGCAGTGACAAAAAACGATGGCGTCGACTATATAGAGATGCCGACATGGAAGATATTCATGATACAGTTTCTTAACATCGCGGGACTCGGTCCTATCTTCGGTGCTATCATGGGCGCGAAGTTCGGAACCTCATCGTATCTGTGGATCGTATTCGGAACTATATTCGCTGGTGCCGTGCATGATTACCTTTCTGGCATGGTGTCGCTGCGTAATGACGGCGCGAGTCTTCCTCAAATCGTCGGCAAATATCTAGGAAAGAGAACCGAGAAGGTGATGATTGTTTTTACATTATTATTAATGGTGCTCGTTGTGGCGGTGTTTGTGCTTCAGCCTGCACAGCTTATCGCTGGCATGACGCCTACAAATCTAAACGTGTATTTCTGGGTCGTGGTGATATTCGCTTATTATCTCATCGCTACGATATTGCCTATAGATAAAGTCATTGGAAATGTCTATCCTCTCTTCGGCGGAGCCTTGATGTTCATGGCGATAGGAATTCTCGTCGTGCTTTTCGTCAAGCAGCCTGAACTCCCAGAGATGTGGAACGGCTTCGGAACCAAATATGAATCCGGACCGATATTCCCGATGATGTTCATCTCGATAGCCTGTGGCGCCATCAGCGGATTTCATGCCACACAGTCGCCTCTTATGGCTCGCTGCCTCAAAAACGAAAGACACGGTTGCCCAGTGTTCTACGGCGCCATGGTGGTGGAAGGCATCGTCGCTTTGATATGGGCAGCGGCTGCCACATCATTTTTCCAAGAACACGGAAGCAGCTTCACTGCAGCGCAGGTCGTTGACTTTATCTGTAAGGACTGGCTCGGAATATTAGGCGGGATACTCGCGATACTCGGAGTCATAGCAGCTCCTATAACATCAGGTGACACCGCGATGCGTTCGGCGCGACTCATACTCGCCGATATGCTGCACATGGAACAAAAGAGCATCTCTAAGAGATTGCTACTCTGTGCTCCATTGTTCGCTGTGTCTTTGGGTTTGTTGATATTCAGTATTATAAATGCCAACGGTTTCACTATAATATGGCGTTATTTCTCATGGTGTAACCAGACGCTTTCGGTCTTTACACTCTGGGCGTTGACGGTGTATCTCGTCCTTGAAAGGAAAAATTATTTTGTGACGTATGTGCCAGCGCTCTTCATGACATACGTCGTCACTACATATATCTGTATCGCTCCGGAAGGATTCAGCTTGCCACAGTCTTTGTCTTATGCGATAGGAACTTTCTTTACGATAATAGCCGTCGCATGGTTTAATATGTGGAGGAGTAGTCAGTTAGGAGTTAGGAGTTAGGAGTAGATGTAGAGACGCGTCGATCACACCCATGGAAATAAACAATAATGTGATTGACACGTCTGATTAATTAGGAATTAAAATAATTATGCATTATGAATTGTGAATTATGCATTAATGACAAAGATTTTATAAAGAAGCATCTAAAAGATGATGTCAACAAATTGGCGTTGTCTAAGTTTCCAGAAGGTATTGACAAGCAGTTTGTCATCAGGCAGATACAGGCTCGTCAGGTCTTGGGCAAGAAACTCCCGTCATGGGCGGAAAACGACAAACTCATATTCCCTAAGAAACTGTCGTTAGAACAATGCTCTTCAGAGCTTGCCGCTAAATATAAAGCATCTTTATCCACGAAAATGCACGAGACCATTAGTGCCGATTCGTGTGGATTAGTGGAAGAAAAAAGATTTAGTGCCGATTCGTGTGAATTAGTGGAAGAAAAAGAATTTAGTGTCGATTCGTGTGGATTAGTGGAAGAAAAAAGATTTAGTGCCGATTCGTGTGGATTAGTGGAAGAAAAAGAATTTAGTGTCGATTCGTGTGAATTAGTGGATAAAGAAAGAGTCTTAGTGGACCTTACAGGCGGCATGGGCGTCGACACGGCTTTTCTTTCTGATAATTTTGACAAGACATTCTACGTGGAGATGCAAGAGGAATTATGCGAAATTGCAAAGCATAACTTCAAGATATTGAATAAGAATATAGAGGTCGTTAACGATAACGCTGAGCATTTCCTGACAATATGCGATGAGGTCGACTGCATCTATCTCGACCCGGCACGTCGCGATGAATACGGTCGCAAGATGGTCTCTCTTCACGACTGCTCTCCTGATGTCGTGGAACTGCACGATTTGTTACTGGGAAAAGCAAAACGTGTTTTGATAAAAGTCTCGCCGATGCTCGACATCGAGATGGTGAAAAAAGAGCTTAAAGACATATCAGCAATACATGTCGTTGCAGTTAGAAACGAATGCAAGGAAATCCTGATATGTCTACAGACAACAGACAACAGCTCACAGCTCACAGCTCACAGCTCACAGCTTGTGGCGACAGACTTAAGAGAAGGCTGGAATTTCACTTTCTTTGAAGAAGAGGAACTTAACGCACAGTGGACTTTAGCTGATAAGGTCGGAAAATATCTTTACGAGCCAGGTGTGGCATGTATGAAAGCAGGATGTTTTAAGCTGCTGTCACAGCGTTATGGTCTGGACAAACTTCATAGAAACAGTCATCTGTATACCTCTGATGAATTGGTCTCCGATTTCCCGGGAAGAGTCTTTGAGGTCTTAGAAGTATTTCCTTTTGACAAAAAAACCAAAAAAGAAATAACATCGCTTTTAAGCCAACAGCCAACAGCCAACAGCCAACAGCCAAAAGCTAGTGTAGCAACGCGAAATTTTCCGCTTTCTGCAGACGAGTTGAGAAAGAATTTAGGGCTGCAAGACGGCAGTGAATTCTATATTTTTGGTACAACGATGAAAGGCGAGAAGAAAATAGTGATTTTGACGAAGAAGATTTGAGTTTGATGGTAAGTGTTATTTGATTGATAACCAATGTTTTTAATAAGGGGGGGGGCGGTGGGTTTTATCGTCTCTTTTTTATTGATAATTATGTAAAAAAAAGTAAAAAAGTGTTGCTTTTTATATTTGATTTTTTTTGTAATTTAGCACCGCTAAATGTGGCGTATTGTAATGGATCTTTGTGTGTAAAAAAAGGAATCTTTACGATACTTATTTTGAGGAAAATTAAATGACTAATAGATACTAAAGAGTATAAAAATGAAAAAGAATTTTATTTTAATGTTAATGTTGTGTTTTACGACATTTTCAGCCTTGGAATTGAAAGCTCAGACAGATGCTTTTTTTACTAATGAAACAGAAGTAAGGGTCGACCAACATTCTGATAATGGATTGTATTTTAATGATTTTACAGGTGTTCCTAATTGCTTTTTAGGAAACGGTATGCTTGTAATGGCAGCAACTGGTGCTTTGTATTTGATTAACAAAAAAAGAAAATAAATAATGAAAAAGTACTTTGCAATTGTAATTGCATTGATGGCTTTAAGTTTTACCCAATGCAAGCCAGCTCCAACTCCTGAAGGAAATGATGGAGGTGAGACAAGAAAAGTTAAGGTAACATGTGAAATACCTATTAATAATACCCGTTCTGATTTTTCTAATTTACTTAAAGATGGAAAAGTTTATTGGAGCAATGGTACAGAATATGTTTATCTTGCAGTACATGGTGACACCCCTCAGTTGATAGAATTGAAACATGAAGGTGTTGAAGGCAACCCTAATGTTTTGTCTTTTGAAGGCGAAGTCAAAGCAGGTCTTATAAAAGAAGGTGAGACATACGATGTATGGTATTTCGGACACTCACATCAAAACACTGAAACTGAAAAAACTACATACACATTTGGAGAAAATAAAATAAAAGGTAGTATAAAGAACCAAAGCGGACGTCTTGGAACTTTTGGTTACAATCATATTGCAAAAACAAGCGTGTATCCAACATTGACAAGTAGTGGTGAAAATGTTATATTAAGTCTTGCTGGAAAATTTGAACACCAGATAGCTATAGTATTAATGGATCTGGAAAATGTTAAAGAGTTATATGGCGATGCTATTATCGGTACAGATTATGTTTTAGCATATAATGATGGTAGTGATAAATTTGAATTAAATGTTACAAAAGATGAACATGCTAAGATAACAGTTGAACCAGCCCCAGGTACATCATATATAGCATTGTTCCCTAATGCTATAGTGGATTCAGAAATGAGATATAGGGAAAACAAGAGTGAGAATGATGTCGATTATACAGTTTATGAGTGTATAATTTATGATGAAATAAGAGCAAGTAACTTATATTATCACCCTGCTAAAGATGGTAGCAAACAACCTTTGCCATGGGCTGTTATTTCAAGCGGTGACGTAGGACATAAAGATGAAAATGGTAAGCTCCTTCACTACCATCACTATGTTGATTTAGGTTTGCCTTCTGGTACTTTATGGGCAACTAAAAATATTGGTGCAGATACAATGTATGCTTATGGAGATTATTTCTCATGGGGTGAAATAGAGACAAAAGAAACTTATACTAGAGAAAATTATGCTTATTGTGAATATGACTATTATGATGAAGAATATGGTGATGTTTATAAATACGAATCATTAGGTGATATCTCTGGTAATTCAGAATATGATGCAGCTACAGCAATTTGGGGAGAAGAGTGGAGAATGCCTACTCATGTAGAAATGGAAGAGTTATATAAGTGTTGTAATTTCACCCCAATGAAGAGTTTAAATGGAACTAATGGATATATGTTTACAGGACCTAATGGCAACTATATTTTTATGCCAGCCGCTGGCTATCGTGATAATGAGTTTCAAGGTCATCAAGCTGGTAATTATTATGGTCATTATTGGAGTTCTTCACCTGCAGAATGGGGTGCAGAGGCAAAATTGTTCCATTTTGACAAAGGTTATACATTGTGCCCATGGTACGCTCGCCGCTATTACGGTTGTACAATACGTCCGGTGTTGGTGAAGAAGAGAGCTAATCTTGAAAATGGACAAAATCAAAATGGTTCAAATCAAGGCGGAAGATGATAGTTTGATATAGATAAAGAAGACGCGGTTTAAAGCCGCGTCTTTTTTTGTTGTCGAAGTTTAAAAATATCTTTATTTGCTTTTGGGACGTACGTATATAAGAACAGAATTGACATCCTTGCTGTCGGCGATGCATATGGCATTATCATAAATAAGGGCCACAGATACTGCCCAAAATAACTTCATCTTGTCATGGTCGTATTTGTCGTTGCATATATGCTCAAATAAGTTGTATCGGCTGAAACCGTCAGCGAGAGTGTCGGCAAAACGTTCAATGTCTTCGTGTTGCATTATGTAGCATTTGCTAAAAGCTGAGGAGTGTTTGATGTTCATAGTTTGTTTTTTATTTTTTGCAAAATTAATTTTTTTAGAACAACTAGGATATATTTTTTAAATTCTCAAAAATTGTCAATTACTTTGGGCGTTCGGCTACGCCGCCGGGCTTTCCGCTCTATCTTTGCTCGCTTCATTTCCGCCTCGCTCAAAAAAATCTCACCCAATTCCCCGTTCCCGAATCCCGTTCCCGAAAAGCTCACTGTTCATAGTTCATAGTTCATAGTTCATAGTCAGTGTCAAAAAAAATCTGTTGTCTGTTGTCTGTTGTCTGTTGTCTTTTATTATCTTTGTACGTTTTAATAAAAATTAACAAATGGCTCAGAAACCTTCAATACCGAAAGGAACTCGTGACTTCTTGCCTGAAGTCATGGTTCGTCGTAATTATATTTTCGATACTATAAAAGGCGTTTTTAAACGTTTTGGCTTTCAGCCTATTGAGACTCCTTCTATGGAGAACCTCTCAACTCTCCTCGGCAAATATGGAGAAGAAGGCGACAAGCTCTTGTTCCGTATCCTCAACTCCGGCGATTTCATGTCGGGCGTTCAACAGAATGGCGAGCCTCTCCAAGCAGAGAAGATTGCAGGCAAGATCTGTGAAAAAGGTCTCCGTTATGACCTCACAGTGCCTTTCGCTCGTTTCGTGGTTCAATATCGCGACCAGATAGCATTCCCATTCCGCCGTTATCAGATTCAGCCTGTATGGCGTGCCGACCGTCCTCAGAAAGGTCGTTACCGTGAGTTCTATCAATGCGACGTCGATATCGTCGGCAGCAACTCAATCCTCAACGAGGCTGAGCTCGTACAGATCGTCGATGAGGTTTTCAACGCATTGAAGATTAACGTAGTCTTAAAGATAAACAATAGAAAAGTCCTCGCTGGTATCGCAGAATATATAGGCAAACCAGACGCTCTCGTTGACATCACAGTCGCTATCGACAAACTCGATAAGATCGGCATCGATGCTGTCAACGCAGAACTCGCACAAAAAGGCCTCGACGCAACAGCGATAGAAAAACTTCAGCCTATACTCTTCATGAAAGGCGACGCACGCGAGAAATTCGCTCAGCTTAAGTCATTGATGAGCGGCATCGAAGTGGGAGAGAAAGGTATCGAAGAACTCGAGACACTCTTCGATTATATCGACGATATGAACGTCGGCATCGAATATGAACTCGACCTCACTCTCGCTCGTGGCTTGAATTATTACACAGGCGCTATCTTCGAAGTCAAGGCAAAAGACGTGGCGATGGGCAGCATCTCAGGCGGCGGCCGCTACGACAACCTCACAGGTATCTTCGGATTGCAAGGCGTCTCTGGCGTCGGCATCAGCTTCGGCGCAGATAGAATCTACGATGTTCTCACAGAGTTGAATCTCTTCCCAGAAAAGAACGGCGACATCACTGAAGTTATCTTCCTTAACTTCGGTCCAAAAGAAGAACGTTACTGCTTGCCATATCTCCAACAGCTTAGAAGAAACGGCGTCAACGCAGAGATATATCCTGACTCAGCGAAACTTCAGAAACAGATGAAATACGCTGACCAACGCGGAATCCCTGTTGTAGTCATGGCTGGCGAAGACGAAATGAACAACAAATGCTTCACCGTCAAATTCATGAAAGAAGGCCGTCAGGAAAAAGTGGCAGCAGACGAATTGTTAAATATAGTTAGAAATTAAAATATCGCGTAGAGACACACGGACGTGTGTCTTATGAAAATAAAAATAATCAAATAAAATTTTAAATATGAACACACATTATATTTCAGCAGAAACATTAACATTTGCAAGAGTTAATGAAATCATCACAAAAGGTTATAAACTTGCTTTGTCAGAAGACGCAAAGGCTCGCATTCAAAAATGCCGTGACTATTTAGACAAGAAGATGGAGACACAGACAACTCCAATCTACGGTATCACAACAGGTTTCGGTTCATTGTGCAACCACAGCATCTCAAAAGAAGACCTCAGCACTCTTCAAAAGAACCTCGTGATGTCACATGCTTGCGGTACTGGCGAATTCGTGCCAAAAGAAATCATCCGTATCATGATCTTATTGAAAGTCCAAAGCTTGTCATACGGTAACTCTGGCGTTCAAGTCGTTACAGTACAACGTCTTATCGATTTCTTCAACAACGACGTTCTTCCAGTAGTTTACAACCAAGGTTCACTCGGCGCATCAGGCGACTTGGCTCCATTGGCAAACTTGATGTTACCTTTACTCGGTTTAGGTGAAGTACATTACAAAGGCGAAGTAGTTCCTGCTGAAGTAGTCATGAAAGAATTCGGTTGGGAACCTATCACACTCCAATCAAAAGAAGGTTTGGCTCTCCTCAACGGTACACAGTTCATGAGCTCATACGGTACTTACGTATTGCTCAAGGCTTTCCGTCTTTCATATCTCGCTGACCTCATCGGCGCTGTTTCATTAGACGCTTTCGACGGTCGTATCGAGCCATTCTATGATCAAGTACATCAAATCCGTCATCACGAAGGACAAATCAAGACAGCTGAAAGATTCCGTAACTTGTTAAAAGGCAGTGAATTGATCGCTCGTGAAAAGAAACACGTACAAGACCCATATTCATTCCGTTGCATCCCACAAGTACACGGTGCTTCAAAAGACGCTATCAAATATGTTGCATCAGTATTCATGAATGAAATTAATGCTGTTACTGACAACCCAACAATTTTCCCAGATGAAGACTTAGTTATCTCAGCAGGTAACTTCCACGGTCAGCCTCTCGCTATTACATTGGATTTCTTAGCAATAGCAATGGCAGAACTCGGTAACATCAGTGAAAGAAGAGTTTACCAACTCATCGGCGGCAAACGTGAACTTCCTTCATTCTTGGTTGCAGAACCAGGTCTCAACTCAGGTTTCATGATTCCACAATACGCAGCAGCTTCAATCGTAAGCCAAAGCAAACAACTCTGCGCTCCAGCATCAGTCGACAGCATCGAATCATCACAAGGTCAAGAAGACCACGTAAGTATGGGTGCTAACGCAGCAACAAAAGCATTACGCGTAGCTGACAATTTGGAAAGAGTACTCGCTATCGAGTTGTTCAACGCAGCACAAGCTTTAGACTTCAGAAGACCATTGAAATCATCAGAAGCTATCGAATCATTCGTAGCACAATATCGTGAAAAAGTTGAATTCGTCAAGACTGACAAAGTTATGTACACAGAAATCGCTAAGTCAGTTGAATTCTTACAACAATACGAAGTCAATATTTAAGACACCAAGTCACCAAGTCACCAAGACACCGAGACTCCAAGTTCAGATCTTTCTTAGAGACTCGGTGACTTGGCGTCTTAGTGACTTAAAATAAAGAAACATGGAATATCAAGAAGATTACAACATAGAACAAGAAGAACCTAAGAGACCTGAGATGCTGACGGTCATATGTGTCTTGTCGTTCATCAATGCTGTTTATAATGGCATTTCCAACTTTGTCTCTTTTGCGTTTTATGATTCCTTTCAAAAGGTTTTCGCACAGATGAGAAATGGCGAAGGCATGTTTGCCGATATGGCTGAACAGCTAGGCGACAACTGGGAGATGTTTGCACAGGCGTCATCTCTGGCGTTTTCTGTCGGTAGAGGATACTATTTCTTGGAGACATTATTATATGTGGCTTCATTCATAGGAGTCTTGATGATGTGGAGATTACAGAAGAAAGGCTTCCATGTCTACACCATCGCTCAATGTTTGATGATCATCATGACATCAATATTCGTGACAAACAAGATCGGAGGATTCCCATTCGGTCCTATATTCTGGACAGCAGCGTTTGTGTTTATGTATGCCTCACATTATAAAAACGTAATGAAATAATGAGAACGAAGAAACAGGATATAACAGATATCTTCCTTAAGCGAAGGAAACTTACCTTGGGTATGAAACTCGTTGGTACGTTTGCCTTTACGTATTATCTGTTATATTTCCTTCTTCTTACGATTTTCGGCATCTATTACAGAAACGTTTACGATCCGGCTTATTCTGGCGAGACATTATTCCAGACCGTATTGACATCAGCGATATTATGGTTTATTGTTGGAGTCATAGTAGTGAGTCTGGTGCTCTTGTTCAGAAGACGACGTTACGGCAAGTTCCTGTTTATGATCTTTACAGTGATACTTCTTATATATCAGTTTATTACGGCAGAGAATCATATATGGTCCATTTATTTCATTGAACTTATGATGGTGCTCGTAATGGCACCTTTGAAAGTGTTTGTCACTATCAATAAGACTATCAACAAGAAGATGACAGACATAAGTCATGTAGAAGAATAATTAAAAAACAAATAGAAGATGATAAATATTACAATAGCTGGCGATCTTGGTAGCGGTAAGAGCACTGTCGCCAATCATTTGATAAACAATATTAATTACAGAATAGAATCAGCTGGATTGATATTCAGAAGATTGGCAGAGCAACACGGAATGACTGCTAAGGAATTTAACCAGTTCATTGAAAGCAATCCTAAGTACGACAATATGGTTGACGACACCATCAAAGAGATGGGTGAGAAGGAGGAGAATATCATCTTCGATTCACGTCTCGCTTGGTATTTCGTTCCTAAGTCATTCAAGATCTATATGTATGTGGATGTTGACACAGCTACAGAACGTATCTTCAACGACAGAGACCGTATCAGCGAGTCATATTCAGATATGGCTACAGCCAAGAAGGAAATTATCGAGAGAAGACAAAGCGAGGTGTTGAGATACAAGACATTCTATAATGTCGATATCAACAATTACAGCAATTACGATTTCATCATTGACACCAGCCATGCTGCTAAGGAAGAAGTCAATGAGTTGGTATTAGGCAGCTTCAGAGCATTCGAACAAGGCAAGGAATATAATAAGATATGGCTTTCACCAAAGAACCTTATCATGGAAAATGAAGTGGAAGATGCTTCAGAAGACATTGAAATAGAAAAGAGAGACAGCAAGTTCTATGTTGTCAAAGGCTTCGCTAAGGTGAGAGCAGCTTTGGAAGAAGGAAAGAGCTTGGTTGCTATTAAGAAGATGATTGAATAAAATTCAGAATCTCAGAAATTCAAAACTTCAAAAAGTTAAATTAAAACCTCAGAACTTCAAAGTTATTTTGAGATTCTGAGGTTTTTTGTATGTGGAAGTTTATATTGTATTTAGATCATACATTTTTTAAAATCTCTGGATGTAATTCTAAATACATATCGCGTAGTGGGATGCTTAAAATAAAGCATACATTCATTAAACTGAGATTATATGTTATGTCACGGCCGTTTTTATCTTTCACTTTATATTCAGGTGAGTTGTAAATGAAATTTTTGATTCCATCGAACTTTTCGCTATTGCAGAAATTGACAAAAACTATAAGAGCTGAATTTTCAACATCCAATGCTGTCCTTGGTCGTTCTTCATCTAATCTTGAGATAAGTTGTTCTTTATTTTCGTTGATAAAATTGATACCATTTATTTCCTTTAAAATTTGATTGCCAAAATCAGTGAGTTTTGTAGGACTATTTTTTAACCCTACTAGATCTATATCCTCATTGTATTTTGTGGATAAAAATGATTTTATTGATGATACATCTCTTGTAAGATTTTTGATGTTCATATCAACATCGGAGAATCTTTTGTCAACATCAGTGAAACGTTTGTCAATATCATCGAATTTTTTATCAATCTTTTCAAAGTATTTTTCATGCCTTTTAAGAGAAGCGTTTATGCTTTTTATACAATGTTTAATGCTATTAAACGTGATTTCATGTTGTCGTATGAGATCTTTGATTGATATGCAGTCGGCATGAGCAACCTTTTTTTTCAATTTGTTCTACGCGCTGAGGGAGACGTTCTTCTTTGATTTCCTTAATGATGTTATTGTTGATTTCACAGTCGGCATGAGCAACCTTCTTCTCAATTTGTTCTACGCGCTGAGGGAGACGTTCTTCTTTGATTTCCTTAATGATGTTATTGTTGATTTCACAGTCGGCATGAGCAACCTTCTTCTCAATTTGTTCTATTCGTTGAGGGAGACGTTCTTCTTTGATTTTCTCAATATTTTCTTTATGAACTTTACAGTCAGCATTAGAAGTCTTCTTCTCGATTTCTTCCATGCGATGAGAAACTTTACCTAAATTAAATGCTTTGTAAAGCATAAACCAAACTCCACCGAGAATTGTCGCAATGCTTCCGACAATAATTCCTAACAACTCTATATTGTATTCCATATGCATTAAAGTTTCTGGTTAACGTTGCAAAGATATAGGTGACTTTATACGACAATACCCTAATTTTACATCATACAATTAGTCACATATAGTTATACATTTATAATTTCTACAAAGAACTTTTTTTACCAAAGTTAATAATACCAATCAAATAGCGATTGGCTTATGAAAGAAATTAACTTTGGACAATTTAACACGCTCTACGATTTCTGTTCGGCATTCCCAAACGAAAAGACATGTATTGATTACCTTGAAAAGTTATTATGGCCAAATGGAGTCGTATCGCCATACGATAAAAACTCTAAAGTATATCGTAGAGGTGACGGATTGTATCGTTGTAAAAATACTGGTAAAAACTTCAATGTTCGTATAGGAACTATTTTTGAGAGTACAAAACTTCCTTTACGCAAATGGTTTCTTGCTATCTATTTCATTGGTAATTATAAGAAAGGAATATCGGCGACCCAGCTATCAAAAGATATTGACGTAACACTAAAAACCGCTTGGTTTCTTTTGCAAAAGGTTCGTAGAACATTCCACGATAATATACATAGTATTAAACTTCATGGTGAAGTTGAACTAGATGAGACTTTTGTTGGCGGGAAGAATAAGAATCGCCATGCTAACAAGAAAGTTAAGAATAGTCAAGGAAGAAGTTTTAAGGATAAGGTTCCTGTTATGGGCATGATGGAACGTAACGGAAATGTGGTTTGTAAGGTCGTTAAAGATACTTCTGTTAAATCCCTAACGGCACCTATATTAAGAACTGTAAAATTATCTGCAACGCTTTATACTGATGAGTGGTGCGGTTATGATAAAGTTCGTAGATTCTATCATACAGAAATGGTTGACCACGGCAAAGGTATGTACGTGAACGGCAATGCTTATACTAATAGCATTGAGGGATTTTGGGGTAATTACTGCAAACGTCCAATCAATTGTACATACAATCACCTCAGCCGTAAATATATGCAAGGATACTTTGACGAGTTTTGTTTCCGCTATAACTTCCGCAAAGTTAGTAATTTGGAAAGGTTTAAGAAAATGATAACAAATGTTAAGATTCGTGTAACCCAAATACAAATTGCTGCATGATGAATGTAAAAAAGAAAGACAGAAACTATATACCAGTCCTTGATCAACCGATAGAAAAATTAAAAGAGATTGGTAAACCAGTTAATTTTAACGCTTTAATGAAACAAGTCTTATCATATAAAATTATGAAAAAGAAAGAGTAATCTCCAAAGATTACTCTATTTTCCACAACAATGTTTATACTTTTTACCACTGCCACAAGGACATAAGTTATTTCTCCCTACTTTTTTAGGTACAACAATAGGTTTAGATGAAGGTGTGTTTTCTATATAATCAATTGTTTCAAGCGATGGTGCTCGAAATGAAAAGGTTGTTTTACCATTTACATTTGTAATAGAAAAATCTCCCTTACAAATAACATCCATACCTATTAAAACATCAAGATTACCTAAATCACTACTTGTAACCATTAAAGACGGGAATCCGACACCACATGGTAACAAAATATTTATCAAATACATTTTTGTAGGTACAACTCCTGCTGCCGTATGATTTATTCCTTGTCCAACAGGTATTAAACCTAAATCATTTACCACCCTTTGAGATATAGATGATTTTGTTGCTCCTGTATCCCAAAGAGCTTTGTATTTTAAAACTTTTGGATGCTCTTTCCCTTTTTGTAATTCTTCAGCACTAATAGCTTCACTTACACCACATTCCAAATAAAGAGAATCGGCTAAAGTATCAAATTTGATAGTAAATGCGCGACTATTATTCATAAACCATTCTAACTCTTGAAGTATATGTAGCTTCGTAACCTTTCTCGTTTTCTGTACATTTTTGTATTAGAAAATTTCCTAATCCATATTTATCTTTTGAAGCAAAATAAGCTTGTTCTTCGTTATCATAATCTCCTACAACATTTTGATTAACAATAACAAGGACTCTATTATTATACTTTTTAACCAATTCTTTTTGATTATCAATATAATATTTATACTCTTTATTTATGTCCATCGTACAACTAATTATTATAATCTGCAAATATATATACTTTTATTCAATCTAACAAATATAATGTTTATATTTAACAAGTTATTACATTAAATGAATGTTTTCTAAATTTTATTTTGTGTTATATGTTTTTATAATAATTGTAGATCATCTAAAAAAATAGTGAGAGCTATCCGTGAAGACGTTCTCATTACTTTTTTAATAATTTTTAGTTATTCTTTTTATCTTTGTTTTTACGTTCTATTTCTTTAGAACGAAGAAATGCTATAAAAGGTGTAAAAACTATTGCAAAACCAACATAATACAATATAGGCAACTTTATTCCTTGTAAGTCTGTAACAACATATATTCCTAATGTGCTTATTATCGCCCAAATAAATCCGTATAATAAATATTTACTCATAACTATTCTTATAAACTAAAGTGAAAATCCCAAAACATTTGATTGTAACGAGCGTTAGCCATTTCATAACCATACCATATCTGAAGTGCAAAAACAATCAAACCTATGACAAGAATGACCCAACCTAATACATCATTCTCTACAACTTCTTCATCAGGACGATTAGTTATAGGATGTGCAATAACTTCTTTCTTGAGATGTCCAGAAACAGCTAATATCAGAATACCAAATAATCCAATAAACCAACAATTGATAAACCATAACCAATCCTTTCGGTTTCGCTTCTTTGCCATACTACAACCTGCTATGGCAAATAGAATCGGAAATATAATTCCAATCAAAAACGTAATTAAACTTGTATTCATAATGGCGAATTTTACAGGTTTCTCCGTAGGCAGACAATGGGAGAAGTTTAACAATGTTTATTAAAAAGAAAGTGGACTGCCGTCCTGCCACCTTGTAGGTATCGCCAAACACCTGAATACACGCACGGACAAGCAGTCCACGTATATTCAAGTGAACTACTCCGTACCCCGTGTATTCTTTGTTTAATTTGGCGATTTCACAAGAAAGAGGCACTTTCTATATTATTTCAAACTTTGTCCCGAAAGACAATGCAAATATAAAAAGAAAATGTACAACTCTACTTCTATAAGCAAAATTATATATTTTAAAGAACAGCTATTAGTAATTATTAAATTTATTTGTAAAAAATAGGACGAAATTAGCTTGCCTTGCCTTATTTTTTTACGAGGAAATTTATAGTTAATTTTATGGTTTAGAAAGTAATAAGTATGATGGTTTGCTTTAAAGTGAAATAAATAGTGGAGATGATAGTTGTTTTTGAAAAATAAATATTATTTTTGCAAGACTAAAGTGGTTTTTAGAGTAAGATGTGATAGATGTATGGAATTAGGTTTAATAAGTAAATGCTTGAATTGGGTTAGTAACAAAATGAGCAAAATAAAGTACACAATAAAGAATATTGTATATATATTATTGTGGGCTATAGTTTCTTTGGTTTCTTCGTTCAATCAAATAATTCCATCTATTAAGGATTTATGTAAGGGTGATTTTTCTTGTATAATTGATGGAGATTTTTATACAGAAGTTATTGCCCCATTATTGATTTGGATTATAGCATTCTTTATAGATTATTTATACCAATTGTGGACTATTGGAAATAATGAAAGAATGAATGAGTTTTGGGTTAAATTGTCAAATTTTGTGATTTGCATGGTATTTGTGGTATTGGTGATTAGTTTCTTCAATCACAGCACTGTTATGCAACAAACAATAAGTGTTATATGTTTGTTTGTAAGTATGATATTATTGAAAATATCAGCTTTGTATGTTGTTAGTCCTTCTTATGAGGTGGAAAAAAGATAGGAATAGAAATGGGATTTATGAATATAATTATCATTACATTGGCTGTTTGTGCCTATATAGCTTTAAGGATTGTTGCAAAAAAAATGACAGTAAAACGTAAAATCGTATATGCCGGGCATCCTTCTTCTGGTGATATCCCTAATATTGATATATCACCACTCCCTCAAAATGACCCCAAATATACGATAGGGAATGATGTCGTAAATATGTATGGATTAGAACAAATGGTGGTTAAAGGGAAATCTCTTGAACATTTTGGTATTAAAGATGGTGCAATTGTGTTTGTACGTAAACTCAATCCAGATGAAGAGTTGAATAAATTGATTGGACGATTTATTGTTTTTAAGATAGACAACGAGCGTACTCTTCGGGAATATCCATTAAAGAATATAATCGTTGCAGAAGATGGACTTAAATTAAGAAAAGTCGTAAAACTCCTATCTATAGAAGAGGCAAATGTCGAATCACAAATAAAGAATTTTTTATTGGAGAATGATAATGAATTTGTAAAAAAGACTGATGAAGAAAGAGAAAAAGAATATGAAAGATATATAAAGAAATATAGATTCGCTTCAGATTATTATAAAAATACCACAATAATTATGTCTATTACTTATAGGAATGGTTTGTGTAAAGATTATTCATTCCATTCTCCAGAGTGGTTGTATGGTGTGGTAGAATATAATACTAAATAAAACATATAATGTAATAGATGGTTGTCTTTTCTTAGTTCTTGATATATTTTGTGATATACATATTGTATGTGTTATTTAAGATGATTGGTAATTAAGCAGAAATGACATATACAACTTTTGTTTAAGGTTGTTACATTAATAGTTAGTATACTAAAGACTTTTAATCCACTTTTTAAAATATTCTTGAAACTCTTTACGATTTTTAAATTTACTTTCAGCAAACTTAACACCCGCAATTTCAGCAAATCTTTGTATGGTATAAAGCTCCTTGAACTCAAACAACGAATCAATTTCCTTGTCGGTAAAAATTCTATTTTCGGTTTTCATACTTTTACCGACAACCTCATTTATATGCTTTAGAATTTTTACGGACGCTGATTTTTCGGCACTCTCGCCATTGATTTCTTTTTCTTCAATAAGACGTATTGGCATAGGAGCGTCTACTGATACGAATGCTTCTCTGAATTTAGTTCTGTAATCCTTTTCGTATGTTATATCTACGTTATAACCGCCATCCTTTTCTTCACATGTTATTGTTAGTCTTGTATTATTCATGATTTTCATTAGTTTATATTTATAATTCAACTAGAATATTAACTTTGTCAGTCTGAATTAACATTTTATTGTCAAAATGACAGATTTAAGGTTTGGTGCATAGTTTGCTAATAAAGTAGTAGTGCCATTGGCATCCGTTATGCTGAAAGTCCTTTGGATATGACGGCAGTTTTCAACCAATCTTCCTGCAATTAAGATGGCGGAGTTCCTTCCGTATAAAAGGATTTAAATAATGTATAATTAAATATTTTTTTATGGCAAAAAGAGATACTTATAAGTATGAACTTACCAAAGGAAATAAAGTGGTGTATGTTGGAATAACCAATAACCCAGAAAGAAGGGAAAAAGAACACCATCAAGATAAAGATTTCGACAAAATGAAAATAGTTGGAAATATCTCTACTCTTGATGGTGCTTCTAAGTGGGAGTCAGATAGGATAAAAACCTATATGAATAACCACAATGGCAACACTCCATTATATAACCAAAATGAACATGGTAAATAATAGAATCTGATAAACTTCCTAACTCTAACCTTATGCAGCAAGGTTATGAGTACTCTTCAATACACCGTCAGTTTGGCACTCTGGCGGTGGTTTTTGTTTATTATTGTACAACGACAACTTGAAATATGTTGCCATTAAAGCAGAAAGGAGGTAATTATGATTCCTTACGCAAATGTGAGAGGTAACTCTCCTGTTATTGGCTATGAGATTGAACCTTATAGAATAATCGTTTGGTTCAAAGGCAGCAAACCATATTCTTATAGTTATAACAGAGCAGGAGTAAGAAACGTTGAAGAAATGAAACGTCTTGCACAACGTGGAGCGGGATTAAGCGCATTCATTACACGCAACGTTCGATATCTTTACGATTAACACCTTTCGTACTAGTCCTATGAGTTAATTCATAGGACTTTTTATTTATAACTTTGTTAATTAAATAGGTTAAATTATCTTTATTATTCAAGTTAACAAAATCTCTGCAAATATAACATATATTTAAGTCCAAAGTTAAACAATAAACAAACAAATATTATGGCAATATCTTTTTAGGGTATTGTCGTATAAAGTCACCAAGATATAAATATTTTTCAATACAAAGGTGTTGTTTTACAATATTTTAAGGTTAAAAATTATTAACAATGGAATACATTAGTAGCTCTATTAATATTAATTATTAATTAATGTTTTTTTTATTTTTTATCAAAAAAAATATCGTTGAATTATAAAAATAGC
Organism: Bacteroidales bacterium; assembly: GCA_017549605.1. Taxonomy (GTDB): domain Bacteria; phylum Bacteroidota; class Bacteroidia; order Bacteroidales; family F082; genus Limimorpha. The sequence goes on from JAFYUH010000187.1 coordinate 43,757, forward strand.
ATATATGAAAAGGGTGTTTTAATTTTTTTTGGGGGTATTGTCGGTGGTGATGCATCCTCTTGTAAAGACGATGCGATAATGGTTAAGAACGGAGAGTTGGTGTTTGAATTATGGAGACACCAAAGTTCAGAACTCAAAGCTCAAAGCTCAAAGTTCAAAGTTCTTTCTCGCTTCCTCAAACGCTGCCTTGTTCTCAGCGCTCACTGGATCTGCTGATGGTGACTCGAATGTCAATGGGTTGATGTATTTGCCGTTCTTGCATAGTCTGAAGTCGAGGTGAGGACCAGTCGATGTTCCTGTGTTTCCTACGTAAGCGATGAGCTGTCCTTGTTTGACCTTGCTGCCTTTTTGTATTCCTTTGGCAAAGCCGTTGAGGTGCATATAGGTTGTTGTATATGTGCTGTTATGTTTTATCTTAAGGTAATTGCCGCCGCCTTTGCTATCCCAGCCTTTTTCTATTACGGTGCCGTCGGCTATTGTGACGACAGGTGTGCCTGTGGCTGCTGCATAGTCGACTCCGTGGTGAGGGCGTACGACTTTTGTTACAGGATGTTTTCTTGCGTTGCTGAATGTAGAGCTGATACGACGGTAGTTCAACGGTGCTTTCAGGAATGCTTTGCGGAGGTTGTCGCCGTTTTCGTCGAAGTATTCGCCTTTGCCGTTTTGTACGAAATAATATGCGTAGTGTTCAGAGCCTGCGTTGTTGAGATATGAGGCGAGAATCTTGCCCATACCGATGCATTCGTCGTTTATATATTTGTTTTCATATACCACTTTGAAGGCGTCGCCAGGCTGTATGCCGAAAAAGTCGACGGTCCATTGGTATATGTCAGATAATTCCATGGTTATGTTTTGGTTGCCGCCTGTTGCTGCTACGGCGTTCCATAATGAAGACTCGATGACGCCTTCTATGGTTTCTATTTTGGTTGTCACTTCCTTATGTCCGATCCAAGCGTTGAGCGAGTCGGTGAGGCTGAAGACAGCGTAGTCTATTTTGTTTATCTCGTAGATCCAGAAGACAGGGCGCACTATGCTGTCGCGGCTTATTAAAAATGTATGCTTCTGTCCTGGCTTTATCTTTCTGATGTCGAAGACACTTCTGTGTTTCTTCTCTATATGAGTGATGGTGTTGTAGTCGATGTTTTGCTTGAGCATGATGTTAGAAAGAAACTGGTTCTTTCTGATGGTGTCGACAACTACGTCATAGTCGTCGATACAGATGCCGTAGAGAAATTCCGGTTCCTTAGGTTCTATGATTTCTTGTTGCTCGATCTTGTCGTTATTGCCAGATAACACCAAAGCGATGACGATAAAAAGAAATATGCCACCCAAGGCACATGAATATGTGCGGAGGTGAGCTTTGATGCTTTTCTTTAAGAAATCAATGATATTCATGCTTATAAAGTTTATAGTTTATGGTTAATAGTTTATAGTAGTGTGGGAGTGGTTGGAGATAAGTTGATAGTGTAAAATTGTAGAAATCTGTTGACTGTTGACAGTTGTCTGTAGTCATTAAAAAAACAAGAGACGGAATTACTCCATCTCTTGTCTTGATAAGAATTTTACATTATTTATTTAATGCTTGTTTGTAGCCTGCTTCAACAGCTTTGAGGTTGAGGTTAACAACTTCTTCGCCTTTTCTTCCGAATTGTTCGCGGATACTGTTTTCTATTGTTTCCATTTCGAAGCCGAGGAATGGAACAGCAGCGCCGAAGATAACCATGTTAGCTGCGCGTACGTTACCGCATTCTTTAGCGATGTTGTCAGCGTCGATGATGATAGCGTTGTGCTTCTTCAATTCAGCGTAGACTTCTTCAACTTCTGGATAGTTGTTGATGTTGATGAAAGGTTCGCTTGCAGTGATGATGACGCCGTCTTTAGCGAGCATTGGCAAGTAACGGAGAGCTTCCATTGGTTCAACAGAGATGATGAGGTCAGCTTTGCCTTCTGGGATTAAGTCTGATGCGATCTCGTTGTCTGAAAGACGGAGGTGTGACTGTACGTCGCCGCCTCTTTGGCTCATGCCGTGAACCTCAGCTTGTTTGAGATACATGTTTTTTTCTACAGCAGCGATGCCTATACAAGAAGCGATACTAAGGATACCTTGACCGCCGACACCAGCTAATATAATATCTTTTTTCATGATAGTCTTTTATTTAATGTTAATTATGCTTTTTTTGCACGCATCTTTCTGCTTAAAGTTTGGATACATTCACGACGTGGGATGATGACAGATACGCCTTCGTAAGCCAACTCTTCTTTGATGATTTGAACGTTGATTTCGTGTTGGTTTGGAAGTGGTTTGATAACTCTTACGTGATCTGGGTCAACGCCTAAGCCTTTACAGATGCTTTCGAGGCGACCTTCTGCTGAAGATTTCTGACCGCC
>JAFYUH010000188.1 GCA_017549605.1 Bacteroidales bacterium
AGCAGACTTCGCACCTATGAGGATGTAATTTCCCGCAACAATCTGTGGCATTTCTTTAGCGGAAGTCGTAGCAAAAACCGCAACAGAGACGATGCCCGCTGATTCCCGTGTAGAGCTGGAAAAAACGCAAATTGTCAAATAGGAGCGTTCAAATCGTATAGCGCATCATTTGGGCGCTCCCTATCAAAAAATCAGCCTACTTTTACAGGTGATGAGCTGAGAAAAATTCGTGAAAAACAGGAGGTTTTATGAGAACAGGTCTTTCCAAGAAACAGAAAGCAACAAACATCTATTTTAACGAAGCAGACAGCATGATTGAGGTCTGCACTTACAACACCGCACTCAAAAACAGGCTCACCGAGTATGCCGGGAAATATCCCTCTGAGTGCCGATTGATCGATGATGACGGAAACGGCTGTCTGACCTTTGAAGTCAGCAAGGGGCGCTTCGGTTTCAAACTGACCGCACCCTATGACGAAACCCGCCGTAAAGCTGCAAGCGAACTGGCAAAGAAAAACACCGAAAGATTAAGGAGGCAAGAACAATGAAAATCCAATCTTGTGCGTTCAATATGGATACCGCCTGCATGGAGCTGAAATTCGATGACGGCAGCATGATCGCCATTGATACAATCGCCGTGGAGAATGAAGTAGCCGACAATATGTATCAGCGGTCAGAGCTGGACTATCTGATCTACAACGACCCGGCGGCATACGCCGAGCTGATACTGAACGGCGATCCCGAAACCTATCTGAAAACTGTCACAGAATACAAGCCTTTGGATAGCTGACCACTGATGCTGGTAGTTAAGGTGTCGGTAGAAAATTTCACATTTTTGTGATATAATTCTATAAATACAGAGCATAAACAGCGGCGATCTGGCTAACCGCCAAGTCGTCGCTGTTTTTCTCAATTATTTTTCAAAATTATTTTTTGAGAGTGTCCAAAATCGCCATCCCCCATCGTTATTATAGTTAAAACAACCCAAGGGGGGAACTGATATGTTATCCGAAGAAATGTTGAAGCAAGCAGCGGAAGAACTGGCTCATGCCCTAAACGAGAGTTTACCAAAACCAGAGCAATGCCAACATCATTTTTCTGAAAGATTTGAAGCAAAGATGTGGGAACTCCTTTCGCCATTGCCAACATCCCCGGATGATAATAAAACAAAGATATTTTGAAAATTTTTCAAATTGAGTGTAGTTTTTTGCGACAGATTGCAAGTATATAAGTGAAGGAGTATATCAAGGAGGATAAATCGATGTTAGAAGTTGTTTTTACTGAAAGTGCATATGCTTCTTTTCGCTTAGGCCAACGTGAGGGGCGTTTTGAAAACGTGTACAGCTTCGTAATGCATCTGGGAACTGGAGACATAGCTAATATCACTCCATCAAATTACGAAGATTTGGAACAGTTGATTCAAAAGCTAAATAGTGGAGACGATATTCGAGTTTGGTATAGTTCTATTCCAGATGAATTATGCGGTTTTTATTGGTTGATGGATCGACTTCGTATCTTATCAAATACACATGGTAAGATATATGCAATTAAACAACCTCAATTTGATGAAACGGATGAAAGCATAAAATCTCATGTCGGCTGGGGAGAAGTCGATCCACTGGATATCTATAAATACATATCTATAGCAGAACTGATATCTGATCCTATGCGACGGCTTATAGGAAATCTTTGGAAAGAGATTCAATATGAAAACGCCCCAATTCGAGCGGAAGTTAATGGTTGGCTGTGTAGCGTTCCAGAATCTTTTTATGATAGCTATATTGAAAAAGAAATTGATCGACAGCCGAATGTTTTTTATGAAGCTGTACTTATTGGCGAAGTCATCGGACGAAATATGCTTGGTATTAGCGACAGCTTCATCCACCAACGCATTGAGTTAATGATAGAAAAAGGACACATTGAGGTTGAAAAGCAAGCAGAAACCTCTGGATATCGCCGTTATTTAAGAAAAATGCACACTAAGTCCGAAGAGTAGTGTGCTTGTGTGAAGGAGTATATCAAGGAGGTGCAACGTATGAAATGCCCTAAATGTAATGCGGAAATGGAAACCGGTATGATCCAGTCCGGTAAAATGATTATCTGGACAAATAAGAAACATCACATAAGCATCAATCCTCGGAAGGATGATGTTGTACTGGCAGACAATCTTTTAGGTGGGACAACTGCGCCTGCTTGTATCTGCCGTAATTGTGCTCTTGTAGTTGTTGAATACGGTAAAGAGCAATGAATGTAAATATTACAAAGACAAAAGAATATTACGCTACAATAACTGATTCC
>JAFYUH010000189.1 GCA_017549605.1 Bacteroidales bacterium
CGATTTGAGCATCGATATTGAATTCTTTTGCTATTTGAATCATTTCATTAGCAGCATTTTCATTGGTATAGATTTCAAGACGGTGACCCATATTGAATACCTTGTACATTTCTTTCCAGTCCGTTCCTGATGATTCTTGGATCATTCTGAAGAGTGGAGGAAGAGCGAACATATTGTCTTTCACAATGTGTAATTTATTTGTGAAGTGCAATACTTTTGTTTGTGCGCCGCCGCTGCAATGTATGATGCCGTTGATTTGTTTTCTGAAGTTATCTAAGATTGGAACCATCATTGGGAGATATGTACGAGTAGGAGAGAGGATGAGTTTACCTACGTCAACGCCTTCTATCTCTGTTGGTTCTGTCAATGTATGAGGACCTGAATAGATTAAGTCTTCCGGAATTGAATGATCGTAACTTTCTGCGTATTTTTCAGCAAGATAATGATTTAAAACGTCGTGACGTGCAGATGTGAGACCGTTGCTGCCCATACCGCCATTGTAGCTTGTTTCGTATGTAGCTTGTCCTGATGAAGCGAAACCAACGATGACATCACCTGGTTGGATGTTGTTTTCAATGACTTCGTCTCTTCTCATACGAGCTGTCACTGTACTGTCAACGATGACTGTTCTTACGAGGTCACCGACGTCAGCTGTTTCACCGCCTGTCAAATAAATACCTACGCCGAGTGAACGTAACTTTTCAAGGAATTCTTCAGTACCGTTGATGATAGCTGAGATGACTTCACCTGGGATAAGGTTCTTGTTACGGCCGATGGTTGAAGAAAGTAACATTTTATCTGTCGCACCAACGCAGAGAAGGTCGTCGGTATTCATGACGATGGCATCTTGTGCAATGCCAGACCAGACTGACAAATCGCCTGTTTCTTTCCAATAAAGATAAGCTAATGACGATTTTGTACCAGCGCCATCAGCATGCATAATGTTACAAAATTCATTGTCGTTTCCCAAAATATCAGGGATGATTTTGCAAAAAGCATTAGGATATAATCCTTTGTCTAAATTCTTTATTGCATTGTGAATGTCTTCTTTCTCTGCAGAGACACCACGAAGTTGATAACGTTTTTCTACTGACATTACTTTTACTTATTAAATATGAGTTTCATGCTGTTGGTGTCAATGTTAAAGTCTCCGAATTCTTTAAGAACTTTTTGACCCATCAGCCAATCTGTTTTCAAATTATTATAAACTGTAACTTTTATATTCTCGACACTGCGGTCTGCAATGTGCATTTCTCTGATGATGAACTGTGCTCTGTCAGCGACAGCGCCTACTTTGATGAGTTTATTGGCGTCGCCTAAGAAATCGTCTTTTGTGATGATACCATCATTCAACAATTCCATTACCTTTCGTTGTGATACTCCAAACTCAAAGTTCTGATTGTATGTTATGTTTTCAGTATATGCGTTGACAATGGCCTTGAATGACACAAATCCTTGTTTGTCAACGGCGATGTTTACAGTATTGTCTTCAGGTCGTATTTCAACATTTGCCATTTGGTCATCGCTGATATTTTCTCTAGGTACATAGTCTTTGCTTATGACCTTGAACTCAGTTCTACGATTGAGTTGGTGCGCATATTCCTGCACTTCCTTTGGCAGTTTGTTAATATATTCTTCTGTGAGTTTTGTTCCGCTAGGGATAACGAAACTGTTATACTTGTAATCTTTGTGTAATGTTCTTGGAACTCTTTCTCCGTAACCTTTAGCCTTGAGTCTATAAGGGTCAATACCTCTAATTACTAAGTAGTCACATACAGACTGAGCACGTTTTTGTGACAAGATGTCATTGCTTTCGTGTGAGTCTCTGTTGTCGGTATGAGAAGCCAATTCTATGGTGATATTAGGATTGACTTGCAATATTTCGATAAGTCCTCTTAAAGAATCTTCAAATTGTGGACGTAATTCCCATCTTGACAATTCGTATAAGATGTCTGGCAATACAACAGGTGTATTAGGAATTGTACTGATTTGATAGTTCTTTACGATATCCTGACTTGTTTCGTAATCAATAGTGCTGATTGTATCTGTGAATGTAAAATAATTCTTCTTATTGATTGTCAAGATATATGTTTCATTTGACTTGATTTGTGAGTTAGTGAACATAAAAGAACCTGTTTCACTACTCTTTGTTGAGAACTTGGAACCATTAGATCCTGTGATTCTAATGTCTGCGCCTTCAACGAATTGCAAGCTGTTTTGGTTCTTGACAGTTCCACCAAGTGTGAATAAGACTGGTGGTTCGATGAAATAATATAAATCATCATCTAAACCGTTTTTGGTGTCTCTGTTACTGCTGAAAAATCCTCTTTCTTCAGTAGGATGGAATGTGATTCCATAGTCGTTGCCTATTGAGTTGAAAGGATGTTTTAGGTTAACAGGTTCAGTCCATTCACCTGATGAATCCAATGTTGTTACGAAAATGTCTAATCCACCCATGCCACCATGACCGTTCGATGAGAAATACAATGTGCTGTCATTTCTCAAATATGGGTAAAGTTCATCACCTTCTGTATTTATTATGTCACTTAAGTTTCTTGGACGTCCGAATTTTTCACCAGTGCTTTCTCTTTCAGATACCCAGATATCTTTGCCACCCATACCGTTTTTTCTTTCAGAAGCGAAATATAATTTTAATTCATCGCTTGATAGGGTAGGGTGTCCGATAACGTCTAAAGAGTCGATTGTTTTGATTTCAACTGCTACAGGGTCGCTCCACATGCTTCCAGAACGGGATGCTTTCATTATCTGACATCCTGATATTCTTTTCTTGTGGTTTGGACAGCGTGTGAAGTATAATGTAGAGAATGATTTGTTCATAAAAGGCATGCCTTCGCTTCCTGTAGAGTTGATTACATCTTCATCAACTAAAACAGCTTCTTCCCATTCTCCTTGTTTGTTTTGTCTTGACGTATAGAAATCAGCGAAGTTTTGACCAGTTATAGCGTCTTTTTCTTTTGTCACGCCGCCTTCTCTTGTGGAAGAAAAGATAATTTCATTATAATTGCTTGATGTCCATGCTACGCCGAATTCTGTGGCACGTGAGTTTAGTTTCTTAATGCGTGTCACTTCATATCTTGTCGGCGTCTCAATCCATTTCTGTATGTTTTCTATATCGTTTAATGCAGCAAGGCCTCTTGGGTCGTCTGGCATCAGCTCGTTATATATCGTATAATTCGCTATAGCGTCTTCATACTTCTTGTTTCTCTTAAGAGCGTCTGCGTAATAAAGATATATTGTTGGATTTTTTTTAGGATATTCGGTCTTCAGTAGGCGTTTGTAGTGTGACTCTGCCAACTTGCTGGCTTCAGTGAGTCTGTAGCATTCTGCAAGTTGATATGTGATATAGTCACGAGTATCTTGGTCTTTTTTCTTGCTGTTCTTTTTGTATGCTTTTTTATATCGCTCTATAGCAGTGTTATATTGCTTACGTTCAAAAGCGATATCAGCTGATTTACAAGCTTTATTCTGAGCTATAATCGGCTGGATGCTGAATACAAATGTAATTATAAGTGTGAAAAATATTTTCCTTGTCATATATTAACCTTTTATTCAGGTGTAACGCAAATATTGTTACAAAAGTATAAAAAAAAATGATATGATTTTGAAAAATAATTAGGAATTAGGAGTTTGGAATTAGGAATGTTTTTTATGATTTTTAATGTGAATTTTTATAAAAAAAAGGATTTCTGAATCTCAGAAATCCTTTCCTTTAGCCGTTAGACTTTTGTCTTTAGCCTATTTATTATTTCTTTTTGCTGTCTTCTAATTGAGCATCGTTTTGTTTTCCTTTGAATAATCTGTAAGCCAAAGGAGAAGCGATGAACAATGATGAGAATGTACCTGCGATCATACCGACTAACAATGCGAATACGAAGCCGCGGATTGTTTCACCACCGAAGATGAAGATAGCTAACAATACAACGATTGTAGTACCTGATGTGTTGATTGTACGTAACAATGTGCTGTTGTTTGCGCTATTGAAGAGGTCTCTCCAGTTTTTCTTAGGGAATAATGTAACGTTTTCACGTACACGGTCGAAGATAACCACAGTGTTGTTGATTGAGTAACCGATGATTGTCAAAACAGCAGCGATGAATGATTGGTTGACTTCCATTGTGAATGGTAATACATTGTTGAACAATGAGTACATACCGATAACGATCAATGTGTCGTGAGCCAAACAAACGATGCTTGACAAACCATATTGCCATCTCTTGAAGCGGATAGCGATGTAGATGAACATAACAACGAGAGAAATGATAACAGCAACGAAAGCTTTACGTGTTACGTCGTCAGCAACTGTAGCACCAACTTTTTGTGAACTTAAGATACCGAGTAATACGTTGCTCTTGTCAGAGTCTGTTGTGAATTGTTCGTATGTCATTTCTGTGTTGTACAAGCCTTTGAGTGCGTTGTAGATGAGACCTTGGATTTCAGCGTCAACGTCTGGGTTGTTGTCGTTGATCTTATAGTCTGTTGTTATCTTAACTTGGCGGCTTGGACCGTATGTCTTAACTTCAGGAACGCTTTCGAATTCGCTTACGTTTGCTAAAGCTGAACGTACTTCGTTAATAGTAACGTCTTTGTCGAAACGAACAACATAGTTACGTCCACCTTTGAAGTCGATACCGAGGTTTAATCCACGAACTACTAGTGAACCAACGCTAATAACGATGAATACGCCAGCGATGATAGCAGCTTTCTTACCGAACTTGATGAAGTCGAAAGATGTGTTAGACATGAAGTTACGTGTAGCGTTATTTGAGAAGTTGATATTCTTGTCTTTCTTCAACCAGCCTTCAAATACTAAACGTGAGATGAAGATTGATGTGAATAATGATGTAGCGATACCAATCATCAATGTTGTAGCGAAGCCTTGAACAGGGCCTGTACCGAATTTGAACAATACGAAAGCTGTCAAGAATGTAGTGATGTTACCGTCCAAGATAGCTGAGTAAGCTGCTTTGTAACCGTCAGCGATAGCTGTTCTTAAGCCTTTGCCTCCACGTAATTCTTCTTTAATACGTTCGAAGATAATAACGTTAGAGTCAACAGCCATACCGAGTGTCAATACGATACCAGCGATACCAGGCAATGTCAATACTGTTCCGAATGATGCTAAAACACCGAACATGAAGAAGATGTTTACTAACAATGCGATGTCTGATGCAACACCAGCTTTGCTGTAGAAGAATACCATGTAAATAAGAACGAGGATGAAAGCGATAACGAATGACCAGAGACCTGATTGGATAGCTTCTTGACCCAATGATGGACCAACAACATTTTCTTCAAGGATTCTAGCTGGAGCTGGTAATTTACCTGCTTTCAAGATGTTAGCTAAGTCTTGAGCTTCTTCAACAGTCATATCACCGCCAGAGATAGATGAACGGCCGCTTGGGATTTCATCGTTAACAACTGGATATGAATATACGTAGTTGTCGAGAACGATAGCAACTTGTCTGCCGATGTTTTCGCCTGTTAAGCGTTTCCATGCTTTAGCACCTTCGCTGTTCATTTGGATTGTAACTTCAACGCGACCATTTTGATCGTAGTCTTGACGTGCGTCAACGATAACTTCACCACCGAGAGCAGCTTTGTTTTCGCGTGATGTCTTTAATGCTACGAGGTCGATATATTCTGTGCCGTCAGCTGCAACGTTTGGTTTTACGCACCATGCAAATCTTACGTTACGTGGGAATACGTTCTTAGCTTGTCTGAGCATTCTGTTGATGTTAGCTGTATCTTTTACTAAAGCCATACCAACGCGTGCTGTTTGTGCTGGGTATGTTTGACCCATTTCATTTTGATAGTAAGAAGGTGTTAAGTAGTTGTAGAGAGGATAGTTAGCTCTCATTTCTTCTAAAGCTTCTTCTTGAGCTTTCAAAGTGTCGTTTGCTAAAAGAGCTGGCTCGTCGCTTTCTTTTTCTTCTTTAACTTCTTCTGCTAAGCCTTTATTAGCTTTGTTGATTTCAGCGATGCGTCTGTTAGCTTCGTCGAAATATTCGTAAAGTTCTGTGAAGTTGTATGTTTCCCAGAATTCGAGTTGTGCTGTACCTTGTAAAAGTTTACGAACACGTTTAGGATCTTTGATACCTGGAAGTTCGACAAGGATACGTCCTGAGTTTTCTAATTTTTGGATGTTTGGTTGTGCAACGCCGAAACGGTCAATACGTGTTCTTAAGATTTGGTATGAACGGTCAATAGCGCTGTTTGTTTCGTCTTTGATAACGCTTAAAACTTCAGCATTTGTTGAGTTTACTGTTATGCCTTTATCTTTGAATTCAAACAAGAAGATAGGAGCTAATTTTGCATTAGGATCTAATTGTTGGAAAGCATCGCCGAACAAGTCAACATAATCTCTTTGGCTGTTAAGATGTTCTTCGTTAGCAATTTGGATAGCTTGAACGAAAACTGGATCTGTGCAGTGACCTGAAAGAACTTCAATGATGTCTGGAACTGATACTTCCATCATGACGTTCATACCGCCTTTAAGGTCGAGACCTAAGTTGATTTCCATTTCTTTTGCTTGACGATAAGTTTGTCCGAAGATAGGATAAACTTTAACTGTGCTCATTGAATCTAAATAGTAAGTTTCTCTAGCACCTTGAATTGAATCTAATAAGTAATCGTAAGCATTTTGATCACCATTAGCAAGAGTTTCTGCCAATTTTACAGACTCTGCACTTGTAGCATATTCTGCTGCTTTCTTTTCAACTTGTCTTGTTACAAATGAAAAAGACAACTGATACAAAGAGAAGACAGCTAAAATAACTGCTAACAATTTGATAACTCCTTTGTTTTGCATTGTAAATCTATTTTTTATGATTAATTAATTTCAAAGATAAATTGATAAATTTATTTTTTGGGGTGCAAAAATAAGATTTTTTTATTTCAATTACAAGTGTTTTTTTTTAAAGTTGTTAAGATACATAGAAGCCGATATACTAAGATGATAATATTCTTTAAAATCTCAGTAACTCAGTGTCTTAGTATCTAAGTATCTTAATACTTCAACCATTTCCAAATCTCTTTTAATGTTGGTTTCTTTCCGTACATTAAGATGCCAGTTCTATAAATCTTGGCAGCTAACCATGTGGTTAATACAAATGTAAGTATTAATATTGTAACGGAAACGCCTAATTGCCAATATGGTATTCCAAATGGAATCCTGATCATCATGGCGATAGGCGATGTGAATGGTATCATTGATAACCATAATGTTAGACCGCTCTCTGGGTTTTCCATCATTGCAGGAGAGCATGCTATCGCAAGAATCAAAGGTATGGTCAATACAGTAGTGAACTGGGTGCTGTCGGTTTCATTGTCAACCATTCCACCGATAGCCGCAAATAATGCGGCATAAAGTAAAAATCCAAAAAGGAAGTAGAATAAGAAGCTCCATAATATTGCACTGAAGTTTATGGATTGTACCATATTGATGGCTTCTAACATAATGTCTTGTCTTGCAGTTGTTTCTGTTAATTTGCTGATTTCTTGTGACATGACTGTGCCTGTCGGTGACATCATCTCTGGTCCTAATATGATGCCGCTTGCAACAAAATAAATTGCCAGTGTCAGTATGATCCAAGCAACGAATTGTGTCAAACCGACCATCGCATTGCCTATGATTTTTCCCATCATAAGTTCAAATGGCTTGACAGAGCTAATAATGACTTCTACTATGCGATTTGTCTTTTCAACGATAACGCTTCTTAAAACCTGACTGCTGAATAGGAAAATAGAGAAATATATAATGAAAGCCAATAAGATGCCGATAATGGATTCTAACTCGGTGTATCTGGTTTCTTCTTTGTCATCGGAGTCCATGCGTATGGTGCTTACATTGATGTTGGTAGTTGCAGATTTTACGATGTCTGGATCTATGCCAGAAGCAAGCAGTTTTTTGTGCTCGACTTCTTTTTTCATCGTATTTTCGATATAACTACTTAACGTCATCGATATCTGTTTGTTGCTAAATAACTTAGCATTGACAGGTATATTTAAGGAAGTGCCAGGAATATATAAAATGGCATCGTAGACTCTTTCAAAAACAAGTTTCTTTAAACTGTCAAGATTTTCCTCAGGATTATGATAGACGAATGTGTTTGCTTCTGTATTGTCGAATTTCTTATAGAACCATCCAGTTTCATCAAGTACTGCGATGGCTTTTTTTGACTCCATCTTGTCTGAGTTAAGCGCAAGTAGGGTAGGAGCAATCATTAAGGCTACAAAAAATATTGGTCCTAAGAATGTGATTATTAAGAAGCTTTTCTTTTTAACTCTTGTTAAATATTCTCGTTTTATTATGATGCCTAGTTTATTCATGCTTGTTCTATTATACTTTTAATATTCAACTACTTTTACATTGTATCAACTATTGACTTTATTGATGAAAATATCATTTATAGAAGGAAGTAATTCGTGATAAGAAACAATAGTTCCGAATTCTGTAAGGTGATTGATAAGAATGTTAGGATTGATATTTTTATCAGCGCTAATGATAAATGTTGTCTCGCCGTTGATGTTGTTTTTTTCTGAAATAATTGAAAAACCTTCAGGAAGATTCAAAGGATGTTGTCCGTTGTCTGTTGTCTGTTGTCTTAATACAACTTCAAAATTGTTGTCTTTAAAATCTTGTTTGACTTGGTAAACGCTGCCTTCAAGTATTTTCTCACCTTTATTAATAAGCATGATGTTGTCGCACAATTCTTCTACCGATGCCATGTTGTGGGTGGAGAATATTATTGTTGCGCCTTTGTCGCGTAATTCAAGAATCTCTTTCTTGAGAAGGTTTACGTTGATTGGATCGAAGCCTGAGAATGGTTCGTCGAAGATAAGTAGCTGGGGATTATGTATTACAGTCACGATGAACTGTATTTTCTGCTGCATGCCTTTACTTAATTCCTCGACTTTTTTGTTCCACCAGTCGGTGATGCCAAATTTATGAAACCATTGTTTTAGTCTTTTCTCTGCTTCTTTTTTGCTTACGCCTTTCAATTGGGCGAGATATATTGCTTGCTCGCCGACTTTCATGGCTTTATATAAGCCGCGTTCTTCAGGAAGATAACCTATATCGGAAATATGATCGCGATTTAATTTTTCTCCATTGAAAATTATCTCGCCTTCGTCAGGTGCGGTTATTTGGTTAAGCATTCTGATCAGTGTTGTCTTGCCTGCTCCATTAGGACCGAGCAAACCATAGATACTCTGTTTTGGAACTTTAATACTAATATTGTTTAATGCTTTGTAATTACCATAAGTCTTGCTGACGTTGTTTATTTCGATAAGGTTTACCATGCTGTTTTTTGCTGGGGTTATAAGTTTTGAGCTATGAGATGTGAGTATAATATTGTTTTATAACTCATTGCTCATAGCTCGTTACTCAAAGCTTATTAACTAAAGAATTTCTTAAACTTTTTAAAAGGACTTTTATCTTTGTCGGAAGCTGGATTCATATTTTCGCTTTCCAACAATGATTTCATTATCTTCTCTTCTTCCTTATTGAGGTTTCTTGGTGTCCAGACGTTTACGTTTACGAGCAAATCGCCTTTTCCATAGCTGTTGAGTTCTGGTAATCCTTTTCCTCTAAGTTTTATGACTTCACCGCTTTGGGTTCCTGCAGGAACTTTTATTTCTGTAGTTCCATCGATGATAGGAATCTCTACAGTTGTGCCCAATGCTGCTTGTGGGAAACTGATGAAGAGATTATAGATGAGATCGTTGCCATCTCTTTCAAGGTTTTTGTCTTTTTCTTCTTCTATCAAAATGATGAGATCGCCAGCTATGCCGTTTCTAGCTCCGGCATTACCTTTTCCTCTTACCGATAATTGCATTCCTTCTGCAACACCGGCTGGGATGTTGAGTTCTATTATCTCTTCACTCTTTACAATGCCATTTCCTTGACATTCTGGACATTTGTTTTTGATGATTTTGCCTTCGCCGCCGCAGTTTGGACATGTGGTTACAGTCTGCATCTGTCCGAAGATAGAATTTTGAACTTTTACGGTCTGTCCTCTTCCGTTACATGTAGGGCATGTTTCAAAGCTGTTGTCTTTTGCCCCGCTGCCTTCGCAGTGTGGACAAGGAACATATTTGTTGACTTTTACTTTTTTCTTTACGCCTTCGTTGATTTCGCTGAGATTTAATTTTACGCGAAGACGAAGGTTGCTACCTCTGTTGACGTGTCTTTGTGCTTGTCTGCCACCGCTGAAACCGCCGCCGAATCCAAATCCGCCGCCACCGAAAAGGTCGCTGAAGATATCACCAAAGTGGCTGAAGATATCGTCCATTCCACTGAAGCCTTGTTGTCCGTGTAATCCTGAAAAACCGAATTGGTCGTAACGTGAGCGTTTTTCTGGATTGCTTAAAACTTCGTATGCTTCGGCGGCTTCCTTGAATTTTTCCTCTGCTTCTTTGTTGTCAGGGTTTTTGTCAGGGTGATATTTAATAGCCATCTTGCGATAGGCCTTCTTGATCTCTTCGCTTGTAGCGTTCTTAGGTACCTCTAATACCTCGTAGTAATCCCTTTTCTCCATCTTTTTAATCTATAAATCAACCACCAACCACAACGCGAGCGTAACGAATTACCTTGCCGTTGAGTTTATAACCTTTTTGAATTACGTCTAATACTTTGCCTTTTTGAGATTCGTCTGTGACAGGAACGTTTGTCAATGCTTCATGTTCGTCAGTGTCGAAAACGGCATCTTTTGCATTTATCTCTTCAAGGCCTTTTTGCTCTAAAGCACGTTTTAATTTGTTATAGATTAAAACAACACCTTCATAGTTGGCGTCGGTTTCTTTATTTTCCATTGTCTGGATTGCACGTTCGAAATCATCGAGAATTGGGAGTAAATCTACCATGATGCTTTCTGATGCGGTTTTTGATAACTCTATTTTTTCTTTGGCTGTGCGTTTGCGATAATTGTCGAATTCTGAGAAAAGACGTAAATATTTGTCATTCAACTCGTCGTATTTTTCTTTTAATTCGTCAAGCTGTTTGTCGTTTTTGTTTTTCTTGTTTTTTTTGCCTTTTGCTTCTTCTTCATGAATTTCATTGTTATTAACATCTTCTTGGTTTTCATTGATGTTAACATTGCCTTCCATTTCTTCTTTCATGATATATAATTATTAATGATTATTAACAATAGTAAAATTGACCTTGACAGATCAAATAATTTGCCACTGATTTCAAATTGGAATTATTTGACAAAATGTCATATTCTTATAATCTCTCAATCTCAACCCCAAGTTCTCTAAGTCTGCCATCGATGTTTTCGTAGCCTCTGTCGATCTGCTCAATATTATCAATGTAGCTTGTCCCTTTTGCTGATAAAGCTGCGATGAGAAGTGCAACGCCGGCTCTGATGTCTGGTGATGCCATGCGTACAGCATGTAATTGCTGTGTGCGGTCAAGACCGATAACAGTAGCTCTGTGTGGGTCGCAGAGGATGATTTGCGCGCCCATATCTATAAGTTTGTCGACAAAGAAAAGACGACTTTCAAACATCTTCTGATGTATCAAGACTGTTCCTTTGGCTTGTGTCGCGACCACTAAGATGATGCTGATTAAGTCTGGAGTGAATCCTGGCCAAGGAGCATCGGCAATTGTCAAGATACTTCCATCTATAAATGTTTCAACTTCATAATGGTCTTGAGCAGGAATATAAATATCGTCACCGATGAATTCCATTTTTATGCCGAGACTTTTGAATACATCAGGTATGAGACCTAGGTCTTTGATACCTGCGTTCTTTATTGTGAGTTCTGATCCGGTCATAGCAGCCATTCCGATGAAGCTTCCGACTTCGATCATATCGGCTAGCAGACGATGTGTCGTGCCATGTAATTTTTCGACACCTGTTATTGTGAGTAAATTGGAACCTATACCGTTGATTTTAGCACCCATGGAAACTAACATTCTGCATAACTGAACGATATAAGGTTCGCAAGCGGCGTTGAAGATCGTGGTTTCGCCCTCTGCCAAAACAGCAGCCATGATTATATTTGCTGTTCCTGTTACGGAGGCTTCATTAAGAAGCATATATGTGCCTTTTAATCTATCGCCTAAAGCTTTGACTTCTTGGCAGTCTGCCAAATCTTCAAATTTTGCCCCGAGTTTTTGTAAACCTATGATGTGTGTGTCTAAGCGACGACGTCCAATCTTGTCTCCGCCAGGTTTTGGTAAATATCCTTTGCCAAAACGAGACAGCATAGGTCCGACAATCATGACGCTACCTCTTAATTTTGTCGATTTTTCGCGGAATTTTTCTGTTTTGAAATATGAGAAGTCAATGTTCTTTGCTTGGAGACAGACTTCGTTATTTGAAACTCTGTCGATAATAACGCCCATATCTTTTAACAAGTCGATGAGGTTGTTGATGTCAGATATATTTGGTAAATTTGTAATGGTAACTTTTTCTTCGGTTAGAAGACTGGCGCAGATGATCTGCATCGCTTCGTTTTTTGCACCTTGTGGTATTATGCTTCCGTGAAGTTTGTTGCCACCGTTAATTTTAAATGTTCCCATAATTATATTGTGTCCATAAGGACAGAGGTCTTTGTTAATAAATTCAATTTTCGGGTTTAATTTATTTTTTGGTTGGTCTGTTTGGGTTAGGCGTCTTTTTGACGGCTTGTTTCTTTACTTTTTTCTTTTTTGTTTGCTGCTGTTGAGGCGTAACTTGCACTTTGCCGAGGATTTCGTTTGTTGAAGTTAATTTTGTGTCAATAGGCATAGTGAATGTTTCGCCTGATAGTTTGTATAAGTCGTCAAGAATTAATAAATCATTCACAGTCTCGCGATTCCAGTGAAGATAATCTCTCTTCATTTGATTAGCGACTGCCAATAAAAGTGCGTCTCTCTTTGGACCTTCTTCGATCTCTTTTATTTTATTTAAAAATTCTTTGATGTAATTTCCGTAATGACCTTGCTTTATGTCGTGCTTTTGATAACCGACATGTTCAGGTTTGCTGATAATGACGCCTTGTTGTGGAGGCTCGTACGGACTGTCTACATCTAATTTATAATCAGAAATGATATACAAATGGTCCCATAATTTGTGGATGTAGTCGTTAGACTCCTTTACCTGTGGGTTCATCTGTGCCATAACACTTACTATAAAATGAGCGGCTTCTGTTCTTTTTTCTCTGTCTTCAATTTCAAGCAAGTGTTTGATCATAATTTGGATATTACGACCATATTCGGAAATTATCAGTTTCTCTCTTTCTGTATTATATTTTAGACCTTCTTTATTCATAAGTGTTATGTTGTTTTATGTTAACATTTAGTTCGGTTAAATGTTTTTATTTTAGAATATTTAGTTTTGCAAATTTAAGCATTAATTGTTTTGTTCCGCATTCGTCAAAAAGAACGGTGGCTTTTTTGTTTGGGCCAACACCTTCTACTTTAACCACTTCACCTTGCCCGAATTTTTGATGCAGAACTCTCATACCTTGTTCTATTTCATCTGGTGATGCTGCTGCAAAATCAGAGACGTTATTGCTTGCTACGTTGCTGATATTTTTGCTACTATTAATATAAGGTGTATTTTGCTTGACTTCAGTCTTTCTTTGGAACTCTTTTTTCTCTTGGAAATTTCTTGAGAATGGATTACTGAAGTTGATGCCTTCATTGAAACTGGAGGTTCCTCTGAACGAAGCTTTTCTTGTTCTTTCGATTAATGATGAATCTATCTCTTCAATAAAACGTGAAGGTTCGCTTAATGTAAGGTTACCCCAGCGATAGCGGCTTTCAGCATGACTTAAAACTAATTTCTTTTCGGCACGCGTTAATGCTACATAAAATAGTCGTCTTTCTTCTTCTAAATCTTCACGCGTACTTAAAGATTGAACTCCAGGGAAAAGATTTTCTTCCAGACCAACAATGTAAACATAAGGGAATTCCAAACCTTTTGCACTGTGAATTGTCATTAAGGTGACATAATCTGCTTCTTCTTCATCTTTTTTGTCCTGATCGGTGAGAAGAGCTACGTCTTCCATAAATTTGTTAAGTGTTACTTCATTTTGTTCTCCAGTAACCTCATCAACTTGTTTGTCTGAAAATTCCATAATAGCATTGAGTAACTCCTCAATGTTTTGGACACGAGCAACGCCTTCTGGAGTATCATCTTCTTTCAAAACTTTTATGATTCTAACAGCGTTGCAAATGTGTTTTGCAAGCTCTATAGCACTTTGTTTGTTTAGAAGTGTTTGAAAACTTTTTATCATAGTAGCGAAGTTATGTAGTTTACCTACGGTTCCGCTATTGAAATCATTTGGCATTGGTTCGTCGTCAGAAGCGATGACATCCCAGATGCCTTTTTTGCGTTCGTCTGCAACAACCATAAGACGCTCAATAGTCGTCTTTCCAATACCTCTTGCAGGATAATTGATTATACGTAAAAGAGCTTGTTCGTCATGTGGGTTTATTACGACGCGGAAATAGGCGAGGAGGTCTTTGACTTCTTTTCTGTCGTAGAACGAAAGTCCGCCATATATTTTATAAGGTATGTCTTGTTTGCGTAAAGCTTCTTCTAATGAACGTGATTGAGAGTTGGTTCTATATAAAATGGCAAAATCTTTATTATTAAGTTGTCTTGACATTTTATATCCGAAAATGGAATTAGCAACGAGAGTTCCTTCTTCATTGTCGGAAGTGGCGCGCAGAACGGTAATGAGTTCTCCATCTTCGTTATCTGACCAAACTTTTTTCTTGATCTGATCTTTATTGTGATCAATTACGCTGTTTGCGGCATTGACGATAGTCTTTGTTGAACGGTAGTTTTGCTCAAGACGTATAAGCTTTTGTCCAGGGTAATCTGTTTTGAAATTTAAGATGTTTTGAATGTTAGCCCCACGGAAACCATAGATACTTTGTGCATCATCACCAACGACGCAGATGTTTTCTCTCATTGCGGCAATTCTTCTGATGATTAGATACTGTGCGTAGTTTGTGTCCTGATACTCGTCCACTAAAATGTATTCAAAACGTTGCTGGTATTTGTACAGAATTTCAGGGAAGTCACGGAGCAACACATTGGTGTAAAACAATATGTCATCAAAGTCCATTGCATTGGCTCTTTGTAATCTGTTGTTATATGTTTTGAAAATTTCACCAATGAAAGGTTTGTTGGCTCTTAAATCTTGTTGTTGGATTTCAAAATTGTTGCAATAGTCTTCAGGTGTATATAATGCAGACTTTGCCATTGAGATACGATGAAGTATATTTTTTGCAGGATATACTTTTGGATCGAGTTCGCGTTCTTTTAAAATGGCGTTTATGAGTTGTTTTGAGTCGTCGGTATCGTAAATGGTGAAATCAGGAGTAAATCCTAAGTTTTGTGCTTCAATTCTTAGAATGCGAGCAAATATGGAGTGAAATGTACCCATCCATACGTTGCGTGCGGCATGAGGATTTACGAGTTTCATAATACGATCTTTCATTTCCTTGGCTGCTTTATTTGTAAAAGTAAGAGCCATAATGGAAAATGGATTCACGCCTTCTTGAATCATATATGCAATACGGTGGGTGAGAGCTTTTGTTTTTCCAGAACCAGCACCCGCAATAACCATCACAGGACCCTCAATAGTCGTAACTGCTTCTCTTTGAGGGTTGTTTAAACCATTTAGTATATCTGTCACTTTGAAAATATTATTTTTGCAAATTTAATAAAATAAGACTAGATATTTTGTGGGCAGAATATTTTTTTTGCATTAATAATAAGGTAAATATATTGCTTGATTATATTGAAAATATCAAGAATTATTATTGAAAGAATGCTTTGGGTAAGTGTTTGAAAAAAAAATAAAAAAAAGTTCTACAAAGTGTTGGTTATTAAAGAAAAAGTTGTATCTTTGCACTCGGAAAAAAGTTAGAAAAAATAACTTTGCGAATGAGATAGTTAAGGGACCTGATAAGTTAAACGTTAGAGGTTTCTGCACTGTAAGTAGTTAAAAATCAAGTTCTTGGGGCTTATAGTGTGTTTAGCAATAGGTCAGGTAATGACTGTATTTCCCTAAAACTATGTTGTTTAAAGAGCGAAATTTCGAGCTGTTTGATAAGAAACAAAAGGAAATTTTTCCTAATTGAATGGATAGAAATTAGTAATTTAAAGAAAAAGAAATGCCAACGATTCAACAATTAGTCCGCAAGGGACGTCAAAAATTGGAAGACAAGAGTAAATCTCCTGCCTTGGATTCGTGCCCACAACGCCGTGGTGTTTGTGTACGTGTTTACACAACAACACCTAAGAAACCTAATTCAGCAATGCGTAAAGTTGCCAGGGTGCGTTTGACCAATCAGAAAGAAGTTAATGCTTATATTCCTGGTGAAGGTCACAACTTGCAGGAACACTCAATCGTGATGATTAGAGGTGGTCGTGTTAAGGATCTTCCAGGTGTACGTTATCACATCATCCGTGGTGCTTTAGATACAGCTGGTGTAGATGGTCGTGCACAACGTAGATCAAAATACGGCGCAAAACGTCCTAAAAAATCCGCTAAGAAGTAAAAATTGTTAAACGGTAAAAGTTTAGAACATTAAAACATGAGAAAAGCTAAACCAAAGAAAAGAATCATCCTTCCAGATCCAAAATACGGTGATGTTTTGGTTACAAAATTCGTTAACAACATCATGTTGAAGGGTAAGAAGAATCTTGCTTACGAAATATTCTACAGTGCAATGGATATCGTAGGTAACAAATTGAACGAAGACCCTATCAGTGTTTGGAAAAAAGCTTTAGAAAACGTAACTCCACAGGTTGAGGTAAGAAGCCGTCGTATTGGTGGTGCAACTTTCCAAATCCCATCAGAGATTCGTCCTTCTCGTAAACAAAGCATCGGTATGAAAAACCTTATCGGTTACGCTCGCAAACGCCATGAAAAATCAATGGGCGAAAGATTAGCAGGCGAAATCATGCAAGCTTATAAAGAAGAAGGTGCAGCTTTCAAGAAAAAGGAAGAAATCCACAGAATGGCTGACGCTAACAAAGCCTTCTCTCACTTCAGATTCTAATATAAAAAAAATAGTGTAAAAAAATGATGAAAAACGGTCAAAATAATAAGAATAATCTCGATTTTACTCGTAATATTGGTATCATGGCTCACATTGATGCTGGTAAAACTACAACTACAGAGCGTATTTTGTATTATACAGGCCGTAGTCGTCGTCTCGGTGAGGTGCATGATGGCGCTGCAACAATGGACTGGATGGTTCAGGAGCAAGAACGTGGTATTACTATCACTTCAGCAGCGACAACGGTGTTCTGGAATGTCAACAATAAACCATACAAAATCAATGTTATCGATACTCCTGGTCACGTCGATTTTACAGTCGAAGTCGAACGTTCCCTTAGAGTTCTTGATGGCGCTGTAGCACTTTTCTGTGCAGTTGGTGGAGTTGAACCTCAGTCAGAAACTGTATGGCACCAATCCGATAAGTACAAAGTGCCACATGTTTGTTTTGTTAATAAAATGGACCGCTGTGGTGCAGACTTCTTTAGAGTTGTCGAACAGATTAAAGAACGTCTTGGTGCAAATCCAATACCATTGCAGATTCCTATCGGAAGTGAAGATACCTTTATCGGTGTCGTTGACTTAGTACAAAATAAGGCTTTCGTTTGGGAAGATGATCTTGGACAACAAATGACAGAGGTAGAAATACCAGAAGATATGCAAGAACTTGTAGCAGACTATCGTGCAATGTTGCTTGAAGGTGCTGCTGAAGATAACGAAGAGTTATTTGAGAAATTCATGGATGACCCTGAGTCAATCACAGAAGAAGAACTTGTTGCAGAGATTAGAAAAGCAACTATTTCTAGACGTGCTTGTCCTGTCTTGTGCGGAGCTTCTTTCAAGAACAAGGGCGTACAATTCTTACTTGATGCAATCGTTAAATATCTTCCAAGTCCAAATGATATTGAAGACGTTGTAGGTATTAATCCTAAGACAGAAAAAGAAGAAATACGCAAAGCGGATTCAAACGAGCCGTTCTGCGCACTCGCTTTCAAGATCGCAACAGATCCATATGTCGGTCGTCTTGCTTTCTTCCGTGTTTATTCAGGATCTCTTAAATCAGGATCATACGTGCTTAATGCAACAACAGGTAAGAAAGAACGCATCTCAAGAATCATGCAGATGAATGCAAACAAACAAACACCACTCGATATTATCGAAGCAGGTGACATTGCAGCTGCAGTCGGATTTAAAACTATCAGAACAGGCGACACCCTTACTAGCGAAGATAACCCTTTATTGCTTGAGTCTATCTCATTCCCACAACCAGTAGTTCAAATCGCAGTTGAACCTAAAACTCAAGCAGAGATGGACAAGTTATCACTCTCCTTAGATAAACTTGCCGAAGAAGACCCAACTTTCCAAGTCACCACAGACGACAATTCAGGTCAAACAATTATAGCTGGTATGGGCGAGTTGCACTTAGATATTATCATCGACAGATTAAGAAGAGAATTTGGCGTAGAAATTAATGTTGGTAGTCCACAAGTATCGTATAAAGAATCATTCACAGAAACTGTCACACATCGTGAGGTATACAAAAAACAAACTGGCGGTAAAGGTAAATTTGCTGATATCGAGTTTGAAATTGGACCTGCAGATGAAGGTGTTACAGGTGTACAATTCATAAATGATATTAAGGGAGGTGCAATTCCACGCGAATTTATAGTTGCAACAGAAAAAGGTTTCAAAAATGCATTGTCAAATGGCGTCTTAGCAGGATTCCCAATGGATTCAGTAAAAGTTCGCTTGTATGACGGTTCAACCCACCCAGTTGACAGTGATGCATTATCATTTGAAGCAGCAGCTCACTTTGGTTTTAAAGCAGCTGGTGTAAAAGCAAAATCAGTTGTTATGGAGCCTATAATGAAAGTTGAAGTTCGTGTTCCATCAGAATATGTAGGTGATGTGTCAGGTGACCTCAATAGAAGAAGATCAATCTTGCGTGAAATTCAAGCTGAAGTTTCTCAGCAGATAATCAAGGCAGATGTTCCATTGTCAGAGATGTTTGGCTATATCACAACATTAAGAACATTAACACAAGGAAGAGCTAATTATAGCATGGAATTCAGTCACTATGCTAAATTATCAGACGATTTGGCAGAAGTAGTTGTCAAGAAAGCAAAAGGTACATATTTCTCTTAATAAAGAAGTAATAGCAGAATAAGATTAGAATAAAAAATAAAAAATTAACAACAAATTCTTATGAGTCAAAGAATTAGAATTAAGTTAAAATCTCATGATCACAACTTAGTTGATAAATCAGCTGAGAAGATTGTGAAGACTATCAAATTGACTGGCGCTGTAGTTAGCGGTCCTATACCGTTACCAACAG
>JAFYUH010000190.1 GCA_017549605.1 Bacteroidales bacterium
GCGATATTAAGAGCCTCATGTGGAACCTCGCCTTCGTGCGTTTCTACCAACTCATAGTTCATCTTGCCATCGACAAGTCCTTTCACACGAAGACATTTGTTGTTATATGTCTTTATATTATAATGCGTTACAATAACGAGGCTCATCTCCTTATCCTGAAGCAAGCGTACCAATGATGATACTAATGCTGTTCCTTCAGTAGGATTTGTGGTACGAGCCGGCTCGTCAATCAACGCGAGTATTTTCTTGTTCTGTTTCGATGCTTTTATCACAGCATCAATGTTTTTCATCTCTGCCGCAAATGACGAAAGTCCTTTGTTGATCGACTGCTCATCGGTTGTAAGGCAGAAAACTTCATCATAAATCATCATGTCAGCTGACTCAGCTGGGATGCCGAAACCGAATTGAAGCAGATACTGACACATCGCTAATGTCTTGAGAACGATAGTCTTTCCACCCATATTAGCTCCCATGATGATAAGCGGTTTCATCGATAAATCAATATCGACATTTTGGTATTCGCGTTTCTCGTTCTTCAAAATATGCTTCACCTCTGGATGGAACATACCTTTGTACGATGAAATATTATTTGAAGATAATGTTGGGAAGCAAAGTCCCATTTCTTTCATTTGCAACGACTTGGCGATATTGATATCGACATCTGCCAAGGACTTCAAGGCTGAAACCATAGATTCCGAATATGGTCTCAACTTCTCCGACAGCTCAGCGCGTATCTCGTCTTCAATACGCATCACTTCGTTATAAATTTCCTCTTGGTAAGCATCCTTTTCCTTCAACTTCTTGCGAAGCGACGCCAGCTCTTCCGAATATGAGTCATAGATATAGAAAGTGGCGATACGAAGTCCGTCAGGATCAAGGATTTTAACGACATCTTCGAGACTAGGAATCTCGATAGTTTTGTCTAAAGAAATCTTTTCCAAAATACTTTTAACATCAGCAGCGAGGAGTGCGAGATTCTTGATTTCATACAGTTCTATGTCATCAATTACCACCGATGTAGCGAGACGAGAGATTGTGTTGTTGATGTCTTTCAGATTGCAGAGTTTATATTGCAAAGTCTGAACTGCATTCTTATTCTCGTCATTTTCAACAACTTGATAAAACTCTTTCATCACAGCATACGACTTCTCGATAGCAATTCCGTCGTACATCATAGAGCTTTCGAGCAATAGCTTTCTCGAATAACTCGAATGAGTGCAGAGATTGTCTATCATGAAGCGAAATCCGCTTGGTGAATCTACGAGTTTCCTCAGTTGCATTGTTTTCAGGCCTAATTATATAACCCGCAAATTTAATAAAAAATCCTTAACAATCCTATGAGGATTTTCATTTTTTTCAAGTCAACAGACAACAGATTTCGACCACTTGTTCTCTCGCAAAGACGCAAAGAAACGCAAAGTTTTACGCATTTTTTAGACGCCACAGGAGTGACGCCCCTTAATTCCTCAAATCCTCAAACCTTTAACCCTTAGCCATTTGTCATTAGTCAATTTTTGGGCAAAATGCTCAAAGCTCATAGCAAATTTTCAATTCTAGATTCCCATCGCCTATAGTTAAAGCCGTCAGAATGCCGCCTCGGCTAAATAGCGTAAAGAAATTTCATTGATGAAGCGGTTAAGACAAAAATGCTGTCTGAGCGAAGCGAGTTTATTTTTGTCCAGCGAAGACAATGAAATTTTAGCGGATTTAGACGCAGCGGCGAGCTTTTTCTGTTTCTCTTTTTTGCGGCTAAAAAAGAGAAAAGCAACAGCCTTTTCTCAAATCATACACCGGCAGCTTTATCGCCTCCGACAAAACATTGCACAATTTCTCCGAATCCAATACGATTCCGTTCGGCGAAGTCGGATTGACGCATACCGCAATAAGCTTGCTTTTCTGCAACACGCTTATCTTACGTTTTGCATTGACGAAACTGTTATAAGCCATTGGTGTCAAGAAAATTTTGGTAAAGTCTCGCACCACTATTTCCGTCTCGCTAAATATCTTATTCTGTCTTATATGATTGATGAAATTATCCGTCAATGCGCCGCTGACGAACAAAGTCTTGCATTTTTTCAATCCATCGGTATTGATGTTAATCGACAATGAAGAAGCCACTTTTAAATCAACCAATTTCCCGTTCCCATTTCCCGTTCCCATCTCCTCGTCCCCATCAATCGCCCAGACGCCTGATGTTATATTGTTGAAAGTGTCGTAATTCTCTTGAGAGGTGATGTCGAGGTTTATCATCTGCACCACGAAGGCGGTCTTCTGCACGAGAGTGTTGATGTTTGCCGAATACGCAGCCCCTGTCGCAAGTATCATCGACTCGCTCACCGTCGGCGACGCCAGGCTCATCCTCGACAAAGCACCGTCGATGATGGTAAGGTCGATGTCGTATTTCTTCATCTCGTCCATCCAGCGGACGAGGCCGCTGCTCGACGAAGGACCCGACAGCAGTATCTTACCCGGAGTAAGAGCCTTGCCTATCACGATATTGCCTAATGATGTATTCTCGTTGCTGATTTCGAGCAGTTCGGAACTGAGGCGTTTCATGAGATAATGCTTCTCCGATGTTCCGAAATACATTCCTTCTCTGAGGAAGATTTCTGGTTTCGCGGTCTTGGTCACTTGGTCTGTCGTCTCGCCGTCTATGCCTATAGAACTCACAGCAATGCGTTTAGTTTCAAGAGGAAGACGCCGCAAGACATAGTTGAAACACTCCGTCTTGCCTGTATTCTTCTCGAGACCTACTATCGAGCAGCTTTTGTATTTTATGAGTTCTTCAATGAAAGGCATTTTTTCAATTCATAATTCATAATTTACAATCTAATTGTGCATTATGCATTATGAATTCTGCATTAATCTAACTGCAAAGGTATGAATATTTCGGGAATGAAATGTTAATTTCTATTTGTATTCAGATATCTTTTTATTTCTTTATCAAAATCACTTTCCAGCATTTCCATTTCACGTTTACGATATATCTCAAACTCCTTCTCTGCTTTTTCAATTGCCTGCTGATGAGATATATTCCCTTTACCAACCAACACTTTACGTTTATGCGCAATGATTTGATTATCGAGAGCTTCAATCCAGTCTTTCATTGTCATAGGATTCATCTCCAAAGCTTGAAACTCAGCGAAGTCCAAAAAACCTGAAACAAGAAGATTAAGTCGTTGAAGTTCTATTTCTGACAAATAATTTTTGGCTATTTTAACGTCATCTTTCGTGACATAATTACCTTTGAAACTTGTCATTCCGACAAAAGGTTTCTCATTATCAACACGATTATAAATCACCTCAGCAGCTGTATTTTCATGGACAGCATAATGCAACTTGTTTTGCACGGTTGCAAAAAACATCTTGGTCATCTCACTGCGAGGATCGTAGTCTGTAGATGTAGCGTAGATATCAGTCACTTGCTGATAGAAATTTCTCTCGCTGCTACGAATGTCTCTTATACGTTGCAGCAATTCTCGGAAGTAACGATTGCCTCCTTGTTTCAGACGTTCATCGTCCATAGCAAACCCTTTCTGGATATATTCATGAAGACGTTCTGTAGCCCAGCGACGGAAACGCGTTGCCACCTGAGACTGAACACGATAACCCAAAGCTATAATCATATCCAGATTATAGTGAGCGATATCTCTTTTAACTTGACGATTACCTTCTTGACGAACTAACAAGAATTTCTTGTGAGTTGCCATTGGAGACAATTCTCCATCTTTATAAATGTTATCAATATGCTGACTTATATTTTGTTGCGTTGTACAATAAATTTCAGCTAATTGGTCCTGTGTCAACCACAAATCTTCATCAGCGAATCTCACTGACACTCTTGTTATCTCGTTATCATCTTGATAGAGAATAATTTTGTTATCTTCTTTCATCATCAACCTCCTTCTTTGCAAAAGTATAAAGAAAAATCCTTGCTTTTACAATTTTAACACTTTTTAACTATTGTTAAAATAAAATAGGATATGAGGAACTGAGGATTTGAGGAATTAAGGATGTCAACGGACTACAGTCAACGGACAACAGTCTTCGTCCTTAATTATTTCATGCAAAGGTATGAATATTTCGGGAATGAAATGAAGGATATAATTGTAAGCGAAAAAATATTTTAAAAAAACACTTGCGGGATATAAATTTATATCCTATATTTGCAATATTAATAATTAAATTGTTATGACAATTACAAAGATTTGGTTTGAAAACGATCGCATTTACGGATTAACCGATGATGGCCGTACTTTGTGGCAGTCGTTGTTGTATTACAAGCGTTTGCTATATGCGACACCTGAAGAAAGAGAGAAATATCGCATTGGGTATACTGGCATCCATTGGAGAGAGCTGGATGAAGATGTGTCTTTTGAAAGCTTTGAATATGATGATCCAGAACCTGTTGGGATTTCGAAGTTCTTTCTCTCGCATCCTGAGATAAATGCCTCAGCTATAGCTCGCAGATTAGGAATACAGCAAAGTCTGTTTGCAGCCTATATCAACGGCACGAAGAAACCAAGCAAAGAACGCGAGAATCTGATATTGAACGAAATCAGAGCATTAGGAGAAGAACTGAAAAACGTTCAGTGGTAGTTATTAGGATTTGAGGAACTGAGGAACTGAGGATTTGAGGAATTAAGGATGTCAACGGACAACAGACAACGGACAACAGTCTTCGTCCTTAATTATTTCTTGCAAAGGTATGAATATTTCGGGAATGAAATGAAGGATGGAAGATTTTTATCTTAAAGGTTTTGAGCAATGAGCAACGAGCCGCGAGCTCTGGGCAAAAATGCTCACAATCCATAGCTCACTGCTCATAGCCAATTTTCAACTCAAAAAAGTCCTGAAAGGACGACAGTTCCCAGGCAGGTATGAAGCACGTAGTGCGGAATGCCTGCAGATATGACCAGAATGATATCAAAGTGCTGTAGGCACGACAGAGATATTGTATCTTTTCTTTTTTACCGCAAAAAAGAGAAACAGAAAAAGCTCGTCGCGGAACAGGAATTAAGGACTTGAGGAAATGAGGATTTGAGGAGATTAAAACCCACTCCTAACTCCTCATTCC
>JAFYUH010000191.1 GCA_017549605.1 Bacteroidales bacterium
ACAGCGTTGGCGTTATCACAGCTTTAGTTCCTGTCATCGGTTACAAACCATGTACAAAACTTGCTAAAGAAGCTATCGAAACAGGCAGAGGCGTTATGGATCTCGTAAGAGAACAAGGTTTGTTAACAGAAGAACAAATCGCAGACGCTATGTCAACAAAGAGAATTATGCTCTAATTTAAGATAAATCGCAAAACGGATGGTATCTTTTGGTGCCATCCTTTTGTCGTTTTTAAAAGTATAGTTGTAAATCCTTATCTAAAGTATAATTTACTTTTTTAAAAAATAAACAACTTATTATGATTAAAATTAAAAAAGGTATTGATATTCACCTTGTTGGCGAAGCAAAGAAAGAGATGAAGGTCTACGAACCTGCTCTTTATGCTATCAAGCCTCTCGATTTTATCGGAGTAGTGCCAAAGATGCACGTTGCAGAAGGTGATGACGTGAAAGTCGGTACCGTTCTTTTCCACGACAAGAAAAACGAAGGCATCTTCTTCACATCTCCAGTATCAGGAAAAGTGAAGGCTATCGTACGTGGTGAAAAACGCGTCATCCTTCAAGTCGTCGTCGAATCAGATGGTAAATATGAAGCCATCGACTTCGGTAAGGCAGAGCCATCAACAATCACACGCAATGAGGTGATAGAAAAAATGGTACAAAGCGGAACATGGACATCACTTCGTCAACGTCCATATTCAACAATCGCAAACCCACAAGATGAACCAAAATGTATCGTAGTGTCAATGTTCGATACAGCTCCAATGGCTCCAGATAACAACTTCATCGTTGCTGGCCAAATGGAAGCAATCAAAGCCGGCGTTGAAGCTCTCGCTAAATTGACAAACGGCAAGGTTTATCTCAACGTCAACTCTTCAGAGACAAAGAAAGCTATCGAAGCTTTGAACTTCTCTGCAAAGAACATTTCTGTCAACGAGTTCCAAGGTCCACACCCTGCAGGTAACGTAAGTACACAACTCAGCGTCTTGTCACCAATCAACAAGGGCGAGACTGTATGGTACTGCTACGCTCAAGACCTCCTCACTATAGGCAACCTCTTCCTCACTGGTAACTACGACAGCCGCAGAGTATTCGCTCTCACAGGCTCAGAAGTGAAAGATGGCGCTTATTACCAAACAAGAATCGGTGCTGAAATCTCTGGCTTATACGGCAACATCACTTCAGAAAACGTCCGTATCATCAGCGGCAACGTATTGACAGGTAAGAAGATCAACGGCGACAACTTCTTGGGATTCTACGACTCACAAATATCAGTCATCCCTGAAGGCGACCACTATCAACTCTTTGGTTGGTTAGCTCCTAACTTCAAGAAGTTCACCTCAACAAACACAATGGGCGCTTCATTGTGCAAGAAGAGCAAAAAGGTCCTCGATACTAACCTCAACGGCGGTATCCGTCCTCTCATCATGACAGGTAACTTCGAGAGAGTATTCCCATTCGACATCTATCCAATGCAGCTCATCAAGGCTTGTATCATCAAAGATATCGACCAAATGGAAGAACTCGGAATCTATGAAATCGATGCTGAAGATTTCGCTTTGTGTGAAGTCATCGACCCATCGAAAACACCAATCCAACAAATCATACGTGAAGGTTTAGAATTGCTTCGCAAAGAAATGAACTAATCGAATATCAATATTATGGGATTACGTAAATTTATAGATAAAATAAAACCTAAC
>JAFYUH010000192.1 GCA_017549605.1 Bacteroidales bacterium
AAAAATTATTTTCTATTTTTTATACCCGGCAAGCGGAGCGCGGCTCTTCTTCTGGGCACATCACACTGAAATAACATTTTCTAAATAACACTTAAATTTAAAGACAGTCATGGAAGAACTTATCGCAAAAATGAATGAGACAATGGCCGCAATTCAGGCTGATCTCAACAAAGTCGGAAATAAAGCCGCACAGGCCAGAGTTAGAAAACTCACTCTCGAGTTTGAAAAATTAGGCAAATGTTATCGCCGCGAAACTTGTAAGAAGTAAAGCTTACAAACATGAGAAATCGACGTCACTATTGATGGTAGTGACGTCGATTTTTTTCATATAGATTGTTCTTATGATTTACCCTTCTCTGGTCAGCCACTCCCAAATAGGGGTAACTTGTATTGTATATCCTTCTTCTTCAATGATCTCGCTTTCGTGGTCTGTAATCAGGAAAATATTATCACATTTTGTGGCTTTAGCTCCCGCGATACAGCCTTTGATTTCACGTTTTCTGGTTTTCTCGTTGGAAATATCATAACTTACCTGATACACAGCAAGAGTCTTGTTTCCGTCACATACCACAAAATCAGTTTCTGCACTTCTTCCTTGGTAATAATAGATATCATTTTCAGTGCCAGCTTTTCTTCGCAGCAACTCCAGATAAACGATGGTTTCCAATCTCCAGCCTAAGTTCTCCCCGGAGAAAGCATTCTCACGTTTGTCCATGAAGGCGACATCGATTGCATATGACTTCTCGTTTCTTGATCGTTCTCTGCTTCGTGATGAGTACTTGCTTATGGTTGAAATCAGGTATGTCTGATTCAAGTACATAAGATAATTGCTGAGAGTGCGCTCGCTTTTAATGCCGATAATGTTTTGTAGGGCATCCTTGACGATAAGCGTTGGAGCCTCGTTCAGGATATGATGCGTTAGTCTTTTCAGTGCATCTATATTACGTATTTTATAGCGCTTCTTGATGTCTTGACTGATAATATTGTCAATAAGGGTACTTATATATTCTTTAGGGTTTTCCTCACCAGATATCAATTCTGGGAAACCACCTTGGCGGAAATACTCCTCATAAGCTTTGGATAATAGACCTTTATTCTTAGTGGTCAGTCTATTGTAATCCAACTCTTTGATCAAGCACCAATCCTTGAATGAGAATGGGAACAACTCGATCTTGTGATGACGTCCTGTAAGATGTGTCGCTAATTCGGTACTCAACAACTTAGCGTTACTGCCAGTAATGAGAATATGAATTTTCTGTCTTAATAGACGGTTTACGAACAATGGCCATCCGTCAATATTCTGGATTTCATCTAAAAATAGATAGTCAAATTTGCCATAGATCTTATATAGTGTCTGAAGAACATTGTCAAGATCTTTTGTCTCCAGTTCCTCCAAACGTTCGTCATCAAAATTGGCATACGCATAATGCACACCAGCTTTTCTCAGTGCGTTGAAGCAGAGAGTGGACTTTCCGCTTCTTCTGACACCGATAACCACCTGTGCAAGTTTGCTTTTCAGGTTGATAAGGTCTTCTTCCGGGCGATGTATCAAAACTTCACCTTCAAGGGCTTCAAGTTCATCCTGCTGCTCTAGCAATACTTTTTCTATGTCTGAAATTTTCATATCCCTATGTAGTTATAATCTATGTGCAAATATAATATTTTATTGGTTTAATACGGATAAATAACAAGTTTTTACTTCATCTAATACGGATAATATGCAAATATTGCGATTCTCTAATACGGATAATTGTCGTGATTAGTCAATAAATTGCACCAGGAGACGTGTATCCACCGAACTGCTTACGACAGATCGTTAGGTTTCTTGTAAGAAGATTTAACAATGACTTTGGACACATTCTCTTTTGTCAAGTCATTTGATTTCTGGTTAGCTATTGCTTCCCTGTATTGCTCGCCAAGTCTGAGTTCTGCCCGCAGTGCATCAATTTCTGCCTGCATTGATTCGAACTTGACGTCCCGTTTTACAAGCTTGAGATTTATCTCCTTAAGATTTGCTATCTCTTCCTGCGCTCTTTTCAACTCCTCCTCTAAAGCTACATCTGGAGACTCCTTAAGGTATTCTACGAAGTTTGCTAAAAGGTGCCCGTTATTATAGTATGTTGCCAGCGAGATAGAACGTACCGCGTTGGCCTTCTTATGGGTGCGCGAAGCCACATTCTTTACAGATATAGTGTTGGCTTCTAATATGGCCTTCATTTCGACCACGGTGTCATATACTTGTAGAAGATCCGACATCTGCCTCTTGGACACAGAGTCAAGACTTAAGCTGCGACTGACAAGGTAGTCTGTAATTACTCTTTCCTTTTCTTCCATTGTTTAATTTCCTCCTCTATTGAATCCAGGTTCTTTATTATCTCCTCCAGCTGTGGATGTTCCGACATAATGAACTCAACACCTTTCAGCTTCATCTCTTTATCTAACTGCTCAAGCTCAGGTTCTAGGCGCATTTTGATCTGATTATGTATCCTTTTAAGTTCATGTTGAGCTGCATTTATATGATTACCCCTTACGTTAGCCTCATAAGACTGAATCAGCGCTTTGAATGATGCATAGGAGACATCCAGCATATAAAAGAAGTGAAGGATGTTTTTACAGTAACCATACGCGCAGAGCATCTTGTCTGAAACATCATCAGTTGCGCAAGTAG
>JAFYUH010000193.1 GCA_017549605.1 Bacteroidales bacterium
CAATCAGCTGGTGCAACTGGGTATTT
Organism: Bacteroidales bacterium; assembly: GCA_017549605.1. Lineage (GTDB taxonomy): Bacteria > Bacteroidota > Bacteroidia > Bacteroidales > F082 > Limimorpha. The sequence goes on from JAFYUH010000193.1 coordinate 27, forward strand.
AGAACGGACTGTTTCATAAAAGAAGTATGGACCACTGCTCAAGTAAACTCATGGCACCTGGCGGGAGCCAAAACCCTACATCAAGCACTGGCCCATACAGAGTATGGGCACTCGCTTGAACGACTGTAGGGTTCATCTTTTACCGCCAGGTTTTTGAGTCTACACGTTCACGCAACTGCGTAAATATTATATCAAAATTTTATTTGAAGTCTTAATTCCTCAACAAAAGTAATCAAATTTAATAAATCTACCGCAATAAATCAAATTCATTGATACGCATGTTGAGGGAATCGTGGAATACATACTATCATCCCCGGCTTGACCGGGAATCTAAAAAGAAAACCCCGGATTCTTCACCAGTAGCTGATATATGTGAGGAACGTCCCTACTGCTAATCTATAAATTCCACGTTATCTAGGTCCTTAACCAACCTATCGTATTCTTCCTCTGTCATTTCAAACTCCAAGTCTGAAAGGGAGCGGCGATATAATCGCCATGCGATACTATTCTCAGCGATTTCCTTGTGTAGCTTCTCTAGAAATTCATTCTCAAGGATATCATCATTTAGAATAGAAGATACGATTGTATTGTTTTCCGAAATCTCAGTCTGGAGATACTTCTTATACTTCCTGAGTATGTTGCGGACGGCTATGTGATATTTATCGTATCTCGGATTTTCCTTGATCAGCAACTTCAGAAGAGTAATTCCGTCTGCTGTGCCGCATAATTCCGAATGTAAGATTGCTCTACGATAGTAGAATTTGCGGAAGGCAGTTGAATCCATCCCATTATCCATTGCCTTCTTGATAATGCGAGCCATATCATCCAAGGTATCCTTCAATTTTTCAGTATTACCTTGTAGCTCGTAGGCTCTTGCCAAAAGATATATTGCACCGAAATGCTCAGGATTGAAAATAAGGAAATTCTCAAGTAACCTTTGCGCATCTAAGCTATGACCGGAGTATAGGTATCTGACAGCATTCAAGAACACACTTTCTCTATTATCATTAGAGACAATAGGCCATGAGAGGTGATTCATCAGGCAAGTATCATCTGCAATGTTCTGCAACGCTCTTGACACAAGATCATATGCATAGCTGATGTCATTTGCCTTTATCGCTTTCTCAGCAATCTGGCATAATGTTGTGGCAAGTGAATCATAATCCTTTGTGGTTTCATATTGACTGATTGCCTCACCAATCTCCAGCTCGGTCGATATGATTTTCTCATCATTGTATTCTTTAGCAAAAGAGAGTATGTCTCTTGAGACCATGACTGAGTTCTGGTTGATATGCTGCATCAATTCAATTCCAGCAAAAGATCTCGCACGACTCAAAGCCACATAGGTCTGGCCATAAGTAAATGCTCCTTTGCCAAAATTGATAGCAACCTTATCAAAAGTCAAAGACTGGCTTTTGTGGATAGTAATTGCCCAAGCAAGTCGTAATGGATATTGAGTCATTTTGCCTATGACTTTCTTCTCGACGACCTTTGCGGATTCATTATATTGGTATTCAAATGCTTCCCACACTTCTGTCTCAACCTCACACACTGTACCATTTTCCAATTTAACTTTTATTATATCCTCTGAAAGTTCTGATACTACGCCAATGGTTCCGTTAACACAGCCGTTTCTTCTGATATTTCGGATAAACATAACTTGGGCACCAACCTTCAGGACAAGATTATCCTCTGCTGCATCCTTGATTTTCGAGCAATCCCCAAAGTATGTAGCCGTGTACGAAAATGACTTGACGCCAATCTCTGCCAACCTATTTTCGTTGATGAGCGCCGCATCATCTTTTCTAGTCGTAAGGGTTATGCGAAAACTTTCGTCTATTCCGATAAGATCTTCATCAACAACACGTGTATTAAGCTTAACAATGTCAGATGGCTGAACAGCTCCAACGCGGAAGCGGTCCAGAAGCTCGATGAACGCAGGATCATTTTGACGATACACCTTTGTAAACTCAATCTTCGGCAATTTCACATTGCTGAGTACATTAGAGTCATAAAAATAGTACCCAGTTGACTTGTAGAACTTACGCAAAAGGGCCTTGTCTGCCATATTTATGACAGGAGGCAACTGAAACAGATCACCGACAAACACGACCTGAACACCACCAAATGGATGAGGGTCATTTCTATGGCGGCGTAACATCCTATCAATGACATCTACCATATCACATCTCACCATTGACACCTCATCAATGATGATTGTATCAATTTTATTAAGAAGCTCTATGCGATCTTTGTCAATGCTTCCATAGTTGTTTGGGCCTTGGACTCCGAACGAAAGTCCAAAAAATGAGTGAATTGTCTGGCCTCCAACATTCATCGCAGCAACCCCAGTCGGAGCTAGCACAACAAAACGTTTCTTGACTTCCTGGCAAATATGACGAAGGAATGTACTTTTACCAGTACCAGCCTTACCTGTTAGGAAGAAACTGTTATTGGTATTAGCAATCATCCTGTAAGCATTCTGCTGCTCAAGGTTGCATGCACATTCATCAAAAAAGCTCATACTCTTTCTTCGTTTTTGTTTACGAAGCAAAGGTATAAGCCTTATGCGAAGCGTATTTTCGCATCAGAATTTAATCCATGAAGACACTTTATCTCCAATAATCAGATCATGGCGATTCAACGATTTAAGTTTATCCACAACAAGTTGAACATTTCTTATTCTCTGAACTGCATATGTGTGAGAAGAAGCCTTGGCTATACTATCAACATCTAATGCATCTCCCTTTGTCCTCAAATTTCCTTTTGAATCATAATAATTAAAAGAGTCCCCTGAGCGAAACATTCTATAATTTGTAATAATCAATCTATCATGTGGACATTCATGAGACAAGACAAAAGTAACATTTACAGAACTGTACTTATTGCATTTCAATTCCCGACTCAACGCTTGCTTCCTTTTTTGCCATACTACATCGACTTCACCTTTTGTGATAACAACAAGATTTATCTTAGCACCCATCTTCTGACCGAATAACCTTAAAATGGTGTTCAAGTTAGCTTGAATAATATCATCTGACTCCTTAAACAAGTATCTGTCGGTAATAATGATGTCAGTACATGGCAGCACATGACCATCTTCATCAAGTTTCTGCCAGCCATTAAAACAATCAGCGTTCCGTATGTCATAGCAAACGTGGTAGTCATAATCTGTACCGCAGAACAGTCTTTTTAAAATGGTGATTTCTTCTCCTAAGCCTCCGATTAGAACAGTATGTGACTGCTTAATAGCATTTACCTGCTCACTTATAAGATATACAGAGCTAATTTGTTCTGATGATGCTTGGTTATAAAAAGTTCCCTTGAGGGGTCGAGGCGGGTAAATAGAGGCTTCTGTGTTTGCAAAAATGTCAGACGACTCATTATATCCGCATCCGTTAGTCGCATTTAGAAACCAGGCCTGTAATTTACCTCCATCATTACATTGATTTTTCGGGAAGTTATATTGTACAGCCAATTGTCGTCTTATCATCCTTTCACAATCAGCATAAATGTCCATATACTCAACATCCCTCCTTGTGTCAAGGAAGGATATAAGATTCGCCTTATCAATATATAGTCTCATGCCTTACAAGATTTCAAACATTAACCTTGAAGCTTCATCAAAGAAACCTGGACCAAAACTTTCGGCAAATTTACCATCTTTTCTATAGAACAGATTATATGGCCGATCATTATCTGGCACATAGATTGTTCTGAAAGGACTACTTTCGTCTGCTTCAGCATTAGACTGAAATCCCATTTGAGCAACAAGCACTTGAGAGCGCCTTATCAAATATTCACTATGGGTTTCTACAATAAAATGTATATTATACAGTTTATACGCCTCTAATAGCATATCAGCAATTAACGACTGGTACTTAGGATGAAGATGCACTTCTGGCTCCTCAATTGTAATAGTACGAGGCATAAATTGAGGTTCTGGTGACAACCTAGACTCCTTTCTTAGGTTATCAATAAATTCTCCATGTCCTTTCCCATGCTCATAAAGCGGAGCAGTCAAAATAGCAACCTCAATATTTAGAAGCAGAGCCAACATTTGGGTAATTCCATAACCCTCATCTGCCAACAAATGACCGTCGACATCCTCCTTATCGGAATACAAGCGAACTTCAATGCCCTGTCCATCTACATTATTTCTAATGTCAATTTTATGGCATATTCCGAACTTCCTCAACCATTTTTGCATAAACTCCCCAGGGATATATCTAAAGATCTCAAAATGTTCTTGAGATTTCTTCTCATATTTTAGAAATGTCCTAAATAGTTCACCAAAATCGTTCGATGAGTCATCCAATGAGTAAAGTCTCTTTAGAGCTATTCTGGATGATCCAATATATTTCACATTAGTAACAAACGATGGTATTAACAACTCCTTAAGCACTTCAGAAAGATACTTCACAAACAACCTAATTGGCTTTAAGGAATCATTATCATCTAGCATGCCTAACACATCCATATGATATAACCCAACCACATCGTGAAAATATTCTTTATCTATAATCTGGTTCTGGGATCCATATCCTAGGATATTACCAAGGGCATCAATTACGATAGCCTCGATTGTGTTCTTCCATCTAATTTCTAATGTGGACTCATCGCAGTCTGAATCAATGTGTTCGCGCAATGTTTCCCTAAATGGCAATAAAGACTCAGTATTGGCCATATCTTTGATTTGAGGCATATCCTGAACTGAAAAGGGAAATTTATTAGGCAAACCTCCAAATCCATTTTCAACAATCCATGAAGTATATTTCTCTAAGGATTTAACATTGATTAGACTAGAAAGTTTCTCAATATCAAATAAATATGAATTGTACTCTTCCACCTTTTCAGGATATTTTGCGACCTTCTTAGAGTTATTGATTAGGTCAATATATTTCAAGGTCCTATAACACTGACACTGAATGGTATATATGGTAAAACTCAAAAAAGCCTGACGTAGAGTTGGCAATGCCTGTGACATTAAGATAGGCATAGGTTGATCATAGTTCAGGTGCAACAGCAACTCACGATTAGCATTCCAAATTCTCACATCTTTCAGCCTACCATTATCAAGCTTATCTTGATTGTCTCCTACGAAAGAATACTCAACGTACATTTCCTCGCCCAAAAGTCTTGAGTCCACTGAGTATTCAAATGTCATAACATCGCCAACTTTTGAATTTCTATGCAAAGACGATTTATACCTACCCAGACCAAGGACAGGATCGCTAAAATTAAGATCATATTGATCAGGTGCATATTGCCCCGTCGAATCATAATGTTTTTTAACGTTACTCAGAAATTTCTCAAACAATATAAGCGACTTCACAATCGAACTTTTACCAGAACTGTTTGAACCGGTAAGAATTGTTATTGGCGAAAAACGAACAGCAGCTCCTTCGTGATTAAACTTGCGGAAATTTTTAACAGTATATTTTGTTTCCATCTTTATGTTTTTAACAATGCAAAAGTAATAGTCTATCGCGAAATCATTATTCGCATAGAGACGCATAATGTTGATTCAGTTTATGAAGATTCTCTTTAATTTGAGTCACCAAATAAGTCGGTTCAATAACCATCATATTACTCCCATAACTCATCATTAATCTTGGCAACTCATAGTCATCTGGAATACACTCGATAGTGTAGAATATCCAATCTTTGAAAGTTGGATATTGATGCTGCATCTTCTCTTGATCAGATGGAGTTAGCTTAATCTGACTATTATGAAGTGGTTTAGTATCAACATAAAGACTCGTTTCAGGAGCAACACAGAAATGAATCTTTTGCAGCTCTCTACCAGAATGATATGTTATTCCCACTACATCCTGATAACGCTCTGCAATGTCAACAGGGCAATCTATATAGTCAACGCCAGCAACCTCTTCGTAGGATTCTATGCGATCAAGCGGAAGGTTCATCAGAAAGTTCGGGTCGTATGCATAATCATCTGTCCCGTTATGATTGCAGATGAGATACCATCTATCGTTGTATTGCTTGAGGTGATATGGATAAATGATAAAATGAACCGGTTCGCTTGAATTGAACTTTTTATAAACCAGAGACACCACTTTCTTGTTTGCTATAGCAGAGAAGAACCAACCAAGGAGCTCTTTATTCTTAAGATATTCATTCGTACTGAAAGAAATAATCTTATCATTCATCCCATCGTCCATATTGTAGTACCCACGTCCAAATGACTTTTTGTCATTAAGTTTTGACTGTAAGTCATCTAGCCACGCAAAATTGTCAAGACCTGAAAACTGGCCCAGCGTATTAAGAACTTCCGTTAATAAACGTTTCTCGTCAGCAGTCATCGGTTTTGAAAAAAGAGACTGAGATTGATCTGTATATCTAATTACACGTTTACCAGCAATAATATCAGAGTCCTCAATAATATCCATTGAAAACGGAGCATCCTGAAGGGCTATAAGATCCATTTCTATAGTCCGCTTAGTCACTTCACTAAAGCCGTCTGCACGCAACTTCTCATTACACTTATCGGTAAGTTCCGCACGAGTATAATAATGATGCCTATCAGCAAGCATCTGATCAAGGTACATATATCTGATAACAGCGTTCTTATTTACTGACATATCTTTTGTTTTTTGCAAAGGTGCAACCGTAGCACGAAACGTATTTTCGCAAATTTAAATAATAAACATCAGACTTCAAACTAAGTCCTGATAGACCTTTAATATACATGACAACGCTCCTATGTTATCTCCACTGGTAAATAAGCAGTCTTCAACATAAATATCTCTTAGCTGAACAGACTCATTCTGGCCGAATGCACCATATATACTAGAAACAATATTCTTGTAAGTTGCATGAGTCGCAGCCGAAACTTGCAATGTTATCGGCATATCTACATCATCGCCAATAAGTGTCTCATATGAAATATTTTTAATACCATTAGATGCATTTTCATCACCTTCTACAAACACTATCTTGATTTGTTTATTGATTATCATAATTAGCTTTATTTGAATTATTAATATATTTATTATCAATTATTTAGAATTTGCAATATGGCGATATTTTTTCGTTTTTGCAAGTGGATTAAGATTCAAAAGTCCAGCTATAATGGGCTCAAGATCAATATATCTTCAGCGAAATTCCACTTCGCAGCTGTGCTCTACATTTGCATCATAACCAAAACATTTAATAAACATGAACACAAATCTCAAAATCATTATTGGCTGCCTCATGGTCATCTGTGCAGCATGTATTGCCATTTTCCTTTCTGTAAGAAATAATCGTGAAAGTAGCAAAACGACTGAAGATGAAAATATCGCTAAATCTGACACGGCAGCAATCAAAAAGGTACATAATCTTATTATACTCGATGAGAGTGGCTCAATGTCCGGGCTTGAACAGGTATCTGTTACAGGCGTGAATGAGACTATCCAGACAATCAGGGAAGCATATCATGAAAATCCTGAGCAGGAACAGCTCTTAACGATGGTTACATTTTCAGGGCAGCCAGTCATGCGAATTACACAGCATTATAATTCACTCAACATCAAAGAAGTTGCAGAAATGACAATAAGCAAGTTTAATCCAAATGGAGTTACCCCTCTATGGGATGCTATGGGCAACATGTGTACTCGCATAGAAAAAGAGACAGATGTGGAGACGCTTGTATTGGTAACTATTATAACTGACGGAATGGAGAACGCTTCGACTGAATATAACCACAAAAGCATCAAGGCATTAGTGGATAGGCTTGATCAGGCAGGTTGGGTATTCACATACATTGGCGCTAATCAAGATGCTGTTTATGAAGCCAACTCAATGGGCATTAGAAATGCCATGCAGTATAACTCTGATGAAGAGGGAACAAAAGCAATGTGGGAGCAAGAACGAAACTCGCGAAAGTCATTTTACAGCAGGACTCAGACTATAAAGTCAAGAAGTCAGCTGAAAGAAGGATATTTTGAAGAAGATAATGAGTAACGGAAGCGATTATGGATATTATAATGGACATTTTTATATTATGGGGGATGATTGCAGTATGTATTACACCTATTCTGCTTGGCATCCAGCTAAGATCAAACATACGATGGTATAAGAAGTTTTATGAAGAGATAATCAGCAAGCAAGAAGGGAGTCACATAGATACAACATCATAGGATAATCTTGACTGAGTATTTTGGGGAACGACACTAGGCACTCTTTATGGGTGCCTTTTTATGTTGTCAAGGAAATTTTCGTTAAATTCGCATTGTTAAAAGGGAATCGCTATGGCTATGATAAATATTTCAGACTTTGTGGAGTCTTGGATTGGTAAAGGTGATGAGAAGCAGGACACGCAAAGATTCTGGATGGATCTGTTCCAGAAAGTACTTGGTGTAGAATATCCGGCAAAACATCTTTTGTTTGAGAAGCGTGTCAAGCTTGAAGACTCGACGCGTTATATTGATGTATATATTCCGGAGACAAAAGTTCTGATTGAGCAGAAAGGCAGTTCGATTGACTTGTCTAAGCCGGAGCTTCAATCCGGTGGAGCTAGCCTTACCCCATATAATCAGGCACGAAGATATGACAACAATCTTCCATTGGCCGAGAAGGCTCGATGGATCATCTGCTGTAACTTCCAGAGATTTGAGATTCACGATATGACCAAGCCTCTCGAGGAGCCTGAAGTTATTTTGCTGCAGGATCTTGAGAAGGAGTATTATCGTCTGCAGTTCTTGGTTGACTCGGCCAATGAGCACATCAAGAAAGAAATGGAAGTGTCATTGAGGGCCGGTGAGATCATAGGTGAAATCTATGACGCTTTGCTCAAGGAGTACCGCAATCCTGACGACCCTCAGACTCTCAAGAGCTTGAATGTGCTTTGTGTACGCTTGGTATTCTGTCTTTATGCAGAGGACTCAGGCTTGTTTGGAACCAGCAGCCATTCTGCATTCCACGATTATCTTGTGCGTTTCAAGCCAGGCTCAGGCGATATGCGTAGAGCGCTTATTGACCTTTTCGATATCCTGAATACTCCTGTTGCGGAGCGTGATCCATATCTGGATGATTCTTTATTGGCTTTCCCATACGTCAATGGCGGTCTGTTTGCTGACAGAGGAATCGAGATTCCAAGACTGAATGACGAGATTGCTACTTTGCTTCTCAAGCACGCAAGCGATGATTTTGACTGGAGTCAGATCAGCCCGACAATCTTCGGAGCTGTGTTCGAGAGTACACTCAATCCGCAGACTAGAAGAAGCGGTGGAATGCACTATACAAGTATCGAGAATATCCACAAGGTCATCGACCCTCTCTTCCTTGACGCTCTTAAAGAAGAATTGCAGGAAATCAGGGCTATTGCTCAGCCAAAGGATAAGATGCGTAAAGCAAAGACATTCCAGGAGAAGCTGGCTTCATTGAAGTTCCTCGATCCAGCTTGCGGTTCAGGAAACTTCTTGACTGAGACATTCCTTTCGCTCAGAAGACTAGAAAATGAGGTTATCAGGATCCTTTCTCAAGATAATATGATCATCGGATTCGAGGATGACAATTCTTGGATCAGAGTCGGAATCCATCAGTTCTACGGTATCGAGATCAATGATTTCGCTGTGGCCACTGCAACAACTGCGTTGTGGATTGCAGAGGCTCAGATGATGAAGGAGACTGAGAATATTATCCATCAGGATATGGATTTCTTCCCACTTAAATCATACACCAACATCGTCGAGGGCAATGCTTTGAGGATGGATTGGAATGAGGTTGTGCCGGCGCAGGAGCTTAGCTATATTATGGGTAATCCGCCGTTTGTGGGGGCGAGACTTATGTCACAAGAACAAAAGGAGGATGTACTCAATGTATTTGGCAAGAAATGGAAAAATGTTGGAAACCTCGATTATGTCTGCTGCTGGTATAAATTAGCTGCGGAATATATGAAAGGTAGTGATATAAAAGCAGCATTAGTATCAACTAATTCTGTATCACAAGGTGAACAGGTTGCAAATCTATGGAAGCCGCTTATTGAGGATCTTGGCGTACGCTTAAATTTTGCATGGAGAACATTTAGATGGGATAGTGAAGCCAGTCTAAAGGCCCACGTGCACTGTGTCATAATAGGCTTTAGTTATGTGCAAAGCAAAAAGCCAATTATATTTGATGTAGACTCAAAAATAGAATGCCAGAATCTTAGCCCTTATTTGTGTGATGCACCAAATGTATTCATTGAGAGCCGTAGTAAAGCTATTTGCAGTATCCCAGATATAGGAATTGGCAATAAACCAATTGACGGAGGATTCTACTTATTCGAAGAGGAGGAAATGAAAGAGTTTGTTAGTAGAGAGCCAAAATCCGTTAATTATTTCAGACCATGGTATGGATCACAGGAATTTCTCCAAAACAAGAAGCGTTTCTGCCTGTGGTTAGGAAACGTTTCACCAACTGAACTAAATTCTATGCCGGAGTGCAAATCAAGAGTAGCTTCAGTAAGAGAGTTTAGACTAAATAGCTCAAGCGAGGGAACTAGAAAACTAGCTGATAAGCCAACTAGATTTCATGTCGAGAATATGCCAAACTCTGAATATCTATTGATACCAAAGGTTTCATCTGAAAAGAGATATTATGTTCCTATGGGTTATATGACGCCCGATATTATGTCAAGCGACCTTGTATTTATAATGCCAAATACATCTCTTTATCACTTCGGATTACTTGAGAGTCTAGTACATATGTCATGGATGAGAGCAGTTTGTGGCCGACTCGAAATGCGATATAGATATTCAAAGGATATCGTGTACAACAACTTCCCATGGCCAACACCGACAGATGCCCAAAAGGCAAAAATCGAGAAGACAGCTCAGGCTATTCTTGATGCACGTAATCTCTATCCGGACAGCTCACTTGCTGACCTCTACGATGAAGTTGCAATGCCGTACGAGCTCCGCCGTGCTCACCAGGAGAACGACAAAGCTGTGATGGAGGCGTACGGATTCAACTGGAAGAATATGGCTGAGGCTGATATTGTTGCTGAGTTGTTCAAGCTTTATGAGCAGATGACAAAAGGTATTCGATGATACCTTCTACGTGTGTGTCGATGACAGCTTGCTTACCAGCTCGGCTCTGCAGATACTCAAGATCAGATTTGTTATCC
>JAFYUH010000023.1 GCA_017549605.1 Bacteroidales bacterium
CCATTATAAATATTATAGCTTAATGCGTTTTCTACTGCATTCCATGTTAATGAAATAGATGAAGTACTTGTTGCTTCTGCAACTAAATTAGTTGGTGTTGTAATTGGCAAGTCGAATGTCTTTGCGCAAGATGGTTCTGAATTCTCAGTTTCTGTTTCATTTCTTACGGCTGAAACCGTGAAACAATAATCTGTGTAATAATTCAAGTTATCAACTACATACGATGTTGTTGTTACGTTTGCAACCTTATTTACTCCATTGTAAATATTATAGCTTAATGCGTTTTCTACTGCATTCCATGTTAATGAAATAGATGAAGTACTTGTTGCTTCTGCAACTAAATTAGTTGGTGTTGTAATTGGCAAGTCGAATGTCTTTGCGCAAGATGGTTCTGATTTTTCCGATTCCGTTTTATTACGAACCGCTGTAACCGTATAACAGTAATCTGCGTAAGAATTCAGGTTATTAAAGACATAATTATTATCCGTAACATTTTTAACAACTTTAGTAGTACCTCTGTAAATATTATAACTCAAAGCATTTTCCACAATATCCCATGTTAATGAAATTGATGAAGTGCCAGTAGCTTCCGTAACAACATTTTCTGGAACTGAGACCGGTAAATCTAAAGTATAAATCCAGACAAAATCTGATTTATTAGATTCTTTTTTATTATAAACAGCTGCTACTTTAAATCCATAATATCCATATGGTTCCAAATCTTGAACTAAATATGAATTTTCCGTTACAGTTGCAATTGCTGGATTACCTTTTGACCAATAAATTTTATAAGACGTAGCACCATCCATCTTATCCCAAGTAAGTTTAATTGTTGAAGTACTTTCAGCTGTTGCAACAAGATTAGTAGGCACTAGAATTTTTACAAATTTAGCTACTATGTTTCTATTTGAATTCACAACAAAACTATATGTTGCTTTATCTGAAACCACTTCTTCATTTTCCATATAACAAACAAACACATAACCTGCATTTGCTGTAGCCTTCAGAGTTATTTCACTACCATAAGAATGAACACCTGCACCTTCAACAGTACCGGCATTATCAGGAGTAATTTGTACAGACACATTATAAGTTTCCAACTCAAAATTTGCCACTAAATTTCTATTTGCAGAAGCCACAAATGAATATTCTGGATTTGTCGAAACGACTACATTATTTTCCGTCCAATTGACAAACTTATAATTTGTATTTGCTGTAGCTGTTATCGTTACATAATCATCCTCCATAAAATTACCACCACCAACAACAGTACCATAATTATCATTACTTGAATACACTTTAATGTTATAATCAATTCCCGTGCAGACATTAAAATTACTCCAAGGGTAACTATATTTGTACAATAAATAAGAATCCTTAGGCACCAATAATTTCACTAAAGATAAATCAGTATTATTTCCAACAAAAGAATTTCCTGCTGAAGGTACTTCCTTTGCATAACACTTTACTATTTCTAACCCACTTGCATTATAAAACCCATCAATTTCAGTAACACTACTAGGTATTTCTAGACTCACTAAACCAGAACATTTATCAAAACCACTAATACTAGTAACCCCTTCAGGTATTTTCAAATCTGTTAACCTTCCAACACTTGAAAAACCACTTATAGTTTTAAGTCTTGAATTATCACCAAAATTAACGCTTAACAAATTCCAACACTCACTAAAAGCCCATGGTCCAATTGTTTCAAGTTGTGAATTATTACCAAAATCAACACTTAACAAACTTGAACATTTATCAAAAGTATAATTCCCAATTGTTGTAATCTGAGAATTTTCTCCAAAATTTACACTAGTTAAACGTTCACAGTCATAGAAAGCATAATCACCAATCGTTGTAAGCTTTGAATTATCACCAAAATCAATACTTAACAAGCTTGATTCTTTAAAAGCGTTACTTCCAATTGTTGTAAGTTGTGTATCACTAAAATCAAGGTTTAACAAACCATAACATAGATAAAAAGCAGAACCTTCAATTATTGTAAGTTGAGATTTTTTTTCGAAAGACAAACTATCTATACCACAATAAGTAAAAGCATTACTTTTAATAACGGTCACACCTGCCGGAATTTTCAAGCTAGTCAAATTCTTACATGTTTTAAAAGTTTCTTCTTCAATTGTTGTAAGTGGAGAATTATCACCAAAATCAAAACTTAGCAAACTAGAACACCCCTCAAAAGCAGCATATCCAACTGTTGTAAGTTTAGAATTATCACCAAAATCAACACTTAACAAACTCGAACAACCTTTAAAAGCACATCCTCCAATTGTTGTAAGCGGAGAATTATTTAAAAATGATATTCCTATCAAATTTGAACATCCTTGAAAAGCAGCATATCCAATTGTTATAAGTTGAGGTATAGCTTCAAAATTCACTATTTGTAATTTCCTTTGGTACTCAAAAGCATTATCACCTATATAAGTTAACTGAGAATTTTCTCCAAATGTTATAGTTTCTAATAACGCAATAGACGAGTATTCTGTTTGACCAAAAGCGCCATCACCAATATATGTTACGCTATTGGGAATTTCTATATCCTTAATAGAAGTCAATCTAAATGCATTTCCACCAATAGTCGCTAGCTGTGAATTCTCTTCAAATATCACACTTTGCAAGTATTGACATTCTCTAAAAGCTGCTCCTAAAATCTCTTTTATGCCTGATGGTATCACAATACTTTGCAATTTGGTATTTCCCAAAAACACAGAATTACCAATAGACGTCACATAATAAACCTTAGAATTTATCACAACAGCTTCTGGAATTATGTAACTTTCACAATATCTGGTTATATCTGATTTTTCCAATCTACATTCTGGAGGATTTATAGATGTAATAGTAAACTTTCCATAACCATCTACATCATATTGTGTTTGCGCATTCAATCCCAATCCAGAGATTATTAATGCAATAAAAAGTAAAAGTTTTTTCATGATATTTTACATTTAATTAAACTAACATTTGATTTCTTAAAACATGATATTTCCACCAAGCATTTTCTTAGCATATTCCCAAGAGTCAAGTAGTTTTCCTCCGCATTGAGAGCATTTGTCAACCAATCTGATACCTTTATATCCTACACATATATTATTCAACAAACACTCTCCACAGTTAGGGCTTGTTTGATGACAATAATTTCTGCCTATATCCCAACACAACTCATCAATAATACCAGGATAATCTGGATTTATATCTCTAGCTCTATAAATTACCAAATCTACATTATCCATATCTTCAATCAAACCCAATCTATACAAAACTCTACGAACATGAATGTCTGGCGAAACATCCAAAGCAAAATAACTGCTATATTGAATTCCAAACACGCGATACAAAAGGTTGGCCGCCATTGTGGCTATCTTAACACCACAGCCTTTAAAACATAGGAAACGATATACAACTTCTGTACTGCTTATATTTCCACTCCAAATCTTAGAAGCATCGCCATCATACACATTTTGAATTCTACTAACAGCTTCATAAAAAATATCCGCCATCGTATCATTGTAACGATGTAATTTTTTATTATTGAAATAGTTCTTTATATCCTCACGAGTAAGTTCTGCGAGTTTATCAAACTCAAAACTTCCACATAAATCAGCACAAACCTTATATGGTATTTCCCATGCTCTTTCAGCCTTTATCTGTCTATCCATCAAACAAGAAAGAACAAATAAATGAGGATAATTTTCAATATCGTAGATTTTTTCATCAATCTTCTCATTATCCGTAAAATGAACATCTTTAATTTTATGTTCCTTGCTCAATTTAACTAGAGATTCAGCCACATCAGCTCGTGATGTATTTCTACATTCCGGACACATTCTATGTATCATTCCACAATCTTCACAATAGAATGTAACTTCTTGTTCCGTTATATTATCTGAATATAACTTACCACATATAGGACATTTTCCTTCTGCTTTTATTAACATAAACGATATTTTATTAGGTTATACACTACTAATTTCAATTATACACAATACACCTTCGCAAAGCATGAAACCACACTTTGTACAATTTCGTTAAATAAGATTTTTGTAAATTAAATTTCGGTGTTTTGCTCAGCAGCCAACGGGGGGGGTAATTGTAATGTATGTCAATGCGTTACATAAGCAACATTTGCTTAAGTTCTCTTCTACTCTATTTAAAACTACGCTTGACATTACATTTCGTTTGAGGCTGCTAATATAGAACTTTTTTTTAAAATTCAGAATCTCAAAAATTTAAAATCTCAAAATTTTGAAGTTCTGAAGTTCTGAGTTTTTGATAACTAATTTTCAATTTCATAAGGCGATGCCTTACGCTATATCTGTTTCTCCCTTTCAGAACATCAAACTGTATATTCGTGTTAGATTAGTGTTAATTCGTGGACAAAAAAATAAGAGACGTCATAAACGACATCTCTTATTCTTTTATGGACAAAGTCTGTTGTCCGTTGTCTGTTAACTGTTGTCTTTTATATCAAAGTAAACGTTACTGTCAATCCAGCCATAACAATTGAAACCATGCTCATCAGTTTGATCAAGATGTTCAATGATGGTCCTGCTGTGTCTTTGAATGGGTCACCGACTGTGTCGCCAACAACTGTTGCCTTGTGTTGGTCTGAACCCTTGCCGCCAAAGTTGTCTTCTTCAATATATTTCTTGGCATTATCCCAAGCACCGCCCGAGTTTGCCATGAAGACAGCGAGTACGAATCCTGTTGACAAGCCACCGATTAACAATCCCAAAACGCCAGCAACGCCAAAGATAACGCCTACTGCTATAGGAGCGATGATTGCTAATAATGATGGGAACAACATCTCTTGCTGTGCGCCTTTTGTTGAGATACCTACACAGCGTGCATAGTCAGGTTCTGCCTTGCCTTCCAAGATGCCAGCTATCTCGCGGAATTGTCTTCTTACTTCTTCCACCATCTTTTGTGCTGCACGGCCAACGGCATTCATTGTCAATCCGCAGAATAAGAATGACATCATAGCGCCGATGAATACACCTATTAATACTTTAGGGTTTATCAAGTTGACTTCATAATAATTCATGAAATCTACCAATGTGGTTTCTTTAATCTGTTCAACTGTAAGAGCTACGCTGTCTGTCAGCTGTGCCATTCCGTCGCTTGCGTTTTCAGCGAGACGGATGAGAGCGATCTTGATTTCTTCCACGTATGAAGCGAGGAGCGCTAATGCAGTAAGAGCTGCTGAACCAATAGCGAAGCCTTTACCTGTAGCAGCTGTTGTGTTGCCGAGAGCGTCGAGAGCGTCAGTGCGTTTACGTACCTCAGCGCCGAGACCGCTCATCTCTGCATTACCACCAGCGTTGTCAGCGATAGGTCCGTAAGCATCTGTTGCCAAAGTGATGCCTAATGTTGAAAGCATACCGACAGCAGCGATACCGATACCGTATAATCCTAATGAAAGATTTTCTGCTGACATGAAATTATTTACATCAAAACCTGTTGCACAGAGATAAGCCAAGATGATTGCAACACCGATTGTCAAGACTGGAACTGCTGTTGAAATCATACCTAGGCCGAGACCTGAGATGATGACTGTAGCAGGACCTGTATTAGCACTTTCAGCAACTTTCTGTGTTGGTTTATATGATTGTGATGTGTAATATTCAGTGAATTTACCGATGATGACACCTGCAACGAGACCTACGACTACTGAGAAAGATATGCCGAGCCAGTTCTCGATTCCGAGTCCCCAAAGGATGAAGAATGTTGCAATGGCAATCAAGATAGAACTTGTGTTAGTACCACGGCTCAATGCTGCGAGAAGTTTCTTCATGTTAGTATCTTCTTTTGTTCTGACCATAAAGATACCTATGATAGAAAGAAGCACGCCCACTGCTGCGATGAGCATCGGTGCGAATATAGCCTTAAGCTGCATTCCGTCGATAGCTGACTTAGCGAAAGCCGCCGCACCGAGAGCTGCTGTTGCAAGTATTGAACCTGCGTATGATTCATAAAGGTCAGCACCCATACCAGCGACATCACCTACGTTGTCACCTACGTTATCTGCAATAGTAGCAGGGTTACGAGGATCATCTTCTGGGATGTTGTATTCTGTCTTACCAACGAGGTCAGCGCCAACGTCAGCTGCTTTGGTGTAGATACCGCCACCTACACGTGCGAAGAGAGCCTGAGTAGAAGCACCCATACCGAAAGTCAACATTGTGGTTGTGATAACGACCAAGTCGTAGTCTGTGAATTGAGTCAAGATGATGAACCAGAGACTGATGTCCAAAAGAGCAAGGCCTACTACTGTCAAGCCCATAACAGCGCCTGAACGGAAAGCCACTCTAAGACCGTCATTCAATGATTTCTTGGCAGCGTTGGCTGTACGTGCTGAAGCGTAAGTAGCGGTCTTCATACCAAAGAAGCCAGCCAAGCCTGAGAAGAAACCACCAGTCAAAAAGGCGAACCAGACCCATTCATTCTGCAATCCGAAATATGCCATCACGGCAAAGAGAACTGCCAATACGATAAAAACAATAATAACAACTTTGTATTGTTGCTTAAGATAAGCCATAGCACCTTTTCTGACATGAGAAGCGATTTTCTTCATCAAATCAGTGCCTTCATCTTCATTCAACATACTCTTGTAAAAATAGTAGGCAAACCCCAATGCTAAAACAGAGGCTGCCAACACCAAATAAATTACATAATCCATATAATAAGTTTTAGTGAATAAATAAATTTCTAACCTTCCACTCTATTAAAATACAAAATTGCACAATATTTCAATACCTCACAAACTATTTTTCCTAAATTTTTCAAAAAATAAAATTTAATATTGTTTAATTAAAAGTTTGTCCGTACTTTTGTAACATGAATAGTGTTTTGTTAGATGTAATAGGAATAACGTACAGCCAATCGCAGAGTGGCGCCTATGCTTTGATTCTAGGAGTTAAGGGCGACAAGACGCGACTTCCTATCATTATTGGAGAGGCTGAAGCTCAGTCAATTGTAATAGCCATTGAAGGACATGAAACCAGAAGACCTCTCACCCACGACCTATTCAAGACTTTCGCAACATCTTTCGATATCAATATCACAGAAGTCCTTATCAACAGATTCAAAGACGGCGTGTTTTATTCAGAGCTTCACTGCGTCAAAGACGGCGAAGAAAGCATTATCGATGCTCGCACATCTGATGCCGTCGCCATAGCATTGCGCTTCAACGCTCCTATCTATGCTAACAGCCAAGTTATCGAAGAAGCCGGAATCGTAATGGATGACATTGAGGAAGACAATGACACCGAAACCGACTTTGATACAGACTTTGACACTGACATTGATTTTGAGAGATATTCTATAGCAGAATTGGAGCAGCTCTTAAAAGAGGCCATTGAAGTTGAAGATTACGCCAAGGCTTCTATCTTAAGAGACATTATTAACGACAAAAAGCAGACTATATAAATGAAACAATACTTAGACTTATTACAGCATATTCTTGACAATGGTCATCAGAAAGGTGATAGAACCGGCACCGGAACAAAGAGCGTATTCGGTTATCAGATGCGTTTCAACTTAGAAGAAGGTTTCCCTCTTCTCACAACCAAGAAGGTCCACCTCCGTTCTATCATTCATGAGTTATTATGGCTCATCAATGGCGACACCAACATCAAATATCTGCACGATAATAAGGTAAGTATCTGGGACGAATGGGCTGACGAAAACGGCGACCTCGGTCCTATCTATGGAGCTCAGTGGAGAAACTGGAACAACGAAGGCATCGACCAAATCGCTGACCTGATTGAGTCCATCAAGAATAATCCTAACAGCCGCCGCCATATCGTGACAGCATGGAATCCAAGCGTGTTGCCTGACGAGAAATCCAAGGACTTTGCACAAAACGTCGCTGACGGCAAAGCTGCTCTTCCTCCTTGTCACGCTTTCTTCCAGTTTTATGTAGCCGACAACAAATTATCTTGTCAATTGTATCAAAGAAGCGCCGACGTATTCCTCGGAGTGCCTTTCAACATCGCATCATACTCATTATTGACAATGATGATAGCTCAGGTCTGCGGACTCGGACTCGGTGATTTCGTACACACATTCGGCGATGTACACATCTACAACAATCATATCGAACAAGTAAAATTACAGCTCAGCCGTGAGCCTCGTCATCTTCCAACAATGAAGCTCAACCCTGAGGTGAAAAGCATATTCGACTTTAAATACGAAGATTTCAAATTAGAAGACTATAATCCATACGACGCCATCAAGGCAGAAGTATCTATTTAAGAAACAATAAAAAATTACTTTATATGAAGCCAAAAATTTCTATAGTAGTAGCGATGGCAAAAAACAGAGCTATCGGAAAGAACGGTCAATTGTTATGGCATATCTCTAACGACCTTAAGCACTTCAAGAAAGTGACATCAGGAAAATGTGTTATCATGGGTCATAACACATACGTATCATTACCAGGACAGAAAGCTTTGCCTAACAGACGCAACATCATCATCTCTGACAGACTCGACTCTGCACCAGAAGGTTTTGAATTGGCAACATCAATTCCAAAGGCAATGGAACTCGTTCAAAATGAAGCTGAAGTTTTCATCATGGGCGGCGGAATGATCTACGAACAATTCTTAAGCAAGGCTGAGACATTATATCTCACAAGAGTTGACAAAGACTTTGAAGCTGACACATACTTCCCTATCATCAACTTCGAAGAATGGGAATTGACAGAACTTGAAGTCATCGATGACGATCCACAAGTTGACTACTCTTACAGATTCGAAACTTGGGAAAAGAAATAAGAAACAAAAAAGCGACCATATGGTCGCTTTTTTTGTTATCTCACATATTGATTAGTGAACGATTGAAATACGTTTTGTTGTTTCATATTCGTCTGTAACGACGTTGATCATATAAACGCCTGCTGGTAATTCGTTAACGTCGATAACCATATTATCGTTATTAACTGATTGTTCATATACCTTTTGACCCATTACGTTTGTGATAGAAACACTTTCGATATTTTGAGCTTCGATAGTGATTTTTTCGTTAGCTGGGTTTGGATATATTCCAATATTTTGTTCAGCATTGTTTTCTACGCCTGTTTCTGAATAGAAGAATTTAAGTACGTATTCATCTTTATTTCCTTCTACTGTTGCAGGTGCTGACAAGCAATCGATACCTTGGTAATAAGCTTGAACTTTATAGAAATACCATGTATCTAATTGGTTTACGCTATTATCTGTATAGTCAGTCTTGCTTGCCGCCAAAACCTTAATTCTCATCCATTCACCATCAACGCCTACTTTTCTCATTATATAGTAACCAGTAAGACCTGTTGCATTGTTTGGTTTGCTCCATGAAAGTTTTGGTTTGAACACTTGAGTAAGTTCATACTTAAGGTTTTTAGCTGGTTCACAGTTTTCTGTCAATACAGCACAAGCTTCATTTGATTCTTTAGTATTACCACCATCGAACAAAGCTGTAACTGTGTAGCAGTGACCGCCATGAGGAACGTCTGTATCTGTGTATGTTGTTGTTGGAGCCAAAGCAATGAGAACACCGTCACGGAACACATTATATCCGTAATAGTCACCGCCTATACCTTTCCAATTCAAAACCACTGTATTATCTTTAACTTTACATACCAAGTCGTAAGGATTACCTTCTGGAACTACATAACCACAATCGTTTATTGTATCCATGAATATACCTTGAGGCATATTTTGTGATGGACCTGAATAGTTAAATATTGTGTTGCCAGCATGGTCTTTAAGAAGCAGTGTGAGTGTGTATGTTGGCTGATTTGCATCAGCAGGATTCCATTCGAATTTAACATTGCCATAAGGAACGTTCAAATCGTATGTTGTCAATTGAGAGTTTTCTGTTGTCTTCTTCATTGCGATAGCGCCAGCATCATCATAAACTGTTACGTTAGCGCCTCTCATACCTTGGAATGCTGATGATTGGAGAATCAACTGCCATTTACATGTTGGACCGAAACCTATGCTTTCAGCTCTTGCTATTTTACCATGTGCACCACCTACAACTGCATATACAGAGTATTCAAAATAGCTGTAGCAAGGAACTGTCTTATCAACATAAGTTGCTGTCTCGCCTGGTTTAACGTCTTTCATTTCATGTATAACCTTACCATTTCTTTCAATGACTATCTTATCAATATTTTTAATAGAAGTAGAACCATTCAAAGTGTAAGTTGGGTTTTTCCAAGTAAGTGTTGCTGATAATTTGTTATTATCTGCAGGTGTAACTACCAAGTTCTTTGGTGATTCCATTGTATTTTGGAAAACTTCTTTTGGCATGATATCGAAGATAGCACCTACGTCGTTTGGATAGTCTGTAGCTGTTGATGCGAAGTATCCGTCACCAGAACCTGACCAACCATAATTATAGTGGAACAAACCATTTTCATCTACACCGTCACATACGAAAGCGTGTCCGCCACCAGCATTTGAAGTACCTGCGTAGAAAATAGGACGACCCATTTCAATAGCTTCTCTGATATATGAATCCCATATTTCTGCAGAAACTGTTCTTGCTTTAAATGTGCTTTGTGCATAACCGAAATATTTGTTCATTGCAAAAGGAACATCAGCAGAGTAAGCACCTGCACCTGTACCATCATCATCATACATCATATCAACAGAGACACCACATTGGTAACCTAACAATGCTACAGCTTCAATTTGTTCTTGTGGAGAATTCTTGTCGATTTGATAAGGCATGTTTGCCCAATCATATGTTGTTTCACCAAAGTTTGCAGATTGTTCTGGGTAAACGTACTCGTCTGTATTTGGTTTGTAAGTATGAGAACCTGAACCTTGTGTTGGGTGTTCCCAGTACTTCATGATCTGAGACATTGCAGTCGCAACACAACCAACAACAGATTTACCATTTGATGCGAAAGGTCTATTCAAATCTGGGCAGTAGTAGTTGTAAGGCCATTTTTGGTCCCATGATGTTTTGCATAAAGGTCCAATTTTAACGCCTCTTTCTGCAGGTCTCAATTTACCTGTTGTTTCAAGAGCTTGCCATTCTGCTTTCACATAAGCTGGAGCTTCTATAACAGCTTCGAGAGCATAAGAGATAGACTCTTGGTAGTCTTCCATCATAAAGCCTAATCCTGGAGCGATGTTGTCTGTTTCAAAGATACCGTCTTCTGAATAACCGAGGATTGGTCTTACGACGTCTGTTGCAGAAACCATTACGAAACCATAGTCTGATACGTTAAATACGTAGAAACAAGGTTCTCCTGATTCCGACTTCATAGTATAAACTAAATCTAGTTCATTGTTTTCTTTTTGCTCGAAATTGGCTTTAACGAATCTATGTCCGAATTCTCTTGCTCTGTTAACATCGAGATTATCGGCAAAAAGTGAATTGAAAGCCAACAAAATAGCAACTAATAAGAATGATCTTTTCATTTGTGTTTTGTTTATTAATATTCAATTTTGTTAGTCTGCAAATTTAATATTTTTTTCTATAAGTCTTTAATTAATTTTTACCACTATTTGCTGATGCATATTCTGCGTGTAAAGCCACCATTTTGTGTGGAAACCTTAAGCATATAAACACCATTTTCAAATACGCTAACGTCAAGGACACATTCATCAGAATCAAGATTTACATCAAGCAATCTTTGACCAAGGATGCTAAACACTGAAACATTTGTCAAGCCTTCTGCTGAAACATGCAATCTTTCTGAAACCGGGTTAGGATAAACGACAGCCGCCACTGTATTTTCATCTATTGACACTTGCTCAACCATCACATAATCAGAATCGTAATCTTCTGTTACAGCTGGCATTGACTCGCAATCATCGTTATATGCCGTTACTTGATAATAATACAAACCGTTGATTTCTGTTGCATCAAAATATTGATTTTCTGTAGGATCAACACTTGCTATCTCTTTGTAATCTTTATTATTATTGCTTCTGTATACTTTATAAGCCTGTGGTGCACCCGCTTTCTCCCAAGAAACCATTATACCTTCTTGATTATCGACAATAATAAATTTAGCAGAAAGTTTTTCTGGAGTTTTGCAATTGTCACAACTATTGTTTCCTGAATATATAACGCCTTCTTGCAAATTCGCTGAAGAACCAGAATATTCATAGACTACTTCACCATTAGAATTCTTGATGATTATCGACATTGATGGAACTTTCATTTTAGGAGCGACCCACTCACATGAAATTTCACCTTCTGGAACTTGCACCGACATATTAACAGGTGTAGAGTTTGCGACTGTAATTTCTTCAAAGACCTCACCTCCGCTCAACAATTTCACAGAAGCGCCATTCCAGCCTTGGTAATTTGTTGTTGATGCAGTTATATTCCATGAGCATGTAGAACCATACAACAACGGAGCATTTCCCCAACGGCCGATAATGCCATTGCTTACTGCATAAGCTGAATAATCATATATGCCATATTCCTCGACCTCATCTTCAAAAACGACGACAGCACCTGGTGTAACATTTTCCTTTGAGAAGACTTCTTTATTATCTCTTAAAACCACTATCTTATCTATAGTTTCCAATGCCACTTCTAATTCTGACAACTCTGGAGCATAAACCTTTACGACACCTTTTTTAGAATATGCCGACTTTGCTTCTGTCTCTATCACCGGTGATTTTGGCATACAATTATGTGCGTAATCTGGAATCACATCCAATATAACTCTCTGATTTGAATTATAATCGGCACCTGTTGGGTTAAGTGCGTCTATTGCAAAGTTGCCGTTCAACGCACCTGACCATCCCCAGTTGAAGTGGAAGTAGCCGTCTTCAGTATAGCCGTCGCACAAGAAAGCGTGACCGCCGCTCATCTGGCTTGAACCTGCATAGAAAATAGGGAATCCTTGATCCAAATTGTCTCTAAGAAGTTGTTCCCATACACCAAGTTCGTGTTGGTCACGATACAGATGACGCATATTTGCTGTATAGTAGAAATATTTCTTCATAGCATTTGGCACCATCTCAGAATATCCTGAACTTGCTGTAGGACCATATTGCATATCGATAGCAACACCGCAATGATACATCAATTCAGCTATTGCTTCGATTTCTTTTTTGGGTGAAGAACTGAAAATTTCTTTTGGCATATTATCCCAATCGTATGTCGCTTCAGAAAAGTCGACAGTCTGAATTGAATAGCCTTCTGGAATATAAGAATGTGAGCCTTTTCCTTTTGCTGGATAATTCCAATATTTCATGATCATAGCCATGACATCGGCTGCGCATCCGACATAGGCACGACCACCAGGACCGCCTTTTTCTGTTGGGCAGAAATAGTTATATGGATAAACCTGATTCCATAACAAGTCAACCAAAGGTTCCACCGACTTGCCGATATTTCTCTCCGCAACAACTCCTCTTGTTTTAACAGAGTACCACTCATTGACTATCGCATTTTCTGCAGGAAGGTCATTTACAATAGCGTATGAAATTGCATTTTTGTAATGTTCCAAATAATAAGCCATCGCTGGCAAAATATTATTCACATCTATGCATCCTTCATCAGAATATGCCAAGATTGGTTTCGCTCTATCATCAGCAGAAACGATATAGTAACCTTTATCTTCAATATTAAAGACATACAGACAAGCATTACCATTGTCGTCTTTCAATGTCAAAACATGCTTTGAACTTTGAAAGCCTCTTAAAGACTGCATGTTATTTCTAACGAATTTTTCTCCGATGCTTTTTGCAGCATTAACATCGACAGGATTTGCAAATAATTGTCCTATAGATAACAAGACAACTAATGATACAAGTACAATTTTCTTCATTTAGCAATATTTTAATTATTTATTTCTCAAATTATGAATTATGAATTATGAATTAAATCAAGTTTTCTGTTTCTTTTTCTTTGCCGCTGGAAACAACACATTATTTAATATAAGCCTATAGCCAGGTGAGTTTGGATGCATATCAAGTTCTGTAGGCGGGTCGCCGACAAGATGCTGATAATCTTCCGGATCATGGCCGCCGTAGAATGTAAAGAAGCCATTGCCGAAATTTCCGTGAATATATCTGTCTTCACCCAAAGCAGCATTATCGCCGAGCACCACTATGCTAGGTTTAACATAACGCTTATCGAAAGCCGTCGTCTGTCCCATAAATCCTTTTATCAGCCTTTCATGCGACTGCGTCAGCATTGTAGGAACCGGATCCCATTTTGCCGAGAAGTCAAAAAGCAGGAAATAATCGTTGTTCTCCTTCACCGACTTAGAACGATTCATAGTAACATCAATATCGGAAATCTCATATTCTTGAGGATTCACTGAAACAGAAAAATCAGTGAATGCAAAGCAATTGTCGTAGTTGAGTCTCTGCGGATCACCAGGTGTTATGCCATCGCCATCGAACATCACATCGCAGATGTCAAGGCCGTCAGCAGCTAGAGCGACATCGAAGCTATCCGGAGCAGAACACATTGAGAAGAGATAACCTCCGCCAGCGACGAAGTCACGTATTTTCTTCACCACAGCGAGTTTAAGCTGTGACACCTTATTATATCCATGACGCTGCGCCGTCTCTTCCTGTTTTTTCACATCCTCTTGGTACCAAGGATAGTTTCGATAGCGAGCCCAGAACTTACCGAATTGACCAGTGAAGTCCTCATGATGCATATGCAGCCAATCGTAAGTCGGCAGCACGC
The DNA here is from genome assembly GCA_017549605.1 of Bacteroidales bacterium. Classification (GTDB taxonomy): domain Bacteria; phylum Bacteroidota; class Bacteroidia; order Bacteroidales; family F082; genus Limimorpha. Next base: position 14,686 of record JAFYUH010000023.1, read on the forward strand.
CTTCCATAACTTCGTCATCGTAAATGATATCGTAAGGAATTTCGGCATAAGTAAGAGCCATCGTCACTGCATCATCCCAAGGCAGGATTGTCTTTGGAGCATACACTGCAAGGCGCGGCACCTTCTGCAGTTTCATCTCGTCCATATTGACATCCGGAACCGCTATTTCAGCGAGGATACCCTCTGCTTGCACATCAGCGATAACTTGAAAAGACACATTACGCAGTTTGCATTCGCGTTCAAACATATCATGATACGGAATCAGATAACTGCCGCCTTTGTAGTTAAGAAGCCAGCTTATCTCCACCTCGCGCTCCAAAACCCAATACGCCACGCCGTAAGCTTTCAGATGATTCGTCTGCGTATCATCCATCGGAATAAGAATATAAGCGGCATTGAGCTTTGTTATTGAGAATAAAATCAATAATATAATTAAAAAATATCTCTTCATTAATTACAGAGGTTGTTATCCTGCAAAGATACGAAAAAACAAAAATACGAGAAGTTTAAATTAACAGAACTTTCACTCCACCAATATCAAAACCATAACTATAAATGCAATCATCAACCACATTATAAACCAAAGAAATATTGCTATCCTTGTCGATGTGGGATTTTTTATAAAATCATCTTTCCTTTTATTTGTAAAAGGATAAAACAATATATTGAAAATAATAATTAATACTAGAGCTGTATATGCGACTATAGAGCCGGCCACCACTGGCACTGATCTTATTAAAAACCTGATCAAAAGATACAGAAGATACAGAACACAAATTGCTATTATTATTCCACAAATAACCCCTATCATAATTTATCAATCAATTAAATTAATGCCAAAGTCCCCATCTGTTCAACGGTGAAGGATATGAAAGGAAATGAAACGCACTTCCTCTGCGGCTATTCTTTTTAATTATACGTTTCTGGCGGTCACGCTCTTTTTCTCGCTTATGCAATTCCAGCAAACGTTCTTGTTCTTCTTTGGAAATCTTGCCGGTCATAAGACGATACCCATAAATTGCAGCAAATACGACACATAAAACAAAATACGCCGCTATAATAAAAACTACAATTCCTATTAATATATTAAGTGCTTTTCCCATGTTGCGAATTTATGAAAAAATAAATTCAATATTGATATTTTTTTGAATATTATTTTATTATTTTTGCGCTCAAGAAAAATTACTCAATCAAATATATTATGGAAAATACAGAAAATTTAAAGAAGACCGTTTTTAACGAAATGCACCGTGAAATGGGCGCCAAGATGGTTCCTTTCGCAGGTTTTGACATGCCAGTTCAATTTGAAGGCGTTAACATCGAACACGAAACAGTTCGTAAAGGTGTTGGTGTTTTCGACGTATCACACATGGGCGAATTCCGCGCTAAAGGTCCTAAAGCTTTCGCTTTTGTACAACGTTGCACAACAAACGACGTTGCAGCTTTGACAGACGGTAAAGTTCAATATACATGTTTACCAAACGGCAAAGGCGGTATCGTTGACGATATGTTAGTCTACCGCGTTGCTGAAGACGAATATTTCATGGTTCCTAATGCTGCTAACATCGACAAAGACTGGGCATGGATGTCAGCTATCGCTTTGGAAATGGGCATGGAACTCGGCGTTGAATTCATCAACGAAAGCGACCAATGGTCACAACTCGCAGTTCAAGGTCCTTTGGCTTTGAAAGCTATGCAAAAGCTCACAGCTACAACTGTTGAAGATATGGAATACTACACATTCAAAATCTTAGAATTCGCTGGTGTAAAAGACGTTATCTTCTCAACAACAGGTTATACAGGTTCAGGCGGTTGCGAAATCTACATGCCAAACGACGCTGCTATCGAAATCTACAAGAAAGTTCTCGAAGCTGGCGCTGAATTCGGCATCAAACCTGCAGGTTTAGGTTCACGCGACACATTACGTCTTGAAATGGGATTCTGCTTATACGGCAACGACATCTGCGACACAACATCTCCAATCGAAGCTGGTTTAGCATGGATCACAAAATTCGTTGACGGCAACGACTTCATCGACCGCGAATTAAACGAAAAACAAAAGGCAGAAGGCACAACTCGTCAATTACGCGCTTTCGAAATCACAGGCAAAGGTATCGCACGTCACGGCTACGAAATCTGCGACGCTGAAGGCAATGTAATCGGTGAGGTTACTTCAGGTACAATGGGACCATCTGTAAAGAAAGCTATCGGTATGGGTTATGTAGCAAAATCACACTGCAAATTCGGTAACGAAATCTTCATCAAAGTGAGAGAAAAACTCATCCCTGCTACAATCGTTAAGCTTCCTTTCTACAAAGGTGAATAATACAAAAAATCAAATATTTCTAAGAGGGTTCAGAAATGAGCCCTCTTTTTTTTATCTTTGCAAAAAAATTACAATGGATCCAGCATTACTCATTTTAACATTAGGAACATTAGTATTTGCAGCGCACTGGTTTGCCGAAATCTTCAGTAAAAAAAGAATACCCGACGTAGTATTACTTATGTTTATAGGCATCGTAATCGGGCCATTATTAAAGATTGTAGATGCAGAAAAACTAAGCACCATAGGAAACATCTTCGGGCAGCTTACACTTGTAATCCTTTTATTTGAAAGCGGCACAGAATTATCTTTCAAGACATTAGCTGATTCCATCAAAGATACAGTATCACTCACCATAGTAAATTTCATATTTACCATGACAGCTGTAGGATTGTTCGGTTGGCTAGCACTAGGCATGAACCCAGGCATCAGTTTCATGCTCGGATCTGCATTAGGAGGCTCCTCATCCGCAGTGGCGATTCCTCTGGTAAAACAAATCAGCATCGGAGAAAAAAGCAAGACCATATTGATCCTAGAATCAGCATTCAGCGCAATCTTATGCATCGTCGTGACATTGGCGATATTCGAATCATATAAATACGGAGAAATCAGAGTTGGCGTAATCTTCGGACAGGTTTTCTCTTCATTCTTGCTAGCGTCATTCATCGGCCTTATTGGCTCTATATTCTGGTCTATGGTACTTGACAAGGTCAGAACCATCAACAATTCCATCTTCACCACACCTGCCTTCGTTTTCATCATCTACGGCATCAACGAGCTGTTAGGTTACAGCGGAATCATCTCTGCCCTAGCCTTCGGAATCGGACTTGCCAATATGGAATTGATCCACGACAGATGGCTGAAGAAATTCTCAGACAGAAAGCCTACCCTGCTCAACCCTACAGAGAAGACTTTGTTCAGCGAGCTCGTTTTCTTGATGAAGACCTTCTTCTTCGTCTACGTTGGCATATCAATAAAATTCGACAGCTTCATATCGTTATTAATAGGTCTCAGTATTTCATTTATGTTGATAATATTAAGAATATATGTCGTGAGAATATCACTGCCATCAGACATCAAAGGCATCAATGCAAAAGACAGAGCTTTCCTGTCGATGATGATACCAAGAGGTCTTGCAGCCGCAGTTCTTGCAACAATGATATCACAGTCACAGCTAGCAGGTTCAGAAAGAGTAAGCAATATCGTTTTCTCCGTGATATTCTTCACAATCATCTTTACATCAGCTTTAGTGCCTTTACTTGAAAAATCAAATAAGTTCAGAGGCGTTTATACAAAAATCATAAACTTCCCTAACTTCAAAAAGAAAACTGATGTAGAAAACATCGAAGAATCAATAGACAACAACAGTAGCGCTAGCGAATCTACACAAGATATCAACGAAGAAAAGACATACATCAACGAAGAAGAAGATGTACCAAATCTATTTTTATAAAGCGCATACTTTATTGTTATAGTTTTCAGTATGTTGTCAGTATTGAAAAATAAAGTTTTATCAATTTATAAATCAATAAGTTAACTACAAAGATTATTATTTTTAAAAAATTATTAAAAAAAGTTTTTTCAAACAAAAAAAATAGTATCTTTGCAGTCCGAAAAGAAAGAAGTAAAAAGAAAAGATATGTATTTAACTGCAGAAAAGAAATCAGAATTTTTCAGTGCATACGGTAAAAATGCACAAGACACAGGTTCAGCAGAAGGACAAATTGCTTTGTTCACTTTCAGAATCAAACACTTAACAGAACACATGAAGCAAAATAAGAAAGACGTTGCTACAATGCGTTCATTAGTTCGTCTCGTAGGTAAAAGAAGAAGACTTCTTGATTACTTAAAGAACAAAGATATCGAAAGATATCGTACTATCATCAAAGAATTAGGTATTAGAAAATAATAGCGTATCGTACGTGATAGCAAAAAAAAGGCAATGTAAGATTGCCTTTTTTTTGCGTATATTTTATTTTCATACCAGCCACTTATTAATAATAAACTAAAAAGACGAAAACAATGGGTCCTGAAGGAATTAAACAAACCATCCAACTCGGTAATGAAACAATCACAATAGAGACAGGTCGTTTAGCAAAACAAGCCGACGGTTCAGCAGTTGTAACATGCGGCAAGACAATGTTGTTAGCAACAGTTGTTACAGCAAAGGACGCAAAAGAAGACGTTGACTTCTTACCTCTCTCAGTCGATTATAAAGAAAAATACGCCGCTACAGGCAAGTTCCCTGGCGGTTTCTTCAAACGCGAAGGCAAACCATCAGACTATGAAATCTTAATCTCTCGTTTAGTTGACAGAGCCTTAAGACCATTATTCCCAGACGACTATCACGCAGAAACACAAGTACAGATTTCTCTCATTTCAGGTGAAGTCGGCGTATTGCCAGACGCATACGCAGCTCTCGCAGCATCAGCAGCTCTCGCAGTATCAGACATTCCTTTCAACGGTCCTATCTCTGAAGTACGCGTAGCTTACATCAACGGCGAATACGTCATCAACCCAAGAGAAGAAGAGCTTAAAAACGCTGACCTCGAACTCATGGTTGCAGCTTCAATGAAAGACATCTGCATGGTTGAAGGCGAATCAAAAGAAGTTTCTGAAGAAGTAATGCTCAACGCTTTGAAAGCAGCTCACGACGCTATCAGAGTTCACTGCCAAGCTCAAATAGAACTCGCAGCAAAAGTTGAGAAAGCTCAGACAAAACGCGAATACTGCCACGAGACAAACGACGAAGCTTTAAGAGCAGACATGATGGAAAAATTATACAAACCATGCTATGACTTCGCTCTCACAGGCAACGCTAACAAACACGAACGCGAAGCCAACTTCGGCGCTATCCTCGACTCTTACCTCGCTAACTTCAGCGAAGAAGAACTCGCAGAAAAATCATCTTTGGCAAAACGTTACTTCCACGATATTCAACGTAAAGCTGTCCGCGACGCTATCTTGATCGAAAGAAAGAGATTAGACGGCCGTAAGTTAGACCAAATCCGTCCTATCTGGACAGAAGTCGACGTACTTCCTTCAACACACGGTTCAGCAATCTTCACACGTGGTGAAACACAAGCTCTCGTAACAGTTACATTAGGTACAAAACTCGACGAGCAAACAATAGACGGAGCTGTTGTAACAGGCACATCAAACTTCATGTTACACTACAACTTCCCTAGCTTCGCAACAGGCGAATGCAAACCAAGCCGCGGCGTAAGCCGTCGTGAAATCGGTCACGGCAACCTCGCTGAAAGAGCTCTTAAATCAATGATCCCTGGCGAAGACGAAAATCCTTATACAATCCGCGTCGTTTCTGACATCTTAGAATCTAACGGTTCATCATCAATGGCATCAGTTTGTGGCGGTACACTCGCTCTCCTCGATGCTGGCGTTAAGATGAAGAAACCTGTAGCAGGTATCGCAATGGGTCTTATCACAGATAATGAAACAGGCAAATATGCTGTTTTATCAGACATCTTAGGCGACGAAGACCACCTCGGTGACATGGACTTCAAAGTCACAGGTACAAAAGACGGTATCACAGCTTGCCAAATGGACATCAAAGTTGACGGTCTTTCATACGAAGTTCTTACAGAAGCTCTCGAACAAGCAAGAGCTGGTCGTATGCACATCCTCGGCGAAATGGCTAAGACTATCACAGAACCAAGAGAAGACTATAAAGAAAGTGTACCTCGCATCGAAAAGATCTGCATCCCTAAAGACTGCATCGGCGCTGTTATAGGACCTGGCGGTAAAGTTGTTCAAGAAATCCAAAAGGTTACTAACACTGTCATCGTAATCACTGAACAAGAAAACTGCGGCATCGTAGAAATCGCTTCTTCAAACAAAGAAGATCTCGAAGCAGCTAAAGCAAGAGTTCGTGGCATCGTAGCAGTTCCTGAAGTAGGTGAAGTATACCACGGCGTTGTTAAGTCAATCATGGCATTCGGTGCTTTCGTTGAAATTTTACCAGGCAAAGATGGTTTGTTACACATCTCTGAAGTAGAATGGAAACGCCTCGAAAACTTGGACGGCATCCTTAAAGAAGGTGACGAAATTGACGTTAAGCTCATCGAAATAGAACAAAAGACAGGCAAGTTACGTCTTTCAAGAAAAGCCTTGTTGCCAAAACCAGAAGGTTACGTAGAAAAACCAGAACGTCCACGCAACGAAAACAAAGGCGAAAGAAAAGGCAACGACCACAAAGGCGGCAAACCAGAACACAAAAGCAAGAAAAATTAACAATGTACAATTGACAATGTACAATTAGCGAATTGTTAATTGTGCATTGTTAATTGTTAACTAAATAATGTAATATGAGGCAGTTAAAAATTACCAAACAGGTTACAAACAGAGAGACCGCATCTCTTGACAAGTATTTGCAAGAAATAGGTAAGGTAGAACTTATCACAGCTGACGAAGAAGTAGAATTGGCTCAGAGAATCAGACAAGGCGACAAAATCGCTCTTGAGAAACTCACCAAGGCTAACCTCCGTTTCGTTGTTTCTGTTTCTAAGCAATACCAAAATCAAGGTTTGAGTCTTCCTGACCTTATCAATGAAGGTAATTTGGGTTTGATCAAGGCAGCACAACGTTTTGATGAAACCAGAGGCTTCAAATTTATCTCTTACGCTGTATGGTGGATTCGTCAATCTATCCTCCAAGCTTTGGCAGAACAATCACGTATAGTCCGTTTACCACTTAACAAAATCGGTTCTATCAACAAAATCAACAAGACATACGCCAAGTTGGAACAGGAGTTTGAACGCGAACCTAACGCAGAAGAAATCGCTGAGGCTCTCGACATCACCGAAGCTGAAGTTAAAGAATCAATGAAGAATGCTGGTCGCCACGTATCAATGGACGCTCCTCTCGTTCAAGACGAAGACAACAACATGTACGACGTCTTGAAAAGCGACGAAGTAATCACTCCTGAGACTGAGCTCCTTTATGAATCATTAAGAAAAGAAATCGACCGCGCCATCTCAACATTGACTCCACGCGAAGCTGATGTAGTACGTCTCTACTTCGGTCTCAACGGCAGCCATCCAATGACATTGGAAGAAATCGGCGAGAAATTCGACCTCACACGCGAACGCGTAAGACAGATAAAGGAAAAAGCCATCAGACGCTTGAAACACACAAGCAGAAGCAAAATCCTTAAGAGCTACCTTGGATAATTGAAAGTTAGTTCTTAAACTCATAGACTTAAAAATACGACTCAAGACCTCAAAACTTTTTGGGGTCTTGTTTGTTTATAGTCTTAGATTACACAGTGCTTTAAAACTTAATTTTAATCATAAAAAACATTTGTAAAATTAAATTATTTACTTATTTTTGTCACTCGTAAACAATCAACTTAAGATGCGGGCATTTGGTTCTCCCTTGTCATAAGTTAAAGTATCAAAAGAACCATCTAACATAAAAATTAAATATTATGAAAAAACTCTTTACTAAAGTTTTATGCTCATTAGTACTATTGGCTGCTATCAACCCTCTTTTTGCTCAAGACAACACACTTCGTCGCAGCAACCAAGCTGAACCAATTACATCATCAAACCACACAAGAGGCGGCAATTGGTTTGCTTATGATGATGGTGATTTCATAGATGCTATCGGTGGCCCTCAAACATTTTCTTGGGGTATTATGATTCCTGCAGACAAACTTAGCGAAGGTCAGACTCTTACAAAAGTATCTTTCTTCGACTATGCAATGCAAGACGGCGAAATCAATATCTATTTTGGTGGAACAAATGCACCTGAAATGTTAATCCACAAACAAGCATTTTCAACAACAGGTACCAAAAATATCGTTGAATTCGATTTAACAGCTCCACTTCCATTATTCGGCGAAAACTTATGGGTAACATTATATACAAATAATGGTGATAGCTTCCCTGCAGCAATGTCTGAAAACAGCGGTGACAAAAACGGTCGCTGGATCACATTAGACGGTACAACATGGAATGACATAACAGCTTATAATATCAGCGGCACATGGATGATCCGTGCTTATATTGAAGGCTACGAAAGCATCAGCGAACTCAGCTCATCAGTTAGCGTCTACCCTAACCCAGTGAAAGACCAACTCTTCGTTGAAACAGAAATGGCAGTAAAAGAAATCAGCGTTTACGATGTTTTTGGAAGACAAATGACAACAGTATACGATCAACAAACAGTCAATGTTTCAGAATTAAGCAATGGCGTTTATTTCGTTAAAGTCAAGTCAGAAAACAATGAAGTTGTAAAACGCTTCATCAAGAAATAAGATAAATTAAATCATGTAGAGACGTCACATTGTGGCGTCTCTTTTATTATATGGAGTTTTAATGTATAACCTGTAAAATCAAGTCTTATGAGAAAATTATTCACTCTTGTTTTCATTAGCATATTAGCATTTAACTCTTATGCACAGAATCTGGGAGAACCTAATACAGATTTCGGCACCGACGGCTCGTTCATCTTCGACCCATCTATAGCACACGATATGATGGAAAAGATTCTGGTCCAAGAAGACGGCAAGATTTTGACTGTCGGAAGAGCTCGCGTAGGTGGAGATAATTACTCAATATACGCATCTCGCCATAACGTAGACGGAACATTAGACGAGACATACGGAGAAGGCGGAATCGTATATCTGAAGGCCAACCCTCTCATATATATGAATGCTGCTTTCGATGCGGTTTTAAACAAAGACGGACATCTTTTGATTGCAGGTTACACCTTCGACTATATAAACAACAGCGCCTTCATCATCTGCCTAGATGAAAACGGATTCGAAAACACAGATTTCGGAGATAACGGCTATGCCATTTCAGAATACGGCAACGGCATCGTTTATGAAGCAATCGATATAGATTCAAAAGGACGTCCTATTGTTACAGGTTATTTCGACGACCAGATCCTGGTAAGACGCTACAATGCCAAAGGCAAACTCGACTTGACTTTCGGCAATGACGGAACAGTGATAATCATATTAGACCCAACACTCTGGGCTTATTGCTACGCATACGACATTGAGATATTGGATGATGACAGAATGCTCATCACTGGTCATAAAGTATCTGCAGACATGTTATACGAATCTTATCTGTTGAGACTTAATGCCAACGGCACTTTAGACGAGACCTTTGCCGATAAGGGCGTCTTATATCTCAATGCTGGAGAATACCCAGAATACGCTACAAGCATCAGCGCTCAAGCTGACGGAAAATATCTCGTAGGCGGTCACGCTGACTTGTTATCAAAAGACCCAATGTTGCCAAGATGCGAATCTTATATCACTCGCGTAAACGCCGACGGCACTATAGACGAGACTTTTGGAACTGACGGCTTTGTGAAATTCGAGCCATTCGAAGGCGATGGCTGTACCAACGAGAGCTACTCTGTTGCAGCTGCTTCTGACGGACAAATATTCGGAACCTTATACTCTTATAACCGTGTAACTGGAGCGAGCCGCGCTTACGTCTATAACCTCGACAGTTCAGGACAGTTCAAAGAAGATTTCGCTGGTTCCGGCATCGTTGCATTGCCAAGACTCTCAGATGACGAAGTGAAAATCAACACAACCGCATTGGTATTTAAAGATAACAAGAATTTACTGATAGGCGGTCACATCGCTCTTGACTATACCAGCACTCAAAAGCTATTCATCGCTTGTATAAACATTGACATATACAGCCAAGAAGATGAAAGTAATGAAAACCTAATTGTTACGATTGATGGCACAGTCGGAGAATGCCGTAAAACCACAAGTAAAAACGTTCCTGTTTTCTGCGCTAACAAATGGGCTATCAGTCAGCAGTTTTACACTGCCGAGGAAATCTGCAAAGCGCATGGAACCATTGAAAGCATCGCATTCAAGACATCGGAAGTTGAGGAAGAAATCGAGAAATATCCTTTCACACGCAATCTTATGGTTTATATTGTAAATTCAGAAGAACACGCTGTTGCAGGCAACACCATGAAGGCAATGTCGGCAAACGATTTAGTTTTCTCTGGCGATGTCGAATTCTCCTACAACTCATGGATTACAATAGACATAGAAGATTTTGAATATACAGGTAAAAACATCTTGATATGCGTCAATGACATCACTGGAACAAATGTCTCTGGCGGCGTGACTTTCGACGCTTTCATCGGCGCGACAATGCTAGGAGAAGACAACGGATACAGAGCATTATACAAAAGAAATATCAGCGAAGCTTTTGACGCGACAACGACTATAACAGGCGCGTCGACTATATTAGACACTCCTGTTCCTTTTGTTCAGTTCTCTTTCAAAGAAGGTTCGACAGAAGAATATCTGGAACCAGCGCAGCCAACAAATTTCACCGCCACTGCACTGAATGAATCGGAAGTTTTATTAGAATGGAACGGCGACAAAAACACCTCTAGTTACGACATTTACAACGGTACAGAAATTATCGCCAATATAACAGAGACATCATACATTGTAAAAGACTTATCACTTGGATGGCATTGCTTCAAAATTGTTGGAGTTAATGGCATAAAGAAATCAACGCCTTCAGAAATAGAATGTGTTGAATTAGTAAAAACTGAAGAACCTGAGATTCCAGAAGACGGCATTGAAGAATTAAGCACATCTCTCCTCCTCTACCCTAATCCGGTCAAAGACATACTTCATATCGTCTCTGAAGCTGAAGTCGAGGAAGTTGTGATTTATGATGCCTTCGGAAGACTCCAAGTCACAGAGACACCAAGTCACCAAGATGAGATGATAATAGATGTTTCGGGGTTGAATAAAGGCATTTATTTCGTTATGATAAAGACGAATGATGACATGGTGATGAAAAAGTTTGTTAAGCAATAATTGGCTCTGAGCTACGGGCTTTCGTGGTATTTGATAAAGGAGTTGGCTCATCGCCCAAAGCCCAAAGCTAATAAAAATGAAAAAACTAATAACAACTACAATTTTCACTATCGCATTCTTGATGAATTTGAATGCTCAAGGCAGAGACGGTTTCTTTACATATAACAATGTTGAAGAATACAGAACTGAAAACAATTGGAGCATAATGCCAACGCTGCCAGCATTGCATGGCTTCGACTTCGACCAAAACGCAAACGCACCTCTCGGCAGCGGACTATTAATTCTTGGAGGATTGGCGCTGGCGTATTTAAGGAAAAAGTTACCAAGTCGCCGAGACTCATAGTCACCGAGTATACAAATAATACAAAAAGCGAGTAGAATTTATTTTCACTCGCTTTTTATTTTGGCATCTAGATTACTTTAAAAAATCCATATTCCTTTTATCCTTTTTTAACAAAAATTTCTTTTCTCTTTTGCCTTCAGTCTTTAGTCTTTTTATTATATTTGCAGAAACGTAAAAAAACATATCATGCAAAAAATAATATCTCCTTCCCTGCTATCAGCAGATTTTCTACATTTGGCAGACGACATCAAAATGTTGAATGAGAGTCAAGCCGATTGGTATCACCTCGACATCATGGACGGCGTATTCGTACCTAACATATCTTACGGTATTCCTGTCGTTCAAGCCATCAACAAAATGGCGACAAAACCTCTCGACGTTCACCTCATGATCGTCGATCCAGACAGATATTTCGAGGCATTTAAAGAAGCTGGCGCAAGCATAATAACATTTCATTATGAAGCATCTACTCACGTTCATCGTTCTATACAGAAGATAAAGTCACTCGGCATCAAAGCTGGCGTGGTGCTCAACCCACATACTCCTGTATCAGTATTGGAAGATGTCTTGGGCGATTTAGACCTCGTATTGCTCATGTCGGTGAACCCAGGCTTCGGAGGACAGAAGTTTATCGAACGTACTTATGCAAAGATTGAGAAGTTACGCGACATGATTGACAGAAACGGATACAACACACTCATCGAAGTGGACGGTGGCGTCAACACAGAAAACGCCTCTAAGTTGTTCGCAGCAGGCGCCAACGCTCTCGTAGCCGGCAACGCTGTTTTCAAATCAGAAGACCCTAAGAAGACTATTGAACTTTTAAAATCATAAATAGAAATTAAAATCAAAAAGATATGAACGAATGTGTTTTAAATCTCACACCTGAATGCGTATGGAAAGAATTCCACGCTATTTTGGCTGTGCCACGTCCTTCAAAGAAAGAAGACAAAATGGTTGAATATCTCGTCAACTGGGCAAAAGAACATAAAGTAGAATATATAGTTGAACCTTGCGGCAACGTCATCATGAAAGCTCCTGCAACCCCAGGATTCGAAGATCGCAAGACTATCATATTACAAGCTCACACCGACATGGTATGTGAGAAAAACAGCGACAAGGTACACGATTTCGAAAACGACCCTATCGAAGCTGTCATCAAAGGCGATTGGTTACACGCTAACGGCACCACTCTCGGTGCTGACGACGGCATCGGCGTAGCAGCTGCTCTTGCTGTCATCGCTGACCCAACAGTACAACACGGTCCTATCGAATGCATCTTCACCGTTGACGAAGAGACAGGTCTCACTGGCGCAGAAAAACTCGATCCTAAAGACTTCAGCGGTCGTATCTTGCTCAACCTTGACTCTGAAGACGAAGGCGAAATCTTCATCGGATGTGCTGGCGGCATGGATACAATCATCAAGGTTTACTACGGAATGGAACCTGCTCCAAGAAGAAGCATTGTCTATAAAATCATGGTCAGCGGTCTTAAAGGCGGTCACTCAGGTGACGATATCAACAAAAACCTCGCTAATGCCAATAAGTTGTTAACCCGTATCTTATGGCAAGGAACAAAAGAATTCGACTTACGCATTTACGACATCCAAGGCGGTAACTTACGCAACGCTATCGCTCGTGAAGCAATGGCAGTCGTTTTCATTCCAGAAGAATTCCAAGAAGAATTTGAAGAATTCGTAACAACAATGGAAGCTAACTTCCGCAGAGAATATCAAGTGACAGAACCAGGTCTCAGCGTTAAAGCTACAATCGAAGAAACACGACCAGAAATCGTCATCGACGATATGACACAATTCGACTTGTTGAACGCTCTCTACGCTTGTCCTCACGGCGTCATCGCAATGTCACAGACTATTCCTAACTTCGTTGAGACATCAACAAACTTAGCATCTGTTAAGAAAAAAGAAGGTTACTTCTTCATCCAGACATCACAACGTAGCTCTATCGAATCTTCAAAAGAAGACGTCGCTAATATGGTAGAAACCGTTTTCAACCTCGCTAATGCTGAAGTATTACATACTGACGGTTATCCAGGATGGACACCAAACCCAGACTCAGAAATCCGCAAGGTTGCAGAAGAATGCTACAAAAACCGTTTCGGCGTAGAACCTAAGGTCAAGGCTATCCACGCAGGTTTAGAATGCGGTTTGGTCGGCGACAAAATCGCTGGCATGGATATGATCTCATTCGGTCCTACCCTCCGCGGCGTTCACTCACCAGACGAAAGAATAGAAATCCCTACAGTACAGAAATTCTGGGACTTCTTGAAAGATATTTTAGTTAATGCACCAAAGAATTAGTTAATAGTTTATAGTTCATAGTTAATAGTTAGTTCCAAAGTGTTATAAACTTTAAACTATGAACTTTAAACTTCAAAACTACTCTAAACTATAAACTTTAAACTATAAACTTAAAAAAATGAGCATAAGAAACTTAGAACCTAAAGGATTGTGGAAAAACTTTTACGAATTGACACAGATTCCACGTCCTTCAAAAAAAGAAGAGAAAGTCGTTGCTTTCTTGAAAGAATTCGGTGAAAAATTAGGTCTTGAAACTATAGTAGATAAAGTCGGTAACGTCATCATCCGCAAGCCAGCAACTCCAGGTTACGAAGATCGTATGGGCGTTGTTTTGCAAGCACACGTCGACATGGTTCCACAAAAGAACTCAGACAAAGTACACGACTTTGAAAAAGACCCTATCGAAACACGCATCGTTGACGGTTGGGTAAGAACAAACGGCACTACATTAGGAGCAGACAACGGCGTTGGTGCAGCAGCAGCAATGGCAGTATTGGAAGACAACACTTTAGTTCACGGTCCTATCGAAGCACTCTTCACAGTTGACGAAGAAACTGGCATGACAGGTGCTAACGCTTTGGAACCAGGTTTATTAAAAGGCGACATCCTCATCAATACAGACTCTGAAACAGAAGGCGAACTTTATGTAGGTTGTGCTGGCGGTATCGACACATGCGGTTACTTCACTCCTAAATTTGAAGAAGTTCCTGCAGGATCAAAAGCATTCCAATTAATCGTCAAAGGATTAAAAGGCGGTCACTCAGGCATGGACATCATCTTAGGCCGTGCTAACGCTAACAAAGTGATGAACGCTTTATTATTGAAAGCTACAGAAAAATTCAACGCAAGAATCGCTGACATCCAAGGCGGCAGCTTACGTAATGCTATCCCACGCGAATCATTCGTAACAGTTACAGTTCCAGAAAACAAGGCAGAAGAATTAGTAGCTTTCGTTGCTGAATTCGAAGCTGTCGTTAAAGAACAATTCGCTGCTGTTGAACCAGAAATGAGCATCAC
>JAFYUH010000194.1 GCA_017549605.1 Bacteroidales bacterium
GAAAGTATACTCAAATCAGCTCCGTAGGAGCGGCAGTTCCTAGGCAGGTGATGAAGCGCAAAGCGCGAAATCCCTGCAAAAAAGATTCCCAAACAAATCAGAGCGCCGTAGGTGCGACAGATGTAGTCTCTGTCGTCCCTAACGGGACTTATGGGTGTTTAAGAACAATGTCAAAAAAAGACAGGTAATTTGGGCTGTTTTGTATGCCCGTTACCTGTCTTTTTTTCGCTCAATTACCAACCATTTTTGGCAACATTACCTGAATTTCTGAATTTCTGAACTCTGAACTCTGAACTCTGAGCCTTGGGCTTTTTCTAAGTTCAGAGTTCAAGGTTCAGAGTTCAAAGTCTTAAAAATCATTTCACGAACTTCAGTGTGTATAAGATGCTTTCTTGTTGTCTCAATAAGTCTCTCTTGTCTTTGTTTGGATAATAGACCCAGCCTTCTGCAGTGATGATCTTTGAGCTTGTAGGGTCGACGATGCTGTATGACACGAAAGGTCCAGCCATGAAGTCTCCGACGAGGTTCCATAATCCGCGTGTCTCGACAGCATATCCTGCTGGGAATTTAGGCAATGACTTAGAAACAGATTTTATGAATTCTTTATCTGTTGTCATATATGTGCCGTCAAGAGGTCCGGAAATATATTTCTTTACGATAGAATCTCTTACTGCAATAATATTCTTTGGATTCAAGTCGGCAGTGTCTTTATAAGGTAATTCATAAATCAAGAAAGACATGTCTTTGTCATCGTGTCTTTGAAGTAACCACATGAAGTTATCTCCATTGGCGCCTATGCCATATCCTTCTGGAATATTCATTGAGATGCCGAACTTGTTCTTCAATTGAGCAACGATTTTTGGGTCTGTCGAAGGACGGAAGAAGTCCTGGAAACGCTTTCTCTCATTGTCATCGAAGAGGAGTTTAAGTCCGTCTTTCTGAGTGTCGAAAGTCCTGACCCATGACTCTGGCGACGCTGCTGTTATTCTTATCACGAACTGTGGTTCCGACAACCAGTTTCTCTGTGTCTCCACCAATGGGTTCTTGATGTCTTTGTCGATCTTGGCGATGATGAGGTTACGATGTTTCTTGAACATGTCATTCAAAGCATCGAGGTTGATATGCGACACCTTGAAGTTCTTCTCAGGCTGTGGAAGTCCGTATTGTTCCACTTCGAAGAAGTCGCGGACGGTTTGTCCCATCTGTCCGTTCCATTGCTCGTCGTTCTGTGTTACCATAAGAATCTCTGAGGTGCCGCCGACAGAACGAGCCTTCTTTATTTCTTTTTCCTTGTCATCAACACATGAATATAATGATGTCAATGAGAATAATACCGCTACGATTAAACTGATTTTTTTCATGTTAATATATTTTTTAATTCCTAACTCCTAATTAAAAAGACGTGTCAACGTGTATTTATTTTCAAGGTAACGTTGACGCGTCTCTACATCAACTCCTAATTCCTAACTCCTAATTATAAGCTTCTGTCCTATTTTCAATACTGCGTTTGAGCTTAAACCATTGAGTTTTCTTATCTGTTCAACGCTGACGCCGTATTTCTTTGCTATATCCCAGAGGTTATCTCCGGATTTGACGGTGTGAACTACGCTTCCATCTGGTGATGTGCTGCTTGCTTTTTTGATCTTAAGTTGTTGACCGACTTTAAGTACTGCGTTTGAAGAAAGGTCGTTGAGCGTTCTAATCTGTTCAACGCTGACGCCATCGAATTTCTTTGCTATATCCCAGAGGTTGTCGCCGGATTTGACGGTGTATATGACATAACCTCCGCTTGTAGTGGTCTGAGGTTGTGCTGCCTTAGTCGGAGCTGCAGGAGGATAAACCTTCAGTTTCTGTCCTACTTTTAATGAGGTAGTTGTAAGGTTATTCCACTCTTTGAGGTTTGTCACGGTGCATTGATATTTCTTGGCGATGATGCTGAGGTTCTCTCCCGACATCACAGTGTGAATCTTTTGTTCTGTTGAGCGTTCCACAGGTTTGCTGTTGCCTGCTTGTGCCATAGGCGCTCCTGAGCTATAGACGATGAGTTTCTGTCCAGGATATATCGTGGTGCTGCTTAGCTTATTCCATGTCTTAAGCTGGTTGACGCTGATGCGGTATTTGTTGGCGATGCTTCCGAGACTCTCGCCGCTCTTCACGATATGGACGCTTCTGTCGCTTACCTTCTTCATCTCTTCCTCGAGTTTCGCTCTGTCGATGCCTTTCTTTGTCTTGAAGTTATATACCTCTTTCTCGTGGACCAAGAAACTGTCGATATATCTTTCAGGCAGACGTAATGACATAGGTGTCTTGGCGTCAGCAGGGATGATGTTTGCTTTATATTGAGGGTTGAAGAATTTGATGTCTTCCATCGGGATGCTGAGCATCTCATGAAGCTGGTCGAAGTGGAGAGGCTGGCGAACTGTGACGCTGTCTACGCCATCGGCCATGATGCCTGGGTCGGTAGGGTAGAGGTTATGTTCTTGTGAGTAGCTCATCACGTAGTTGACAGCGATGAATGCTGGTACGTATCCACGTGTCTCCTTTGGAAGGAATGGCCATATCGCCCAGTAGTTCTTCAGACCGCCGGCACGACGTATCGCTTTGTTGACATTGCCGCCGCCTGAGTTGTAAGCAGCCAAAGCCAGGAACCAGTCATCGTATGTTTTGTAAAGATCCAATAGATGCTGGCATGCGGCCTCGGTGGCTTTCACCGGATCCATACGGTCGTCGACCAATGATGTCACATTTAACTTATATCTCTTTCCTGTGGCGTACATGAACTGCCAGAGGCCTTTGGCTCCTGCATGAGAACCTGCACGAGGGTTGAGCGCCGACTCAACCACAGCGAGGTATTTGATCTCCAGAGGGATGTCGTATTTGTCTAATGCCTGTTCGAACATTGGGAAATATATGTCGGCAAGACCGAGTATCCTGCAGGTGTGGTCGCGTTTTCTTACTGCGTAGACGTCGATGAAACTCTTCACGTGGTTGTTGTAAACCAACTCTATGGTGGTCTGTTTTCTCAATTTGGCGATGCGTTCTGCATAAACGCTGTCAGGGAATGTAGGCACAAAACCTTCTGCATAGTTGTAGATGTTCTCCGACTTGGAACTTGACTCGAGCTTGTGCTGTTCGAAATATGGGATGCCGGCAAGGTTCTCGATCATACCCATCATAACGTCGGATTCTTCGACGATGGCCTCGCCTGAGTTCTCTCTGTCGATGCGTTCTTGCAATGCCATCTCGATACTGTCGATGACAGCGGTATCCATCCTGTTTTCGATAAGATTTTCTCCCTTTATGATATAATCGTTTTCGATGTAGATGTCTTCTTCGTAGACGAAGGTCTCGTCATAGGCTTCGGTACTTTCATCGGCTGAGATGAACTCGCTTTCGTCAGTGGTTTCGGCGTTGTAGGAAACTGTTTCTTCGCTTGTAGGTTCTGCGTTTTCTTTGTTGAAAATCATCGAGGTGTATTCTTCGATGACTTTACAAGATGTCATTGATAATATGATAAATAAGGATGAGAATAATAGAAGTTTATGTCTGTTTCTTTTCATTTGCTTTAGATAAAAATGATGGATAATTATGCTTTGCAAAGATAACGTAATAATGGGAAAAATTCTTACTTTTGTGAAAATAAAAATCTATAAAAATGAATAAGAAAAATCCCCTGATTTTATTGTTTGTGTTATTATTTGCTGGACTTAATGCTCATTCGCAAGAGGATGTTCCGTTATGGAGAAAGATGAAATACCTCTCGGAGGAAGAGATGTATATGACTGTTGACAACCGTGGTTTTGAAGAGACCGCTCCTCCTATGGGAGAGGTGCGTTTTCCTGGGGAATATGAGCCTATGCAGGCTGTCATGATCGTCTATCCTTTGGGAATTCCGTTGGAACTGGTACGCGAGATGGCGGAGGACTGTAAGGTGATCATCGTGGCTGAGACTTACAACCAGGAGTTTGCCGTGGCTGATTTTCAGGCTGCAGGCGTCAATATGGATAATGTCGAGTTTTTGAATGCAAGCACCGATTCTTATTGGATTCGTGACTTCGGTCCTTGGTATATCTTCGACGGCAAGGAACCTGCTATCGTCGATAACAGATACAATCGTCCTCGTCCTAACGATGACGTGCTTCCAGGTCGCTTTGCGGAATATTGGGACATACCGATGTATGGGATGAATGTGGTGCATACTGGTGGCAATATGATGCAGGATGGTTTCGGCGTTGGAGTGTCTGACGACATCGTCGTGACGGAGAGCGTGGCTAAGGGCATCACCGAGGAGCAGGTCTATGAGAGAATGAAGTCTTATCTCGGCATCGACCCTTATCATGTGACCATCGACCCGCAAGGCGATTATATAGCTCATGTCGACTGCTGGGGAAAATTCCTCACTCCTGACAAGATCATGCTGGCTCGCGTTCCAGAGTCGAATCCTCGTTATCCTTATTACGAAGAAGTGGCGGATTATTTCGCAAAGACAAACTGCAGCTGGGGCTATCCTTATAAAGTCTATCGCGTCGACATCCCTGGCGGAAATGTCATCTCTCCTTATACCAACAGCTTGATACTTAATAAAAAAGTCCTTGTGCCAATGGGCAGCGACGCTGCTTATAACGAGGCGGCTCTTGAACTTTATCGCAAGGCGATGCCAGGCTATGAAGTCGTTGGCATTGAAAACAAAAGCTACTGGAGCAGCTGGCTTAACACCGATGCTCTTCACTGCAGGACACGTGGCGTCATGGACTTCGACATGCTTTATGTCGACCATCGTGATGTGCTGTTCGGCGAACAAGAATGGCAGGATTCGATGGCGGTGACAAGCAAGGTGATAGCATATAGCGGAGCTGAACTGAAACAGGATTCATTACTCGTTTATTATAGCATAGACGGCGGCACATATCAGACAGCTGCAATGACTCCAACAGGAAATGCTGATGAATATGTGGCTTATATCAAAGGCTATCAGAAAGAGTCGAAGGTGGATTATTATGTCTTCGCTGCTGATGAGTCGGGACGCAACTGCCAGCAGCCGGTCTTCGGTAAGACTGAACCTCATACTTTCACTTTGGAAAATGGAGATGCTGTAGTGGAAAATTATGCCAATGAAATAGAAGTTTATCCTAATCCTGCAAATAACAAATTATATGTCGAGACGGAACTGGATGTTGAAGAGATTGTGGTTTATGACGTTTATGGAAGACAACAGTCAACAGACAACAGTCAACAGACTTTGGGTATAGATGTTTCCGGTTTGAATAGTGGGGTTTATATGTTGAAAGTCATGACTGAAAACGGGGAGTTTGTAAGTCGTTTCGTGAAAAAATAATTATTAAAAAAATGCAGTCTGCCGACCGCAGTCCTTGGTCTTTTTATTATATTTGCAGATTGCAATAAACACAATATATATCTAATATTTTATGAACGAAAACAATAATAAAAATAATAACAGACAAGGCTTTAAGAAGAAGTTTCATCCACATAAAAAATGGAATAACAACAAGAACAAAAACAAGAACAAGAAAGAGGAAACTATTCAAGAAGATATAACTATTCAAGAAGAAGAAATTATCGAAGACGTTGAGTTTGTTAATGAAAGCGAATTCGTAGAAGGCGTCGAAAACGATGATATCGTTGAAGAGGTGGCAGCAAAGCATGAAGGTTCTGAAGAAGTCGTGGTGGCGGCGAAGAAGATTGTCAAGGATGTTGAAGACGATAAGGAAGATTTCAATAAACCTGAAGATAATGATGATTATTTCATCAAGATCGACTGGCCTCTTCATGACAATATGAAGAAAGAACTCACACCGGATTTTCACAGAGGATGCCGTATCAAGGCAGAGGAATATAGTGTTGGCAGCAATGTCTTGCGCCATAATCAATGTAAGTTGGACAGCTACAACTGGTTGAAAGACTATCAGGAAGTTCCATGCCAAGGTGAGCAGTTGGTCGCTGAGGTCCGTTTCAAAAACGACAGAAAAGATTTCTATAGCTACCCATCGGAGTTAGAACTCATTGAAGGTGAGTTGGTGGCTGTCGAGACAGCGATAGGCCACGACATCGGTATCGTGACTATGGTAGGCGCTTTGGTTGACAGACAAAGAAAACGTAAGGGCAGCACATGTCCTGTTAGCGAGTTGAAGAAGATCTATCGTAGAGCTCGTATCGCTGACGTCGAGAAATTCTTGGAGTCAACAAGATTAGAAGAGCGCACTTTATATCGCAGTCGCGAGATTGCCTTGAACCTTAACCTTGACATGAAACTTAACGACATAGAATATCAAGGCGACAAGACTAAAGCGATATTCTATTACACAGCTGACGGCCGCGTCGACTTCAGAGAGCTCATCAAGAAATTGGCAGAGGAATTCCATATCAGAGTCGAGATGCGTCAGATCGGATTCCGTCAGGAATCAGCGAAACTCGGCGGCATAGGGTCATGCGGACGCGAGTTGTGCTGCAGCTCATGGATCACTAACTTCCAGTCAGTGACGACAAACGTCGCCAGGATTCAGCAGCTCTCTCCAAACCCACAGAAGCTCGCTGGACAATGTGGCAAACTGAAATGCTGCCTCAACTACGAATATGACACTTACGTAGACGCATTGAAGGCTTTCCCTGACACTCATATCGTCCTCAGAACAAAGAAAGGCGACGCTTCATACAGCAAGACCGACGTATTCAAAGGCTTGATGTGGTATTCTTACGTATTCGATAGAAACAATATGATGGCTATCCCTGCAGAGAAAGTCAAGGAAATCATCAGCATGAATAACAAAGGCAAGATGCCTGAACAGCTTGAAGATTACGCGTTCATCAAAGAGCAACGTAATACAGAATACGGCGAAGAAGGTCAAAATGTCGATTTAAGCAAACTCGAATAGTAACATGAAGTTCCTCAAGAAAATAGCTTTTGCCTTGTTGCTCGTGATGGCGCTTCTCTCATGTGGCGATAAGAATGTCATCTTTGACGAAAGCGTGATAATACCAAACGCATCATGGGATAACCAGGAACTTCCATATTTCGACGTTGAGGTAGAAGACACTTTGTCGGCGTATAACTTTTATCTGAATATCAGACATCTGGAAAATTATAGATACAGTAATTTCTATATGTTCCTGCACACTACATTCCCTAACGGAAGTCAGACCCACGACACTGTTGAGATCGTCCTGGCTTATCCTGACGGACGCTGGGTTGGCAGTGGCACTGGCAGCATGAGGAATAATAACATATTGTTGAACGATAACTTATATTTCCCGCTGAAAGGAAACTATCGCTTTGAGATAGAACAGGCTATGAGAGAACCTGTACTCGAAGGCGTCGCTGACGTGGGAATATGTTTTGAGAAAAAATAGGAATTAAGGAAGGGTATGAGGAATTAAGGGTATGAAGGTATGAAGAATCCTTATACCCTCAAATCCTCAGTTCCTTAAATCCAAAAAAAATAAAGAAATGGCTGAGCTTAAGAAAGAAAATAAAACTAAAAAGAAAAAGACTGAAGCTAAAGAAAAAGGTATCCGTTGGTATCTCGTGGTTCTTTGGACTATATTCGTGATTGGCGTGGCATCTGTCTTCTGCTTGTTTTATGGCATATATCATGAATGGTTTGGCGATATGCCTACATTCGAGGAACTGGAAAATCCGTCAACAAATCTCGCCACTGAGATTATCTCTGCCGATGGCAAGGTGCTTGGAACATATTACATAGAAAACAGATCTAACGTGAGTTACAGCGAGTTGTCTCCATATCTCGTAGAGGCTCTTCTTGCTATCGAAGACGTCAGATTCTATGAACACTCAGGCATCGACCAACGTGCTCTCTTGCGTGTTATCTTCGGCTTGGCGACAGGTAACGATAAAGGCGGAGGCAGTACCTTGACACAGCAACTCGCCAAGAATCTCTTCCCTCGTGGAGAGAACCTCAGCACTCCTCAGCTCGTGATACGTAAGTTTCAGGAGTGGGTGACAGCGACAAAACTGGAATACAACTATTCCAAAGACGAGATCATCGCTATGTATCTCAACACCGT
The DNA here is from genome assembly GCA_017549605.1 of Bacteroidales bacterium. GTDB lineage: Bacteria > Bacteroidota > Bacteroidia > Bacteroidales > F082 > Limimorpha. The sequence goes on from JAFYUH010000194.1 coordinate 8,041, forward strand.
TTTCTACGGACATAACGCTTACGGCATCAAGAAAGCTTCTGAGACATTCTTCAACGTAGATCCAATAGACTTGAAAATAGAACAGGCAGCGTTTTTGGCTGGCGTCGTCAATGCGCCTTCTCGTTTCAGCCCTATAAGAAATCCTGAGAGAGCCTTGCAACGTAGAAACCTTGTTATCAGCCAGATGGCTACATACGGATACATCACTCCAGAAGAACGTGACTCTATCTCACAGATTCCTATCGATATGTCGCAGTTCGGAGTCTTGGATCATAATACAGGACAGGCTACATATCTCAGAGAGCATCTCAGACAGACACTTAACGAATGGTCTAAGACACGTACAAAACCAGACGGCACTCCTTACAACATCTACAAAGATGGTTTGAAGATATATACAACCATAGATTCAAGGATGCAGAAATATGCAGAGGAAGCTGTGAGAGAACATCTCGCTCTTGACTTGCAGCCTGCTTTCGACAGACATTGGAAAGGTTATGAGAACGCTCCTTTCTCTCTTGAAGAAGAAGAGGTTGAGAACTTGATGGAACTCTCTATGAAACGTTCAGAACGTTATCGTAAGATGAGAAACGCAGGCATCAAACTTGATTCTATCAGAGAGAACTTCAATACACCTACAGAGATGACGGTCTTCTCTTGGGACGGTCCTATCGACACCGTCATGACTCCTATGGATTCGATGCGTTACTATAAGTCATTCCTACAATCATCATTGATGTCTGTTGAGTCGCATACCGGTCATGTCAAGGCTTACGTCGGCGGCATCGACTATAAATATTTCAAATATGACCATGTAACGCAGGCTCGCCGCCAGGTCGGTTCTACATTCAAACCGTTCCTTTATACCTTGGCGATGCAGGAAGGAGAATACACTCCATGTACCAAAGTGCCTAACATCAGCTACAGCATAGAGATGCCAGACGGCAAGTTCTGGGAACCAAGAGACGCCGGCAAGAGCATGTTCGGAGAGGAAGTGACATTGAAATGGGCTTTGGCACATTCTAACAACCGTATCTCTACATATCTCATGAAACGTTTCGGTCCTGATGCCGTTATCGAGATGGCTCGTAGAATGGGCGTCACCTCCGACATCCCAGCAGTGCCTTCTATATGCCTCGGCGTATGTGACATCTCCTTATATGAGATGGTAGGAGCAATGAATACATTTGCAAATCAAGGCGTTTATATCAAACCTATCTTCATCACTAAGATAGAAGACAAGAACGGCAACGTGATAGAATATTTCGACTCAGAAGAAGTGGAAGCGATGGATAAGGTCACAGCTTATAAGATGATCGAGTTGATGAAAGGTGTGGTCCAGAGCGGAACAGGCGTACGTCTCAAATATAAATACGGATTACGTAACCCTATCGCAGGCAAGACAGGAACGACACAGAATCAAAGCGATGGCTGGTTCATGGGTATCACCCCAGACCTCACCACAGGCATCTGGACTGGCGCTGAAGACAGAGCGGTCCACTTCCGTACAATAGGCCTCGGACAAGGTTCTAACATGGCGTTGCCAGTATGGGCTCTCTATATGCAGAAAGTCTATGCCGACAGCACCTTGGATATCAGCAAGGGCGACTTCCAGAAACCACTCAGCGACGTGGCATTGGAATTCGACTGTGAACTGTACGAACAAGAACAAAGTCAGAAGAATCAAGTCGTTGCGGAGGAGGAAGAGTTTTAGGATAGGAATTGAGGGTATGAGGAACTGAGGATTTGAGGAGTTAAGGTGGAGGGTTTGGAAAAAATAATGTAACGAATAATACTTTTAGAAGTAGAAATATATAGATTTAAAATAATGAAAATGATTCTGAATTTCTGAGACATGAGCTTCTGAGATTTTAAATTCGACTAAAATCCTCAGTTCTTTAGTTCCTCAGATCCTCAGATCCAAAAAATAAAAAGTTATGGCATCAAATTTCGTAGATTATGTAAAAGTATTCTGCCGTTCAGGTAATGGCGGAGGAGGTTCAATGCACTTTCATCGTGCAAAGTATGTTCCTAAAGGCGGTCCAGATGGTGGCGATGGCGGTAAAGGTGGCGATGTTATAATGAGGGGTAATGCTCAGTTGTGGACATTATTGCATCTACGTTATACCAAACACTTATTTGCAGAAGACGGCGGTCATGGCGGCGATGCATTGCGTACCGGCGCTAACGGTAAAAACATATATGTAGACGTGCCTCTCGGAACAGTGGCTTACGACGCTGAGACAAGAGAACCACTCGGTGAGATAACAGAAGATAAACAGGAAATCGTCTTGATGAAAGGCGGTCGCGGCGGCAAAGGCAACGCTTTCTTCAAGACTGCTACAATGCAGGCTCCTAAGTTCGCTCAGCCAGGCGAGCCTTGCCAAGAAGGCTGGATAGTGATAGAGTTGAAACTCCTCGCTGACGTCGGTCTCGTAGGTTTCCCTAACGCAGGAAAATCAACATTGTTGTCAGTGGTATCTGCAGCAAAACCTGAGATTGCCGACTATCCTTTCACAACATTGACACCAAACCTCGGCATCGTGCCTTACTACGACATGAAATCTTTCATCATGGCCGACATCCCTGGTATCATAGAAGGTGCATCAGAAGGCAAAGGCCTCGGACTTCGTTTCTTGCGTCATATTGAACGTAACTCAATATTGCTCTTCATGGTGGCAGCAGACAGCGAAGACGTAAAAGGTACTTACGACATCTTGCTTAAGGAGTTGAAGAAATACAACCCAGAACTCCTCGATAAGAGAAGAATACTCGCGATAAGCAAAAACGACCTCATCGACGACCAACAAAGAAAAGATATCAAGAAACATCTTCCTAAGAAGATACCTCATATCTTCATCAGTTCTGCCACAGGCGAAGGAATCAAAGAACTGAAAGATCTGATCTGGAATAGTATCAATGAGGAATAAGAAACAAATGTAGAGATGCGTCAACGTTACCTTGAAAACAAACGCACGTTGACACGTCTTTTAAAATTAGGAATTAGGAGTTAGGAATTAGGAGTTAGGAGTTGATGTAGAGACGCGTCAACGTTGCCTTGAAAACAAACACACGTTGACACGTCTTTTAAAATTAGGAATTAGGAGTTAGGAGTTGATGTAGAGACGCGTCAACGTTATCTTGAAAATGAACACACGTTGACACGTCTTTTAAAATTAGGAGTTAGGAGTTGATGTAGAGACGCGTCAACGTTGCCTTGAAAACAAACACACGTTGACACGTCTTATTAGTTAGGAATTAGGAATTAGGAGTTAGGAGTTGATGTAGAGACGCGTCAACGTTACCTTGAAAATAAATACACGTTGACACGTCTTTTTAGTTAGGAGTTAGGAATTAGGAGTTATGGTTCAAAGTTCAAAGTTCAGAGTTCAATGTCAATAGCCAGAGTCATATTATTATTTGTAGCGATTGTTTTCAGTTCGCATCTCGTCGCACAAGATAGTAGAGACGTCACTCCTGTGGCGTCTCAAAATGCGGATATCGCTGCTGAGACATCTCAACTGAAACGTCGTCTGAAGGAAAACAACAAAGTCATCAAGACGATGCTCGACTATAGATATAAAGGTGGCAGCGGCGCTTTTGAACGCGACTTCTTCGTTCATGTCGACTATAACAAAATATCAAGACAGAGCTGCACCTTGGGAACGACGATAATGATGTTTACTGTGCATTGTGACGGCAGTCTTGGTGAGTTCAATATCATAAATCCTCTTAACGACCATCTCAACTCGCAGCTGCAGAAGTTCTTCCTGATGACCAAAGGAAACTGGAACGAATGCCAGAACAGCGATTACGAATATTTCGAGATTCCTATAGTTTTTACTATCGAGGGACTTGATACAGATGCCGTCGGCTTTATTACCAACTATGACGATGAGATTGGATATCCTTGTAAGGGCGACAAATATTTCCGTGACGAGTTTAATAAATATAAGGATAAAAAAACTAAGAAGGCGATAAAGGCCTTGGACGAACTGATAAGAAGAAATCCTTATAACGACCTTTATATATACGAGAAAGACGCTCTTTTGGAGAGAATTGACAATTGAAATTCAGAAACTTAAAAACTCAGAAATAGAAGTTTTTCATTATGATCAATTTTGATACAGAATTATTCTTGTTCTTAAATGGACTTCATGCTGATTGGCTTGATCCTGTCATGACATTCATCTCAGGCAAGCTGACATGGACTCCGTTTTATCTGGTTCTGTTATATCTGGTCATAAAGAATTATAAGAAGCAGAGCATATTAATTATATTAGGTATAATATTGTTGATAGTCTGTTCCGACCAGGTTTCTTCTGGTATCTTCAAACCGCTTTTTGAACGTCCTCGTCCATGTCATAACGAGGCGATAAAGGATTTGGTTCATCTTCCTAATGGACGTTGCGGCGGAGCTTACGGATTCATTTCTTCTCATGCCTGCAATGTGTTTGCATTAGCCGTTTTTATGACTAATATATTAAAAAGGTATTATCGTAAGATAGGCTGGGTGATGTTCGTATGGGCATCTTTGGTCGCTTACAGCAGAATCTATATGGGCGTGCATTATCCAGGCGACGTCATTGTCGGAGCAGCAGTCGGTGCAATAATTGGATGGCTGGTGTTTAAAGCGTATCGCTTATGGCGAATGACAAAGGGCGAATGACGAATGGCTAAAGTTGATATTTACTTAGAGTCTCGGTGTCTCGGCGACTCGGCGACTATAAAAAAAGACAGCCTTAAAGCTGTCTTTTTTCGTATCGGGTAGGGGATTCGAACCCCTGTTTCGACAGTGAGAGTGTCGTTACCTGACCGACTAGTAGAACCCGACTCCGCTGTGTTTTGCGGGTGCAAAGATAATTATTTTTTTAGAAAAAATAATCGCTCCTTGCATTTTTTATTTTTGAAATTTACTTAAGCGTTCCGGTCCAGTTAAGAGTGATCTTATGTGTTGGGTTTGCATCATCTGTAGCCTTGATGACGATGGTATGTGTGCCGTCGCCATTGGCTGTTATCGTAAACTCGCCTCCGAAGATAGGCGCCTGTTCCACAGCTGTGCCGTCAATATATTCTACGAGTACAGAACCCATCATATAGTTGTCGACTTCGCTGACGCGGAATCCTGGGACGAAGGTATATGGTCCGAATGCAGGTTTGGTAGGATCTTCTTCTGTGAATCCTGATGAGTGGAATGTGCCTTCAAATCCTGATGCACCGTTGAGCTTGTCGTCGGTGATGAAGTCAAGGACGAGATATGTTCCGTAGTTCAAGCCGTCGTTGCATAAGAATTCTATCTGCCAGTTGCTGTAGCCGCAACTCCAATAGTCACCGAAGCATTTTACTGATCCGCTGCAGTTGCTTAAGTCGATCTCATGGTCGGATGTGAGTGTTGAGATATGTTCTGACAAAGTGTTATAACTGAGGGTGTAGTCGCTGTTGAAAGTCACGTGGTATTCCTTATCTTCCACGACGGCCATAAGATACATGCTGTTGCCTTCAACGTCTAGTTCGGCGTATGTGAAAGGTGTCGCCCATGACTCGCCTGCATTGTCGATATAGAGGTAGTCTGTGTTGCCTAGTTTGAGTATTGAGAAATTGTTGAAGTCGTTTTCAATGTCGAGAGTGTAGATACCGTCAGGGATGCGAATGTCGTTCTCGTCGGCTGGTGTAGGTCCGAGAAGGTCCAAACGGAAATATTCGGAATTTGGTGTTGCCACGCCGTCCACTATGCCGCCGTCAGAGAATATGATCCAATAATGACCTAAGCCGCTTACGAGATTCTCGCTGCCATAATAGTTGCCAACCAATTGATTAGCGTTTACATTTATTATATAGTCAGTTGGTTCTTCTGGTTGCTCTGGCTCTTCAGGCTCTTCAGGTGTGTCTGGCTCCTCTGGATCGTTTGGCTGCTCAGGATCATTTGGATTTTCCGGCTCTTCTGGTTGTTCCGGTTGTTCAGGGTTTTCCGGTTCTTGTGTTTTTGCAGCTTGTTCAACATCAACGTTGAAGCACATTGTGCCGTAGCTTACTATGATTGTAGCCTCGCGGATTTCTGTCGTTGGGTTTGCAGATACTTGTATCCTGATGCAGTCTTCAGCCTGTGTGTCGATTGATGTTATCATCTCCTTGTTGTCGGTGATTGCCTTGATGACATTGTTCTCTTCTGATACGAGTTTGTAGGTTATAGTGTAGCTTCCGCCTTCGCAAGGCGCGCTGATTAATGCTTCAGATGTGAGTTCGAAAACAGGTTTCACTCTATTGCATGCAACAGTAAGCAACATAAGTGCGGCAACAACTGCAAATGATAACTTTTTCATTTTTAAAAGAATTATTAAGACTTCAGTTTATCATTGGCAAAAGTAGTAAAAAATACTAGTAAGTTATTGTGGATAATTATTTTTTATGTAAATGTCATAATTTATTTTAACAATTTTATAATTTTGCCTTCATGAATTGGTTTAACACTATAATGGAAGATGGCAGGGTCAAAGTGTTTGATCCTATACGTAAGATTTACTGCGCTTTGACTCCTGAGGAAGAGGTGCGTCAGAAGATGCTTTATTATCTTGTGGAACAGAAGAAATATCCTTCAGGTCTTATTGCCGTGGAATATTCTATCAAGGTCAACAACCTGCCGAAACGTTGTGACATAGTGGTCTTTAATAAAGAGGCAAAACCGATGATGATAGTGGAATGTAAGGCGGAGTCGGTGCCTATAACACAGAAGGTTCTCGACCAGGCGATACGTTATTATTCCGGACTTAATGTTGAATATCTTTTGTTGACAAACGGAAAGACGATGTACTGCTATCGGATTGATATGGAAAATCAGAAGATAGAGTCTCTTAATGAACTCCCTAATTTATAAAGTCACCAAGACACCAAGACGCCAAGTCACCGAGCAACTTGGAGTCTCGGTGACTCGGTGTCTTATATCAAAACGACAAAATACTTTCTTTAATGATTTCTATTGCTGCGCGTAATTCTTCTTCGGTAATTACTAAAGGAGGGGCGAAGCGGATGATATGGCGGTGTGTTGGTTTTGCCAAGACGCCGTTTTCTTTCATCTTCATGCAGACATCCCATGCTTCTTTGCCGTCTTTAGGCTTGATGATGACAGCGTTGAGCAGACCTTTGCCTCGAACTAATTCAATCATAGGGCTGTCGATTTTCTTCATCTCTTCACGGAAGATCTTGCCGAGATATTCTGCTTTTTCCATGAGGTTTTCGTCCTTTATGACTTGAAGAGCTGCCATACTTACCTTAGCAGCGATTGGGTTGCCGCCGAATGTTGAGCCGTGTTCTCCTGGCTTGATGTTCATCATGATGTAGTCGTCGGCCAATACCGCTGACACTGGAACTACGCCGCCGCTCAATGCCTTGCCTAAGATGAGGATGTCTGGACGTACGTCTTCATGGTCGCAGGCTAACATCTTGCCTGTACGAGCGATGCCGCTCTGTACCTCGTCGGCCATGAACAAGACGTTGTATTTCTTACAGATATCGTAACATTTCTTGAGATATCCTTCGTCTGGAACATAAACTCCTGCCTCGCCTTGGATTGGTTCTAACAAGAAACCTGCTATCTTATGTCCGTGTTCTGCCAAGACTTTCTCCAATGCGTCAGGGTCGTTGTAAGGGATACGGATGAAACCTGGTGTCAAAGGTCCGTAGTTGGCGTATGAGTCAGGGTCGTTGGACATGGTGATGATGGTGATGGTACGGCCGTGGAAGTTGCCTTCGCAGCAGACGATAGTGACTTCGTCATTAGGGATGCCTTTGCATACTGTTCCCCAGCGGCGTGCCAACTTAAGAGCTGTCTCGTCAGCCTCAGCGCCTGTGTTCATAGGAAGGACCTTGTCGTAACCGAAATATTCTGTGATGTATTTCTCCCAGACACCGAGACTGTCGTTGTAGAAAGCACGTGAACTTAAGGTGAGGTTCTGTGCCTGATCGCATAAAGCCTTGATGATGGCTGGGTGACAGTGTCCTTGGTTTACAGCAGAGTATGCTGATAAGAAATCGTAATATTCTTTGCCTTCAACATCCCATACCTTGGCGCCTTTGCCTTTTGCCAAAACTACAGGAAGTGGGTGATAATTGTGTGCTCCGTATTTTGCTTCTAGCTCCATTGCTAGTTGAGAGGTCATTTTTTCTGTCATAATTTTCATGTTTTAATGTTAATGTTATTTTTGAGCCTTGAGCTTTGAGCTTTGAGCCAAATAAAGTTCAGAGTTCAAAGTTCAACGTTCAAAGTTCATAAAAGTTCCCCCAAAGGAAATAATTTTTTTTGAAAAAAACAAGATTTTTGGCTTATCTTTGTAGCAAAAGAAAAATTATGATCAAATCAATGACCGGCTATGGTAAAGCCGAACAAATATACCTCACAAAAAGAATCGTTGTTGAAGTCAAGACATTGAATTCTAAACAATTGGATTTATCAGTAAAATTACCTCAAGAAATACGTTCACAGGAACTGGAATATCGTAATATGGTGGCTAACACCTTGCAAAGAGGTAAGGTCGATGTCATGATTTCTATCACAGACACTAACGTAGAACAAAATACTCATATCGAAAAAGAAGTCATAGCTTCTTATCTTAAACAGGTAAAGGAAATCTCTGAAGAATATAACATCCCTCAATCAGCTGACTTGGCGATGCTTCTCTTCAAGATGCCTGGCATCTTCGTGACACCTGAGCAGCAATATGATGAGGAGTTCTTTGAAAAAATCAAAGAGACTTTGCAAGCAGCTCTCGATATGACAGATAACTTCCGCAGAAACGAAGGCGAAGTTCTTAGACAAGACCTGATCAAGAGAAAAGACCTTATAATGCAATATCTTAATGAGGTAACTCCTTTTGAAACAAATCGTCATGAGAATATCAAAAACAAATTGATAAAGAATCTTACCGAACTTACTCAGTCTGGTAAATATGACGAAAATCGTTTGGAACAAGAGCTTATATTTTATCTTGAAAAGCTTGACATCACAGAGGAAAAGGTTCGTCTTGCAAAGCACTGCTCTTATTATGAAGAGACCATCGACGAAGAAGGCGCAGGTAAGAAACTCGGTTTCATCGCTCAGGAAATGGGCCGCGAAATCAACACTCTCGGTTCAAAGGCTAATGACGCCGACATCCAACGTCTCGTCGTGAAGATGAAAGATGAACTCGAAAAAATCAAAGAACAACTCTTCAACATCTTATAATATGAAGAAAAGAAAAATCGGTCTGTTCTTCGGCTCGTTCAACCCTATCCATAACGGACATCTGATACTTGCCAACTATATCGTGGAATATACCGATTTGGATTCTATATGGTTCGTTGTCAGTCCTCAAAACCCGTTCAAGGACGAAAGTTCATTGCTCCAGGATCATCATCGCCGCGATATGCTGGAGGCAGCTGTGAAAAACGACACGCGTTTTGAGGTCTGCGACATCGAATTCAATATGCCAAAACCATCATATACCATTGACACCCTTAGACGTCTGTCGGAACTCCATCCCGATGCCGATTTCTACCTGATATGCGGAATGGATAACCTCGCTTGTTTCGACAAATGGAAAGACTATCAATCCATCCTCGACAATTATAACATACTCGTCTATCCAAGAAAGAATTACGAAGGCGGCGCATTGGCAGAGCATAAGTCGGTACATATCATCAACACTCCTGAGATAGAGATATCATCTACTTTCATCAGAAAGGCTGTGGCAGAAAATAAGGATGTACGTTACTTTATGCCTGAAGAATCGTATAAGTATATGATAGATAACAACTTCTATAAATAATATATTTTTTTGAAACTTTATTGACAAAAGCTTGTTTTCAGGATAAAATATAATGTCATGAAAACAACATATTCTCCAAGTCAGAGCCAGAATCTAAAAAACTTAGAGTCGCTGCTTTTTCTTACCGACGAGCCTGACGAACACCTATATATTAATATAGCAAATGCAATCGTGGCTTATGGCGAACAGGTCTTGCCTTTTTTGAGGGAGAAGCTGGAGAAGACGACAGACGGTTTTCATGCAAACAGATTGGAAAACCTTATCAGCACTATTGAAAGACACAGTCTTATGGATAGACTGAACTCGTGGCACGACAAACGCGAGGATGACCTCCTTGAACCTTATTTCATACTTTCTAAATATATGTATCCAAAGGCTGACTGGACCGGCATCGGTTTTCAGATAGTTATGATGATAGAGCAGGTCGAGAAGGAACTGAACTACAATCTCACGCCTCTTGAGCAGGTCAGGATATTGAATCATATCATCTACGACATCAACAGATTCAAGGGCGATAAAGTGGCTGTCGGAAATCAGGATTATTATTATGTCAACAAGCTTCTGGAGACACATGTCGGCAATCCTTTTTCTTTAGGCATGTTGTATTGCATTGTGGCAGAACGCCTTAATCTTCCTATATATCCTGTTCTCTTGCCACATCATTTCGTTTTGGCATATTGCAAAAAAACAAGACACTTTCCGCAGTTGGAAGATGTCTTGTTTTATATAAATCCATTTAATAATGGTATCGTCTTGACTAGAAGAGATATCAGAAGTTATCTCAATCAGTTGAATATCAAGTCGGAACTAAAATATTTCGAACCAACGAGAAACACCTCTGTTATAAGGAATATATTTAATATGGAACTAAGGGTATGAGGGTATAAGGGTATGAGGGTATGAGGGTATGAGGGTTTCCTTAATTCCTTAATTCCTCAAATCCTCAAATCCTCAAATCCTCAGTTCCTCAATTCCAAATCAATCAAGTTTCTCAAGGCATTCAGCGATGTTCTTTTCGATACGTTTTAAGATATCGTCAGATTCATCAGCTTTTTCGAATTTCATGCCTGTGACTTTTTCGTAGAGTTCGATATAGCGTTCAGAGATGCTGCTTACGATTTCTGGTGTCATTTCTGGAACTTGTTGTCCTTCTTGACCTTGGAAGCCGTTAGCCATCAACCATTCGCGTACGAACTCTTTTGAAAGCTGTTTCACTGGAAGACCTTTTTCGAAGCATTCTTCATATTGGTCAGCGATGAAATAACGTGATGAGTCTGGAGTATGGATTTCGTCCATGAGGTAGATTTGATCGCCGATCTTACCGAATTCGTATTTTGTGTCAACGAGGATAAGTCCGTGTTTAGCAGCGATTTCTGTACCGCGTTGGAATAATTTGTATGTGATTTCCTCGATTTGTTTGTAGTCTTCTTCGCTGATGAGACCTTGGCGGATGATTTCTTCGCGTGAGATGTCTTCGTCGTGACCTTCTTCAGCCTTTGTCGTAGGAGTGATGATAGGTTTTTCGAAGCGTTGATGTTCTTTCATTCCTTCTGGAATCTCTACGCCGCAGATTTCGCGTTTGCCGCTTTTGTATGTACGCCAAGAACTTCCTGTGAGGTAACCGCGGATGATCATCTCTACTGGGAATGGTTTGCAGAGTCTGCCAACAGTAACCATTGGGTCTGGAGTAGCTATTTTCCAGTTAGGAACGATGTCTTTTGTCTCGTCCAAGAACAAAGCAGCGATTTGGTTCAAGACCTGGCCTTTGTAAGGGATGCCTTCTGGAAGGATAACGTCGAAAGCAGAGATACGATCGCTAGCGACCATAACAAGATATTTATTGTCAATGAAATAAACGTCACGAACTTTGCCGTGATAAACTTTAGTTTGACCTTTGAAATTGAATTCAGTTTTTGTTAAAGCGTTCATTTTTTATATCGTTTAGATTAATGATTATGCATTATGAATTGAATTTAGCGTAAGCGTTGATGATGTCGGTGACGAGTTTATGTCGTACGACGTCTTTTTCGCTCAGGTGGATGAACTCGATGCCTTTGACGTCTTTCAGCACTTCCATCGCCTGTGGCAATCCAGAAGGCTGGTTCTTTGGCAAGTCGATTTGTGTTATGTCGCCGGTGATGACGAACTTGGCAGAGCGGCCCATACGAGTGAGGAACATCTTCAGCTGTGATGGTGTGGCGTTCTGTGCCTCGTCGAGGATTACGAAAGCGTTGTCGAGGGTGCGGCCGCGCATGAAAGCGAGAGGCGCTATCTCTATGACACCTTCTTCCATGAAAGCCTGAAGTTTGGCCTGTGGCAACATGTCGCGCAAACCGTCATAGAGAGGCTGGAGATATGGATCGAGCTTTTCTTTTAAGTCGCCAGGAAGGAAACCGAGGTTCTCGCCGGCTTCGACGGCAGGACGTGTAAGGATGATACGACGTACTTCCTTGTTCTTCAATGCTCTGACAGCTAATGCCACAGCGGTATAAGTCTTGCCAGTACCAGCAGGACCGATGGCGAAAATCATGTCTTTTTCTTCACATGCCTTCACCATGAGTTTTTGATTTGCAGTGATGGCCTTGATCTGTAATCCGTTGCGACCATAAACCAAGACGTCGCTGTCGTGGAGATTCTTGATGAAATCAGACTCTCCGGCACATAACATAATGTCTTCAATGACCTTGGAACTGATGTTTCCGTAACGCTCCAGATGAAGGACCAGCAAATTGAAACGATTGATGAAATAATCGACCTCTTCGTCTTTGCCTATAATCTTTATCAAATCACCTCGAGCAATGATTTTTATCTTTGGGAATAATGACTTTATCATCGTAAGATGCTGATCATTAGCACCGTACAAGTCACTTGGATTTACGTTTTCTATTTGAACAATTTGTTCTGACATTATGACCTATAATTGTTTTGAAAATATGTACAAATATAATATGAAACACGATAAGAATTGTAAAAATTGTTAATAAAATTTTTTTGTTAATATATTTTTACTTTTTCTAAAAACGTATCTTTGCAAATCAATTTTCGAAATCTTTTTTTAATCCTTTTTTTATAACAATGGCTATTATAACATTAACAAGTGACTGGGGATTATCAGATTATTATGTCCCTGCAGTTAAGGGCGCTATTTTTTCAGCGTTGCCTGACGTTAATGTTGTAGATATATCTCATAACATCGAGCCTTTTGATGTGAGGTCAGCGGCTTTCATAGTTAAGAATTGTTATAAAAGCTTCCCTAAAGGAACGATTCATATTCTGGCTATCGACACTGAAGAGTCTGTCGATAATCCGCATGTGGTGGTGAAGGTGAACGACCATTATTTCATCGGCACTGACAACTATATCTTCTCTCTTATCATAGATCAGGATCCTTATGAGGCTGTCATCATCGACGTCATGCAAGATACGGACTTCTTTACTTTCAGCACGAGAGACCGTTTCGTGAAAGTCGCCGTTATGTTATATAATAATGTGCAGATGTCGGAAATAGGTACTCCATATACGCTTAAGGAAAGAATTGAGTTCAAACCTACTTACGATGGCAACTCTATACATGGATTGGTGAATTATATCGACTCATACGAAAATCTTGTTACCAATATCAGCAAGCCTTTGTTTGATATGGTGAGAGCAGGACGTAAGTTCACCATAAAATTATGTAGCGGCATCTATAAAATCCACACCATAAGAAAAAGTTATCAGGAAGTCCCAGAACCAGATATCCTTGCCTTGTTTGGAACTCACGGCTTCTTGGAGATAGCACTCAACCACGGCAAAGCCGCATCGCTGCTCGGCGTCGAACGCGACTCAGCTGTTGATATATATTTTGAGTAGTTTATAATAGGGTATGAGGAATTAAGGGTATAAGGGTATGAGGGTATGAGGGTATAAGGAATATCGTACTATCAAATCCTCAAATCCTCAATCCCTCAGTTCCTCAATCCCTCAGTTCCTCAATCCCTCAATCCCTCAATCCCTCAGTTCCTCAATCCCTCAATCCCTCAATCCCTCAAATCCTCAGTTCCTTAAAAGAAATTAACTCTTTTTCTTAAAAAAATCGGCTTTTTTCATTTTTTTTGATTCAAGGGAGAAAATAATGCCTGAAACAAATATTAAGGCAATTTTTTCGTTGTATCTTTGCAAGACAGTAGAGTTGAAATTCAAAAAATAAGAAACTCAAAACCTCAAAATCTCAAAATTTTAAAAATTCTGAGTTTTTGAATTTCTGAATTTTTGAGTTTCTAAAATTAAATCAGGGTTATGAAAAAAGTACTTCTTATAGCATTAGCTTTTGTATTGTCGTCTTGTGTTAAGACGAAGACATATAAGGACAAGCTGCAGGTTCATCATGAGAACTTGGAGCCTCAGGAGATTGTGGTTAAAAAATATAATGAGGCCTTGTTTTCCATAGACACTGCCGATTTCGCTGAGGGTCTGAAGTCTATCAAAGACGACTATATGGTTTTCCTTGGCGGCGACCTCGACAATGCAGATGCTGTCGCTTATCTCAAGGCTTTCGCTGTCGATACTTTCTGCATTAGACTCAATGACTTGGTTGAAAAGAAATTCTCTGATGACAAGGCGTTAAGGAAAGAGATAAAATCCGTCTATCAACGAATGAATTATTATTATCCAGGCATTATGATTCCTGAGACATATTTCTATGTGTCTGGCGTCGATTATGAGATACCTGCCATTATGATACAGCCTGATGCTGTTTTGATAAGTCTGGATTATTATCTTGGCAATGACGACGGAATATATGATTATATAGGTATGCCTCGTTACCGTTCTTTACGTTGCCAACCGTCTTATATCACTCGCGACTTGGCGCAGGCTTTCTATGATAATATGTATGCCAGACGCGCTGCGAAGAAAGATGTCTTGTCCGAAATGATAAATGTAGGAAAGCAGTTGTATTTCATCGAAGCTATGAATCCGGCATTGCCAGATTCAGTATTGTTCGGATACTCTTCCCAACAGACACAATGGGCTCAGCAATACGAAGCTGATGTCTGGGCTGCTATAGTCGGAAACAATATGTTATATGCCAATGACATGATGGCGTTCCGCAATTTCTTCGGCGACGCTCCTTTCACACAGGCGTTCTCAAGAGAGTCAGCGCCTCGTCTGGGAGAATATATTGGCTTGCAGATAATACGCTCATATATGACACATAATGATGTGAGTCTGCAGGAACTTATGAAGAATAACGACTTACAACAGATATTCCAGAATTCGCAGTATAAACCTTTTAAGAGTTAGGAATTAGGAGTTAGGAATTAGGAGTTGATGTAGAGACGCGTCAACGTTACCTTTAAAATAAACACACGTTGACACGTCTTTTTCAGTTAGGAGTTAGGAATTAGGAGTTGATGTAGAGACGCGTCAACGTTACCTTTAAAATAAACACACGTTGACACGTCTTTTTCAGTTAGGAATTAGGAGTTAGGAGTTGATGTAGAGAC
>JAFYUH010000195.1 GCA_017549605.1 Bacteroidales bacterium
ATATAGTGATTCTAAGTAATGACTATACAGCTAAGTGTTACCTTGAACGTGACCGTTTTATGGTGGAACATTCTTCATTACTAATTGCGTGTTACGATGGGCGTAATAAAGGCGGTACTTTTTGGACTGTCAACTATGCAGCCAGGATAGGTAAGAATGTGATAAATATATATTAACCCTTAATGAGTTGATTATGGATGATTTATTGACTTTAATACTGATTGTAGTGCTATTTAAAGTGCTCAAACCGATTGTTAAGGCTATTCTTCGAGGCATGGGAAGCTCGGAGAATGGCCGTGACAAATAATTTTAAATATTCTCTAAATAACGTTTTCCGAACCACAGGAATGGTTCAACGTTTGCTTTAGGACATTGTTCTATCACTGTTTCAACAAATTGTTCAAGTGTGATAGAACCAATCTTGTATTGGTATTCAGGAAGAAGTTCGTCCTGTAGCGAATGTACTTCTGCATCTGTTGTTGGATGATTTGCCGGGCTTAAAACCAATGAATAACATTCATAGGCATTCTCTTTTATCCTATAGCATTCAGAGAGAAGAAAATTCCTGTATATTTGACTGATTTCCTTCTCGTCATTTATCAGAGCCAATTCTGCTTCGGGTTTGAAATATTTGAGTTGTCTTATAAGTTTCTTTTGGGATTCTTTGTTGCGTGCACTATTAGAGCCCAGAACATCAGTGTATTTTGTTTCTATTGCAATAAAACATGAATTATTTTGTGAATCAAAGAAACGAACTATGGCATCCATTGCAGTTTTGTCATTGAGGTAGTTCTCTATGTCTTCATGAAGATATTCAAGCTCTATCTCAGTGACATAAGCTATATCAAATTGTGGAAAAATCGTAGAAAATATGAGTGTGACTGCATCGTTCATTCGTTCTTCCAGCATATGTCTTAATGGACAGAATAAATTGAACGCCATCGGCTGGCTTGATAATAGATTGTTGAACAGACGATATTCATCTATTGTTTCATTCTTTAGCTTTTTCCTTACACGCATTTTTGCATAATCAAAGGTGTACCTGTCAACAAAGTTCTTACCGGTGACTTCTCCGTCTTTAATCATGCTTATTTGTAGATTTTTCGATGTTTTCCATGGACCTACGCCCATAGGTTCATTAATACTTTCTCTAAACCTGCTTTGTTGTAAACGGCATTTTGCCGTAAATGAAGAGATGCTGTTATGAGTCTTATGTAGATTCATGCCTTCAATTTTTATCGCTACGCTTTTTAATTGGCCCCTGATGTCTACCTCTGTTTAGTTGGACGCCATGACGGTTCAATACACGGAAGACGCTGGTTCTACTCTTATAGCCGCTGACTTTCCATATATCTTCTATTGAATGGCCGGAGTTATACATGTTGACTACCGTTTTCTCTCTATCAAGTTTTAGACCAGCTTTTAATGTTTTGGGGCGTGTTCCTTTACGAAGTTTCAAAATGCGTCCTTCTGATCTACGCATAGATATAACTTCACTTGATAGTCTGCTTATGGTTTCCAGAACATCAGCTACTGTAGTATCCGGATAGTATTCACCAAGTGTGTCAATCTGGTCATGTATGCAGACAAGACGAATCTTGTAATTTCTGCATAAATCAAGGAATACGCCTAACTCCCTTATGCCCCTTAATGCATGGCTGAGCTTAGTAAGAATGATTGTGTCACCCTTTTCTAGCTTGCATAACATTTTTCGCCATTCTGGACGTAGTTTTTCTTGTATTCCGTCTTCCTCTACAATAACTTCACATTGGAAAGACTTCATCAAATCTTTATCTTCTGATAGCGTCGAATAGCTATTTGATTTGAAGATATAACCATATATTGCCATAACTGTTTTGGTATTTTGCCACAAAGTTATGGTATTTTTTTTAGCCGACAATGAAGTGTGAAGTTATTTGATATTTATTAAATGATTTGGTATTGTGAAAGTTGTGAATGAAAAGTAAAATAATGGTACTAAAGGTACTTATTTTTAATAAAGATTAATGTGCCAAAAGAGATGCTTTATATTGAAATAAATCACTACTTTTGCAGTGTTAAATAATCAATATAAGTATCTATGTATGAGGTGTTTTAGTTATTTAAACCGGTTTAAACTAAACTGGTTCTCTTACTTTAAAAAGAGCGCTTTGGATAGCATGAAAGCAAATGTAAACAGTGTGTTTAGAGTTGTTTTGATTATTAAAATAGTAAGTACCATTTGTGTGTCATGTACAACGCAAAACAACACCTCTTTTTCTTCTCCAGATAAGGCAATTTCAGAGTACCAAAGGTTTGCTCAAAAATTGACTGAAATTAATCAGTCTGACACGAATGAATTGGTAGCTTATATATGCAACTGGCAAGAATTGAGCGACAGCGTATTTAGTTGCATTAGTCGAGATCCATCTTTTGATGCTCACTTTCATCTTACTGCTGAGTTCTTATCAACCAGTGACTCCATAAGGGCCAATATACAAAGATTGGCATGTTCTCAAGATCGCAGTTTGAAGGATATACTCTATATCAAGAATAAAACGAATCCATATAGAAATGATACGAGTATATTGAAAATAAAGAATGAAGCAAACACTTTCTATGAACAATCTTGTAAGAAAATGACTCAACCTTCAACTAGCGAGGATGCAATTTCTGCTTATCGTGATTTTCTTTTCGAAGAGGTGCAAAAAGACATTTCAACTATGCATGACTTCTTTCGATTTATCATACTTGAGGATATGTATTTTCGAGGCTTCTTAAAAAATCTTTCTGATTATGGCTCTATTTCTCTTAGTGAAATCACTAGCAACACTGAGACTATATGCAAGAAGATCTATGAAGCTGTTTCATACGAGAAATTGAAACCACACGAAGTAGTAATATATATGGCAATCAGAGCCAATAATCGTTTGCTATTAAACGCTAGGACTTGTATAGATGATATTAAATGCGGAAAGATTAAAGAGCATGAACAGTTGGCAGCATATCAATGGATGATAATACAACCGTTCCTCTCTATAGACGGGTTTTCAGTGGCACTCTTAACAGAAAGCCAAATTAATGAATTGGAAAGAATTGCCAATGAATTCTCTGTACTTAGACATCAGCTTGAATCTGGTAATGCCAATACTATTATTCAGTGTAATGAATTGACACAACAAATCCTCAAAATTTATATTTCATCTTTATGACACAGCATTCTATTGAAACATTCAGAACACTGGCTCCTTTGTTGATGCCACAGTTGTTTGACCTTAACCATTTGGAAAGCATAGATGACTATGATGATTATGCGTTGATGGCATTTTCTTTGGCAGAGCCTATACCTATTGAGACACTTCTAGACGACTTGGAAGATCAAATGGAACTTAATATTTTGTATCATATGCAAAGAAGTGGTGACACTGATAGTGGTCAGCATTGTTGTGCTTACTCAAGTCCTTCGTTTGAGCATATGTACAAAATCAATGCACAGACTGAAATAGATGGTTTGGTAGGAACAGTTTATGTCTATTTGTTTGAATCGCTTGAAGTGATGTTGGAATCATTGAAAGTGGATGTCGAAGAGCATTCAAAATTAGGTTATTTCATTAGCAAGATGGAGCTAACACAATACTTGTCTGACTTCATGTAGGTGATATATGAATGAACAACTGTACCAACACTTGGTGGCATTAATAAAGGAACATGCTATTCATGTCACAGTAAAAGAGGAGCAAATTCACCTGGCAATAATGTATACTATTGCTGGCAGAAGCTACAATCGAATTGTTCCTTGTATGATTTTGTATGTTAATCGTCCTTTTGACATATATCATAAAGGTCATGAATGGAAAATACCAGTTCATGAGCTTCAAAGGTCTATCAAGATGCTTTCAAAAGAAGATCAGGCATTCAGGACAAGACTGAATCATCAGAAACTCGACAGATTTGACGTTAAAAGGATAATTCAGTTAGCAACTTATGATGTTGTTCGTTTAAGCATCTTAGACAATTCTTTGCCATACCTATTTGGCACGATACGATAACGCTTTTGATAAATTAAATTTTAATAGTACATGATTATTTTGATGAAATTCATCCAGCTTTTCTTTCCACTACTGCTGATAGCAGTTCCGTATTTATTGTATAAGAAGAGATACAGATTCATGATTAAGTTCTATCGTAGTATGGTATTTAGTCCTGCTGTTCGGAAAGGCTACATAACGCTGTTGGCTATAATAACTTTACTGTTCAATTATTCTTTTTTTAAAACGGATGGAGCGTCTTTATGGTTGATTCCAAGTTTGCTGTATAGTATGGTTCTGTTACGCTATTCATTTACTGCTGCCACACTAAGTTAGCTTCATGATGATCTTGTTCTATTGGGATTTACATTAGCCATTCTGATGTTCTGTATGATTATACCCGAGTTATATTCGTTTTGTGTATCATTGGGATTTACTATGATGGCGGCACAGTTTTATCCATCACGAAAGGTAGTCCGTATGGCAAATGCCCCTGAACAATATCCAGACTTCATTGGCACGGATTCCGATATAATCAATAATTACTATTAATTGATTGCCGATATTGATTGGCAATCTCAGACCCATAATTGCCAATCAATTTATGGCATGATTTACTTAATATAAAAAACAGACAACATGAGTAAAAAGAAAAATAAAACCACTGAAATAACTTGTCCGTACTATGAACATTCGCTAACGAAGGAGTTGGCAGACATACTTCATCAGCGACAGGATGATAGATTCCCCAAGTTCGAGGCTTTCCGCTATTTGATGGAGAAACAAGCTCTCGCTCATATAGAAACTGCTGGCAAAGCTACGTCTTCCTTTTTAGTGACAATTACACAATTGTCGTTGGATTGGAAATGGCACAGACATACGGTGACGGCATTTCTGGAGGACTTGAAAAAACTAGGAGTCCTGACAATAGAGAAAAGCCGTGAAGGTTTCACAATTGCATTTAACAATCTTTCTATCCCTTCCGTCATCTAGTATATAACCAATCTTAGTTTGCTGTTTTATGACTTCAATAATCGCACATAGGTTACCTCTTGTTTCAGCCCGTATTTTATGTAATGCTGAGCATGTCATTTCCATTCGTTTTTTTACGCGGGCTTGCCCGTTTGCCACAAATGAAGGGAAGTGGGTAACTCAATTCCCTTTTAGCTTAAAAGCAAAAGGAGAGATGCCAATAAACAGCAAGCTGGGCATAATGAATAAAGACTATGTCAGAGCAAAAACAGGTATTACACATAGAACCCAAGAAAGGATTCACAGTTGCTCAAAGCAATGAGCATTTGCGAAACTGGACTGAGAAAGGTTGGCTGTCTGCAAACGATAACGGGCGTATAGACCGCTCCAGACAGCATCTGAATTTTGAAATTGTAAAAGGCGGTATAGTACAACCCATCAATAAAATGATGAGCATCCCTAAACTCCTGATGGAACGTTTAAAGGAACTGGGATTGAAAGATCCGAATGATGGATTGGCAGAACCTAGATTTAGGACTACTGCTGACTTCATCATTAGTGGCTCTCACGACATGCTCCACAAACTTGCTTTTGGTGAACAGGATGTACGTTTTGATTTTGCCGATGCCAACGAAAATATAGAGGATGTTGAACACAATGGTGTCAACGCACATCTTAAGCGTATGCCTGAAATAGAGTTATGGGCGAAAGACATGTACAATCTATTGAGTGGCAAATTCGGTGAGGATAATGTAATATCCTTTGTTGTACATTGCGATGAGCAAACACCACATGTACATGCCGAGGTTCTTCCAATAAAGGATGGCAAACTATCATACAAAAAGGTGTTTTGTGGTGCCGACAAGTATGAATACAGACAACGTACATTGGACTTACATGATGCTTTTGCGGAGGTTAATAAAAAATGGGGATTGAATCGAGGCGATAGTATCACTGTTACCCATCGGAAGCATAGAAGTACTGAAGAATATCGACGGGAACTGTCTAATCAATGCAGTACGCTAGAAAGAGAAGTTGACGAAAAATATGCCACACTATCTAAGCTTAATGGACAGATACGTTTGGCAGAGACCCGAATCAAAGGATTGCAGACCATGATATCCAACCTTGAGTCAAGCCGTGATGCAGTTGAAGTAGAAATTGATAGAATCCATTTGAAACTTTCTTCTGGTGATGTGGATGTGGAACAACAGCAACAATTGGCACAAAAGGAGGAAACTCTTCAAAAGAAGCTGGACTCCATATTGCTCAAATTGGAGGATAAACGCTCAAAACTATCTGAGGCGGATCAAAAACTGGTTGAGCTTCTAGAACAGTTGGAACAGGCACAAGCTCGGCACGAAGACCTCGAAACACAGATAAAAGATGCCAATGTAAATGTATCTCATATAGTGATGAACAAGATAGGAGCGGAGGCCTTATGGTCAGTTCTCAGGGATTTCACAACAGCTAAGCCTCATATGACACCTGAAGAGTTGGAACGTTTTGATGGTTCATTCATTAATGAAATGTCTAAGAGAGGTGTTCATATTATTGCTTGTGCCTCATTGCTTGCCATGGGTATGATAGACCAAGCTACCAACTACGCAGAAAACTGTGGCGGTGGAGGAACCTGTTGTGACAACAATTGGGGTAAGGATCCAGAAGAGGATGAACGCAACTGGCTTCGTAGATGCTTGGCAAAATCACGTATGATGATGAAACCATCTGCCAGACGTATGAGAAGATAATATTAAAACTTAATCAAATCATTCAGAAAGATATGAGACATTTTTTTATAATGACAATATGTCTAGTTATTGCAGCCTTTGATGCAAAGGCACAGGATTCTGTACGACAGGCAAACTGCTTGACCGAAACTTTGTACAGATATATATGCGATTGCGGATGCCATAATCATCCGGTAAATAATTATAGTGGTTTAAATTCGCTCAGGGCACGTTTAGCCAACAAGTCTTGGGACGGACAATCTGAACGTAGTTCAACTATCGATGTTTCATTCAGTGGCAAAGTTGCGGATTCAGATTCAACAATGATGAACACATCATCTAGTGATGTACATGGAAATTCCTCCCATAAAAACAATGGTACGGAATATAACATGACAGCAAATACAAGCAGCTTATCTTTTGAGTATTGTTACAAAATGGATAAAGGTGAAGTTGCTATAGGTGTGCCGCTTTATCTTTTCTTTAAGATTGCCACAGCTGACCTTACTGATGAAGCACAACAAATAAACCTAAATGCCATAGCAGATTTGGCGAAACAGTGGCATCTTGGCGTTAAAGTGACTGGTGCGGCAGATTCAGCTACTGGTACTCATGATGGCAATTTTGCCCTTTCAAAAGCGCGTGCAAATTATGTCGTTAGCCTGTTAAAGAAAAAAGGTGTACCTGATGAACAAATAACTCAGGCTGCCGAAGGTGGCATCTCTGTGTTAACTCCAATCTCTGCAAACAGACATTGTAAAGTAGAACTCTATAAGATTAACTAAAATATATGCCCATTGTAAGTCTCGTTACAATGGGCATTATATCACTTGCCAATTTGTGTTATCTGTGTCTAGAAGGTCGATACTCTTCTTCAATCTGTTTGGCTGCTTCTTGCTGTGATTCTAGAGAATCATCCTGATCTAATTGTTCGGTTTTGGCTGTTCTACTCCTGAACTGAGAATAATCTGCTTTTTCTCCTTTCTCCATTTCTGCTTGAATAGCCGTGATTCTTTGTGTTACCATACTTGTGCACCTTTTAACTTCATTAAGCACGGTTTTCAGAAAATCCGGGCTTTCATGAAGCGAACCTAGCCATGACTTTAAATAGGCAGCACTGTCGTTTTTTACGTGTTTTGTCAACCCGAACTGACTGGCGATGACTGCAGCAGATAATTCTGCCGTCAGTTCTTCCTTTGCATAATCTTGAGACCCAAAGGTTGCACCTGTCTTTAATCTATCAAGTCTAGATGCAGCGCCAGTTGCATGAGCACACTCATGAAGAGTATTTGTTGCAAATGCCTCACCATCTACAAACTGCTCTCGTGTCGGCATAACTATTTCATCTTTTGAAATGGAGTAATATGCATTGTCACCCTTTATTTGTTTTATTGGACAATAATATAGATTATCATCAATCATCTTGTCTATTGCTGGATGGCTACTCATGTCACCCTCATTACGTAGCTGTTGACTACCAATTTCTCCCTTTAACTTTTCATATAAATCAGGTCGAACTTCTTTAAGATTAGTCTGAGCTGCTACATTAAACACATTGAATGTTTGCTGTTTGGGATAGACTTTATAGTTTGCTTGTTCTTCCTTGGTAAGATTACGATAGTCATCATAGGGAATCTTTTCTTTTGTCTCAGGGTTGATAACCGTGTAAGTAGTCAAAAACACAGGGAAGGACTTTTCTCCTTTATTGATGGTAACGGCAGGAAGTTTATTTCCTTCGCTATCCGTAAGAGGTGTTTTGCCATCCTTGGTTTTAGAAAAATTTAACCCGATTATCCGGTCAAAAGTCCCCCATACAGGAATTTCATATCCCATCTTTTCTGCTTGCATCATTAGCATTAGAGCATTCCCACCATTGTAATTTCTTCCAGAAAGGTTATGGGGTGGACGAGAGATACCTGGAGTAAACCAAGGCTTTTTCCAATCTCCCTGAAGATGCTCGATTTTCTCAATCATGAGTTCTGTAAACTTTTCAAGAGCTTTATCTGTTGCCGAAAGTCCCTCGGCATTGTTGGTTTTCTTTGCCATAACATTTACTCATTAGTAGATTGCTTGTTCCATTGAGTGATTGATCTTACCTGACAACAGATATTTTCTTTTCCGTTATAAACAGTGAATTCAAGTTCACCCTCTACATCAATTCCTACCTTAGGTTGAAGAAAAGAAACTCGTTCCGGCGAAAAGTCTACAAAATGCACCCAAATATATTTGTAGTCGTTTTCATTGATTTTCTCTGAACTGTAAGCGTCAAATATTCGATAGTTCCCTTTCTTACTCTCTTTTTCAGGAATATCTTTGCTACCTGTAGTGCCTCTGAAAGTGATTGAACCGCTAATAGAGTCATCATCTTGCGTATCGAATTCGATATTCTTGGCAGAGAGGTTATAATAGATTGATTCGTCTCGTTTCCTAAAGGTTAGTATACCTTCGATTTTTACTTTTTTGCCTATGCCAGTATTTGGAGGCAAATCCGTTTGGCCATCTTTTGATACACTAATATCAATGGTCTTATTGATACCAGATTTAGCCTTGATAACGTTTTGGATGCCAAATGTAAAGTAGGAACGACCTTCTTTGTCAGTTCTTGATTCTACATCACGTGAGATTGTTCCAACGATAGTCACATTACATTTTATCATGATCTTGTTCTTTTTACTGAGTTATTATTTATCGAGTTCATCCCTTCCTCAAAATTTCTAGAGGCCAGTTCGTTCCCGTTATTCGCCATGCTGTTAATGGATTGCTGGCTTTGCTGAACAACAGGTGCATCTTCCATATTGTCTATTTGGATAGCTAGTGCCATGAGTCCTGCAAACATGGTACTGGCTATATCAACAATGGGATCCATAGAATACTGTGTGTTACCATCCGAACTGTCGAAAAATCTTTTCCAAGAGTCCTCGTTACCAGTATCGGCCACTATTGAATTGAAGTAGTTTTTCTCCTTCGCTTCTGTTTGTGATTTCTTTTCAGCTTCATTTGTAAGGGATGTACTCGTTGTTGAATGGTTATTGATTGTTGATTGTTGAATGTCCTTTTGATTTGACAAGGGTGCTGTATATCCCTGCTCGATAACTAATTGGTCATATTTGTCAAGTCCATGTGAGCGTATGACCGCTTGTAGACTAGCTGCGTATCTACTATCTGTTGCATATCCGGCATTTTGTAGCCCTTTGGTCCAGCCGATATAATCATCGGGTGATAGTTTGAACAGTTCAGAATATCTCTTATTTGATTTAAGAAATAGAGAGTGATGTTCATAACTATCCGCAACAGAGGCGTATTTACAAAATTTCTCGTTTGGTTTGTCGTCGGCATACACAAGATAACTGCCACCATTTTCCAACCATGAAGAAGTGGCTTTGATGCCAAAATGGTTGTTCCCTTTTCTAGACAACTCACTCTGTCCACTTCCGCTTTCTAAAATACCTTGTGCCAGAGTAACTGATGCAGGGATACCATATCGACGCATCTGCTCCATGGCCGCTTCTGCATATTGTTCCACATATTCACTTGATTTGCTCATTGTTCTTGATATTGAAGTGTTATGAAATTTTAACGGTTTGATGTCATTAATAGCGTGGGTCTGACTAGACAGTAATAACAGCAAAAATAGAGCTGTCATATTGCGTTTAACGATGGTAACCATGGCTGGATTCACGTTGTTCTTCTTGATTTATTGGTGTTCTACTATCTTTTGCTGTTTGTTGTTTTGGGATATTCAATTGATCACAGATTGCCACTCTTACACCAGCGCGGATTAAACGTGGGAGATAAGTATCCAAGCTATGATATGGGAATCCTGCCATTTCCAGAGGTTTGTCGCTCTCATCTTTTACTTTGCTGGTTCTTGTTAGTGTTATACCTAATATGTTCGAAGCTTTCTGTGCATCTTCGGCGTAGGTTTGATAGAAATCACCGACTCTGAAGAGAAGAACAGCGTCAGGATGTTTAGATTTAAGATCTTTCATCTGACGGAGTATTGCTGATAAATCCTTAGTCTCTTTATCCTTTGTCTCTTCTACTTCTTTTTCGACTATCTGTTTTTCTCTTAGAATATCCGCAAATAGTGTTCCGGCAAGATGACGCTTATATTCACTTTTGTCTGGAGCTACCCAAAGCCGTTGCCATTGTGAAGAAGAAATTTCTCTTGGTTGTATTTTTTCTAATCCATCAATGGTTGGTGAGCA
The DNA here is from genome assembly GCA_017549605.1 of Bacteroidales bacterium. Classification (GTDB taxonomy): domain Bacteria; phylum Bacteroidota; class Bacteroidia; order Bacteroidales; family F082; genus Limimorpha. The sequence continues at coordinate 10,918 of JAFYUH010000195.1, forward strand.
AAGTATTTTACTTTCGTCTGACTTGGTTTTGAAAATGTTTACCTTTTGTATTTTTGTAAGGTCAACATCTTCAGGAGCTGTTCGGAATAGATCAACCCGCATTCCTGGATTTGAAGTTGCCTGACTATAATACTTCTGTGCCAATTCTTGACGCAGTCTTTCCATTAACATATCATTGCCTTGTTTTGCAGTATGAAAGAATCTGTTTACATCACTTTTTTCTGGATAAATAGAAAAGCCATTTTCAGATTCAGGTTTGATATATAGTGCCCACTGATTTTTGTCATCTCTAATCATCACAACCTTAGCGTTGATAGTATCAGTTTGCGAGTCAGCAGGTTCCAAAACAGGTATAAGAGGAATCTTTTCTCCTGAATCTGCTCTGCTCAGCATAGACATCGTATTGTTCATGTCTGCCTCAAGTGACTCCATGAAATTGGGATTTTCTGATATCATTTTTTTCCAATCGTCTACCATATTGATACTTTCTTCTGTGAGTTTAGCAGGCATCCCAAACTGGTTCATCTTGATAGCGGAAACTAGTTCCACAATCAGACGTTCCCGTTGTTGGTGCTCTATCGATGGCATAGAACCACCTTCCATCTGCATACCTTGACGTGCAAGACGTTGTGGATGGCCGGTTGCAGAGACAATTAGACGCAGTGCCTCTTGAACATACTCCGAGTAACTGTTGAAATGTTTTTGTGCTGGGATAAATACGATATCTTTATTTGAATCATATTTAGAAATTCCACTACCATCTTTTCTGATCGGCACTAGATTATCCTTTATATTCAAGAGAAAGGCATTCACTGCTATTCGACGTTGCTTATCTCCTTTTTCTGTAAATCCTCGTTCAGTTTCAGTCCCATTATTCTTAACTATTTTGTCAAAGTCTTCCTTATTGACAGACGGCATCGTGGTCTGCTCAATATTGAATAATGTACGCACTTCACGTTCACGGATTGGTTTGTATGAATTCTGCTCTTCATTGGATAACTTGCAATATTCTTCTCTTGAAATCTTTTCATGTTCGTCCGCTTTCTTTTGGTATTCATTCCATGAGTACCAAAAAAAGGGAACTCCTTTTTCTCCTGATTGAACACCTTCACCACGTTTTTTACTTTCAGAAAACAGTGTGTATAGGTTGGTGTGATATCCGTTTGCATCGCTATGGAGTGATAATGTAAGGGAATTAAATGCTGAAAGCATTGCCCCTTTAGGAAAAATTTGAGGCATGGTCTTTCCTTTGGCATTGAGAAGGATTCCTCCATTAGATTTGGCATTTTCAAGTGCATTGATAAGCAGTTCTGTCTGGCGTTGAACTGCATGTTTCTCTTGTTGGCTTTTTTCAGACATATCATTTGATTTTAATTATTATCGTTGCGTGAGTGAACGATTAGTTTCACGTGATTCGGCTTCAAAACGTTCTTGTGCATTTCCTACATGTTGCATCTGGTCTGTACGTTCAAGAATAGCATTAGCTAATGTATTTAGTGGTAGTGCTCCTTTATTATACGCATCTGCAACACGTTCAGGAAGAGTGATGCTGACAGGAATTTTGTCTATCGTTGCAATCATTGTATTTCCGTTTAATATCGGTTTTTCAATGCGTGGATTAAGCTTCTCATCAGCATATTGTCGATAGATATTTTCAGATCCACGTTGACGTTTATCCAATTCTTCATGACCGGCTTTGTTTAACAGGTTGGCTCCTCCAAAACCAATGAGTGTCATCTTTAATAATGGATTTCTGACAAACATACCTGCTACAATACTTGCTATCGGCATAAGGTTCTCCCTAAGTCCGAGACTTTTTGTTTTACCCGTGAAAATGCCGACAAGAATATCCGGAAGCATTGCCAAGATATATCCTGCATTATGGCCTATGTCACTTAATCCGTTTAGGCCAAATTCTGATAATAGATTCTGCCACCCATTGCTCTTAGACTCTTTAGGTAATTCATTTTTTGGAGATTCAACTTTTTCTATTGTAATCTGACTTTCCTGTGTATGATTATCAGTTGGCATCAAAGTTTCCTTTTCATTGGTAATTTCAGTTGTAGAAGCCTTATACTGTTTTGAACTTTCAGAATCGGTTGTCTTCTCTTTCTTTTTACTTGCGATATACTCCTCTCTATATTCTGGGAGTATAACCATTGGAATATCATCAGTCATGTTGTAGTTATCAATCTTTGGCTTTGCTGAATTATTCTTAGGTTTATCATCTTTTGCAATTGATGCAAGTGCATTTATTGTTAAGTCTGCACCTATAAACTTGAGGCCGTTTACAACGCTTGTTCCACCTAACGCTACAAAATCTGTTGTTGCGCCTAATCCCCAGCCAAGTCCTTTTTCCCATTGACTGGGATTATATAGCACTTCGCCTTTCTCTTCAATTTCTTTTTGTAAAGGTGATTTATTCAACTCATTAGATAAACTAAAGATGCTGTTTCCTGCGGCTGAACGTATGATGTACTCTATAGACGACTTTGGCATCTGGTCTGAGACCATTTTGTCAATCATCATATTTTCAAGTGTTGGCGTGACTGTGACTTTTTCTTTCTCTAATTCCAATTTAACCATTTGCACATAATCTTCTACGGTTTTGGAGTTCCATTTACCTGTACGTCTTAGCATTTCGATTTGAGCTGAATGTGCAGTCGTTCCTCCGTCAGGGCCAATACCACCAGCGAGAATCGAGGCAGGCGAGAATAAATGTTCTTTCATCTCTTCTGCTTGCTTGCTCTGTAGATAGTCACGCACCTTATTCATGATAGGTATGACCTTGTTATTGAAAATCTCTTTATCTGCCACGGAAATCATAGATTAAGTTGTTGATTGAGAAGTTGCTCCCTTGTCTGTTGAATAGCGTTGTGGTAAATCTCCATCTGTTTGGGGAAATATTCCTCAAGCCATTCATCCTTTTCAATTTCGTCATGTATAAATAGAATGGCTAGTTGGCGTGTTATTTCTACACTAGCTTCACCATCTTTACGATTGTTGAACCATGCCTTTGTCCACCATCTAATTCCTGCTTGATCTGGATATACACTTACTTCCCGAGGTATATCAAAACTTTGTAAGCTGATGTCCAAATCGGAGAGGGGGTCTATCACTCCACTATCTGCTATTGCTTGTTCATAGACTTTTTTTTTAATTGTTCATTCCATGTCGACAAGTAGGTATTATGACACAACGCAAGGTAGTTGAGAAAATCAGCTATGAGTAGATTCTGTACTTTTTCAGCTAATGGTATGCTTTTTCTTCCTAAACCCATTGGATTCTCCATTGAGGGCATAGTCTCAAAGAAATAGTTTTTAATGGAAGCCATTGTAAGTACATTCCTTAGAGACTGCTCTGTCCTGGATGGTAATAAATATTGGCCGCTATTTAAATCAGTCATATATACAGGGAAGAAGCGTAGCAGCAACTCCTCTATTTCTGTTTTATCTGCATCAAACTTAGTGTGGAAATCCGCATCAATAGTTATAAAATCAGATGGGTCGAATGGTTTCTTTTGTTGTTGCATGGAACGTATGTTACCATATATCATGGTCAAAAATTCCAATGGGTTTAACTCTTCACCATTGTAACGCACTTCCATATGGAGAATATCGCCACTGACACTAACAATATCCCCAGCTTTTACAGATGTTCCGTAATTGGTTAGTATATTGCTGAGATGACCGTATGTCACTTCATAATTGCCATATCTTATTATTTGATATGTACCATGAATAGCATCTGTGCCTATTCCCGAAACGGTTCCGCTTGCTATAGCTGACAGCAAGTACCGAGGTGCTTTGAAATCGACCCCATGATGGAAAAACTCGACACCTGTGTCAAGGTGCTTTTGATTGCCATAACCAAGTGTCATCTCAACTTCTTTGTCACGCTCCTCAAAAGGCATGCAATAACCAGAGGGTGACTTTAAAATCATTTCTTGTGTATATTTCATATCTTATAATGTTATCTTCTTGAACGATGTATCTGTTCTGTTTCTGCAGCTGTAGACATTGTTTGCTCTTTTGTTTGGGTTCTTACATTTGCTTGATATTGATTCATATCATTGCTTTTTTGAGAATTATTACCAATCATCATCATTGCAAGTACAGCACCGGCTATCTTTCCCATCCAACCAAAACGACCGAATAATAGGAAAGATGACAAAACCAATCCCATAATTCCCAATCCTGAGACTTTACCCTGGAGTAGATTATCCGTAAAATTTCCAAGCATGTTACTTGTATTACCGGATGTGACTCCACCTATAAATTCGGTTATGCCATTCATTTTGGAGTCTACATTACCCATAGTGGATGAAATGGTATCACTCATATTGCTTACAGAATCTTTAAGGTCACGAAGTCCTTCTGTCGTTTGCTGAACCGTATTGCTGATAGCTTCAGTATTTTCCTTACCTATTAGAGCATCACTGACAATCCCAACAACACTCTCATCCGTAGTAAGCTTTTGCCAACCGACATATCCTAATGCACCTCCAACGGTTGCTGTTTTAAGAGCTTGCCCAGCTCCTTTAATGGTCTGTTGTGGATGCAATACTGCTTTACCTGTTGTTTCAACAGTAGCTGCAGCACCTTTGCCTATCCATTTGGCTGCTTTTGTTCCTAATTTTAATAATGATGCCCAACTCATAATTTTGTTTTTTTATGGTCTAACATTTTTTCCTATACTTTTCCAGCGTTGGAATGCTGACTTACTGATATTATTTATGTCTGCTTTTGCTGGTTGGCGGTCTGTTATCTCATTCCATACATCATTCATAGAGGTGTATTTGACAGCTCTGGTGAGACGTATGAGCTTCTGATTCATGACTTTTAGCTTAGGTCTTATCCCGAAGACGGCTTCTATGCGTTCCTTCTCGGTCATTTTTATATCTGAAAGGCAGAGGGTACGTACATCATTGACAATTTCTACGCTTTGCAGGATAATTTCTCTATACATTTTGTTGCGGTTTGTTGATAAAGCAACTGCTACAGCATTACTTGGACTGTTGGTTATCTGTGTAGACAAACCTTGTAAATTTTCTGTAAGCTTCTGTATCTCATGATAGAAACCATAAATCTGAGCAGCATAGACAATAATACCTCTAAAACTATCTAGATATTCATTGAACTCCTTGTGAAGTTTATATGTGTTATCCACTTCCTCTTCAATCCAGATATGTCCAGTTGTTTCAAGAAGCATTGCATTTTTTTGTGCTTCAAGAGTTTTTTCAGCTTTTTCAGTATAGAGAAGAACCATCGCTGCCAAAGTAGGATCCATAGATTGTGCAGTGATTTTTCCACTCAACAGTGTGAACAAAAGTATAATGAGATATAGTCTATGTTTTTTCATCACTAATTAGTTATTGGTTCCTATTCTGGCTGCTCTTATCCATCTACTATGAGCTTGGTCTGCTATATCACCATGTGATCGGTCTATTAATCCTTCCGTGGCGTTATTCCAGACATCAATCATGGTATAATAGCGTAACGATAATGTCAACTGTGACAGTTTATGATTGAAAGCGGCTAGTCGGTCATTAATTGCCCAAAGTGTGGTAGAACGTTCTGCTCCAGTGAGCATATTTCCGTTTCCACCTTTGGCTATGGCATCACGAAGTGTTGTATATACAGTTATCAATTCCGTTGCAGTTTCCACATATAGATTATTCATGGAAAGCGTAGCTGCAATACCTTGTGGATTCTCGGCTATGGCTTTCTTTAGATTACATAAATTGATAAATAGCCTGACACCATCGTCATAAAGATGTGTAGCAGCCTTTAATGATGAAGCATATCCATCAATACTCTTTAAGTAGGAGTTGTACTTTTTCTCCCATTTATGTATTTGAGTAAATTCTGCTGCTATGGTATTCTGTAGTAACGCTGTTTTCTTTTGACCTTCAATTTGATCTTTTATCTGTCCATTTATCAATTCGTTACCTTCTGCCAATGCTGCCCATTCGAGAGGGTTGGCAGAAACAACCTGTGCGTTCACTCTTGTTGACGCAATAAGTGAGGCTAATAGTATCAGCCCAAAAACAATCACCCATTTTTGAGCTTGACTCAATGGCCTTTTATCTTTAATTGTAGTTCGCAAACTCATGTATATTCATTCTTGAACGGTTATATGAAACTCTTTCCCTTAGTATATCCACTAAATCGGACTTCTCTTTCATACCGATTATATCTAATTTGGGTGTACTTTTATCACCAGAGTATATGCTGACGGTCTTTAAACCCATCAATTGTTGCATGAAAGTACTACGCTCATCATAATCCACAACTCGGTATAATTCAACAAAATCACGATTCCTTGTAAATACCCCGTGCTCGTAAATTAGCTGTTGCTCTGTAATGGTATATTCCATACCCCGTAGGTAGATGTAATTGTAATAAGCATGAAATGTAATGGCAAGCGCAATACAAAAGAAGATTGACGAGAATGGTATATCCATACCTCCAACAATGAACATAACTACAGCAAACAAGATGGAGGGTAATTGGTCAATTATAAATTGTCTCCAGTCTGGCTTTATATATATTGTTTGATATCTCATATTTATCTGCGATAATGGCGTTTTTCTTCATTTGATTCCTCTATCTCAATTGAACCGTCACCGTCAATATCACTACCAACGGGCTTTTTTAGGGACTTGCTTTCATTAAGAAGTTGCTCGTTCCAATCTTTATAACCATCAATAGGTATTTCTCTAGTGACTTTTACTATACAGTCATTCACCATTTTGTAAAATGTCGTATATGCCTTATCTCTCTCATCACCTAAGGTTTGTTTATCTTCTGGGTTGAGATAAGCAGTTGCATATTCTTCGGAAAGACGAAATGCTGAGAAATATTGTTTTTTTACAGCTTCAGGTAGTTTCGAAAACGCTTCAGCTTTATCATCATCGATTTCTATATTTCCAGGAGTGTCCAGAAACTTTTTAGCAACTTCACTGTCCGGTTTAAGAGTCTTGACTAATCCTTCAAAGTTTGCAACAAACTGTTTACCGGCAACATCATTATCAAAACATAAATGGAAGGTTGCTTTAGGAGCATGACTGATTACACCATCCATCTGCTTTAATGTAGGTGTTCCGCCTGTAGATACGAAAACACCATCTCTAAGATCCTTGACTTCTCGGTGTCTGAGTTGAAAGTAAGCCATAGCATCATAAGCACTCTCAAACAGATAAACGTGTTTAGCTTCATCTAATTTAGTGTCATTAGGCGATGCAATCCACAATCCTTCACTGCCATTGCTTCCGGCTGCTTTTCCTTTATAGGCACTTTCACCATCTTTACGCATCCTGCCTCTTTCCTCAAAACCGACTGTAACACCTTCTTTTCCTGGAATTACAAGAGGGAAACTGAGGTTTCTGTAATATGTACCAGACTGAGAAGTGGATTTTTTTGATGCAAGCAGGATATGATGACGAAATGCAAATTGTGTCGTTAAATCAATGCCACGATGCTTGAAATATGGATAGAACATTTTTTGACTATCTCGATCTCTTCCATCAAATGACCTGATGCTGTAATCATTGATATTAAAAGGTTTCAATGATTGATCTTCTGACTTGATGTCTTTCACTTTCTCTTCACAAGGTGCATTGAGCAAACGGCTACACACTTTGTTGACCAAATGGTCTAGATTCATCCCCGGAGAATAATCAATAAATAAATCAGGATGTTCCTTGATGAATGAAATGATATTATAAGATTTTTGTGCAGGAGGTTGAAAGCAACAATTACCGTTCTGAGTGACAATGAATTTATTGCCTCTTATCCTACGTCCATCTCTGTCAAGCATGACAAATGATGGATAACGTAATCCATCTCTTTTATTCTGTACATAACCAGCATCTATCAAAAGTTGTTGGATGCTTATTCGTTGCTTATAATCTTCGTAAGATAAATCTGCCATAAAGTGTATTTTATGAATGATAATTGACTGCAACAAATGAGCATTCTCCAATATTCAATATTGGCTCATTGTCGAAAACAACACAGAAAAATTCTGCTTGATTCTTGATTGGTCGCCATTGTTTGCCTTCATACTCGATAAACATTTTCTCAACATCGATAACTTTGACTCCTGTATTTGATTCAAACTTTTCTATCTGTTCTTGTGTAATTACTTTCTTTTTCATATTCTTATGCTTTAAAATTTATCTACCTAATCCAACACCATGTTCAGCTGCATTTACACCTGCTTCAAATGCCCTACATGCTATATCCTTTGGTGAGTCTACACCTGGTTTCATATATACATGACCACTTCCATGACGTTCCATATAGATATTTGGGGCAGGATGATGTGGGCCTCTTACCAACTCACCAGCTATGGTTAATGCAGCAAGGAGTCCTGCACCGAAATGGAACCCTTTGTTTTCTTGTGGCACGTTTTTCATATCAACTTCATGAAACACCTTGGAGAAGAGTTTCATGCGATGATAATCATCTACGGCCATGAATTTGTCATATTGTTTCTGCGTAATCTCATGAGATATGGCTTCACCGTTAATGACAGCCGTCATACGATACTTAATATCTCCCTTGTTGTCTTTCTCTAATTCTCCAACTTTGTCTCTAACAGGCTCAACCTTGATTTCACCAACAGTGACTTCTCTTCCATGTTTCCCTTCTCTGTACCATGCCTGGTCTTTCATTTCATAAAGTGATTCACCATGAACACGTGCAATACCTTGCTTGGCATCAAGCTGTTCTTGGTGATAGGGAACTGTCACCTGCAGGTCTTTATCAATGGAAACTTCATTCAATTCCTGTTCATTGCTTATGTTACTATCCAACTTACGTAGTTCATGAATAACTTCAGGATTCAAATCAAGATGGATTAACTCTTTGGTGTTAAGCATATCCATACTGATTTTTGTGCTATAATCATTTTTTATAACCTCGTTAATCAGATCAATGCGAGATTGAACAGGTACTTCATTGATGGAATTACTAGTTAACTTTTTGATTTCTTCATCGGTTAGATCATAAACAAAATCTTTGTTTATAGCCGCCGACTGAATGGTAAGTGTCTTCTTGTCTGCATCTACAACAATACCATGGCTTGTGAGTACTTCCTGCCATTTGTCATTACTGAAATAGACATTTGACGTTATTTGGTCTTTGTACGGTTTTGCATCTTCTTTTGGACGAGGTCTGGATTGAATCTCAGGAGTGATATTGCTTAATTCCTTCAATATATCATCCTTCTGGATAATCTGTTGGCGGTTATTTTGCTCTTTGTAATAAAAACCATAACCACCACTAAGCAGTTCTCCTGGTTTTCTTCTTCCATCAGGACGGTCGGGCACCATGGGAGCACCTTGCATAAAAAGCGCACCGCCAACTCTTCGCATATGGAAACCTTCTTGTTGACGAGGTGTCCATCCCAATATACCATGATGATGCCACATGTCCAAAGGATGGTGTATGTGCGCTCTTCCAGCTCCCATAGGTCTTCCATATTCACCAACACCTATACGATAACCGTGTAAGCCCATGACAACACGGCCATTTGCATTTCGTGCATGGACAAAATCTTTTGGCATATTAAAGTCATTTGCAACTATATCAGTAAAGGTGTTGTATGCCTGTTTGTTAGATGAATTCGTACCTCCGTCAGTCAATGATTTAAGTTGCTGTACGCTAATTTTATAAGTCAGCAAAGGTGAATCATGTCCTTGTACAGCAAGAAGATGGTCATTACCCTGCATGATAATATGTGCTTGCATACCGTTCTTTCGAAGGATTGCCTGCAGTTCAGGTGCAACATCACCATAATGACCTAAGGTATTTGAACGTATTGACATTTTATACTGTATTAAGCGTTACCATTCTCCATTGCTTGATCTAGCAGTTCAGCTTTCCAATCTAAGAATGCTTCAGCACTGTTTTCATTGATGTCTAAATTTCTATTGCTACAAAACTCCAGATATTCGTTTTGCCATTCCTGGGAATGCAAATCAATAAATGTGACCAGATTGATTTCATTGGATTGATACATCTGAATCAATTCATCTTCGCTGTAAAATTTATCTTGTTTCATACGTAATTCATTTAGCGTTTAATCGCACTGTTTTTAGCGATGACCTTTTTTTGTTCTTCCCAAATTTCATCAGTATAATCGTCTTCGTGGATATAGTCAAGTAACCCATTTTCATCCTTTACCCAACAACCGAAAAGACCGAAATTGTATTGATTGAACTGATTGTTACGTTGTTGCTCCCATCTTTTCATGTCGCCTGTTACTAAACGTATTCCTGTTTTCTCATTAAGATCTATTCCTACAGTAACCATCTCTTCATCTTCAAGGAATGTAACTGGTTCGCCGTTTTGGATAATTTGAATCTCTGCTGATGTCAGATGAAAATGTTCCATAAGTGAACGTAAATTTCGTCCGATAACAGGAGTTGGAATATACATGACCTGATTAGTTTCAGTATCAATTTGAACAAAGAACTTTCCTGTGCTACCTGTTGGGGATACACTCACAATGGTTTTACCCTCAAGCATGGATTTTTGTTCTTCTTCAGAGTATTGTTCCAAATTACAGCGAAGCAATTGGGGATAGAACAAGACATCAATTGTTCCATCCTCTTTGCGATAGAATTTGAACCGTGTTCTGCTATAGATGATGTTGCCTTCATCATCAGATACCCGTATAGGCAATACAGGTGAACGTCTTCCGTCCTTAAGGTCTTCCAATACGTTCATTGGCAAATCCTCTATCATCTCTTGTGACAGACCGAACTGTTCTAGTGTGTAGTAAGGAAATTCTTCTTCCTTAAATGTCCTTTTGTTCATTTGTCCTTAATGTTTTTGTTTAGAAATACATGTAAATTTATCTATTAACTAGGTTTTTATCTATTTTCTTCTACTAATGAAAATGTACTTTTAATATTTATTATCAATAAAATTGAAATGGTACTCTGTTTTGGTACTGTGCGTTACTTTTTAGCGAATTGCGTAATTGCTTTACACATGGCATCTACCTCTCGATTAACATTGACAAAATTTTCATAAAGAATATGTTCTTTGGCTTCTTTAGATGAGAAGGAGTAAAACTTGGGTAAGTCTATATAGTGTTTCTCTTCCTCTTCAATTTCTTTCATATTGAAGTCTGTCTTGCAATAGAATTTAGAAGTCTGGAACTCGGCACTCTCCTGGATATTCATACTATCTCTATGACCTGTTTTTGTCTTAACAAAATCCCTTGCTGTCTGTCCGCAAATCCAACCTGTAGGCATATCAGAGATTTTGCTGGCTGGTACAAGATTATCCATATTCTCATTCAGATTGATCGAGGTTTTGTCTCGGTCAATGGTTACTCCTTTCTTTAACTGGACAATCTTACCGAATATGTCATTTGACAACCATTCAAGAGTTTCCTTGGCTCTTGCCGAACCGCTTACAACATTACCGACGGTTGTGATGACTTTCTGCATTCCGACCTTACCATAATCGCTTTCCAACTGTGGTAATTCTTGAAATCCCAATGTTACAGCTACCTTATTACTTCTTGCTGTACCAATTAGTCGGTCTATTTTATGGAAATATAGAGTAGGCAACTCATCCACAATGATACTTACTGGTACATTTTTACCTTGCCCTGTATTAACTCGTGTCACAAGACGATTTAGTATCAGTGCGTTTAGTGCTCCAATAATACTTTCCATTTCAGGGTCATTCGCTATAAGTAGATAACTTGGATTTTTGGGGTCACTTACCTTAAGATCAAAGTCATCGCCATCTTTATGGAATATCCAATAGGATTCCTTTGTTGCAAGACGGCTGGTATATACACGTAGCGTACCAATCATACCTTCCAACTGTTCCATAGCCTTATTTTTCAGGGCTGTTTGAAATGGGCCAAGCAAGGGGAGGACTTCGGGGTCTGTCTGCAATACATCGAATATGGTTGTATAATCCTGATTGAGAAAAGAAAGAATATGTGGCATGTCTGAATACTGTCCAAGCCAATAATCAGGCTCTACATATAAGCCTTCTTTGTTTTTGGCTCGACCTGTAAGACGTTTCTGACCAGTCTGTTTGTCTTCAACGTACTCTGCTTCAATCATCTTTCCGTCCTTATATGGTTTTTTGTTCCAATTACAAAAGAAGAAGATACATGCAGCAAGGAAGTTGACTGCAGAAGTTTGGAAGAACTGGTCACTGCCACCACCTTCTTTTTTACCTTTTTGGAGTGAGTCCAATAATGTCTCGGCAGTCTCGCTCGCAGCTGCAAGGTTATTGATATATTTCAGTTGAATAGGGTTTACTCGCTTAGAGTATTCCACATCAACGAAATTAATAACATTGAATTTACATCCTTTTGGGGCTAAACCTCTTTTTTCATTCAACTTGTAATGATAGTATAGTTTTTTTGCAAGGGTCGGAAACTTGTAATCGTACACCACCATAGCAAATCCTTTAGCACTATGTTGACGAATATATGGTTCTATGATGGAGAACGTCTTACCCGAGCCTGGAGTACCGACAACCCATGTTCCTCGAAAAGGGTTGACGATATTTACCCAGCCTTTGCGGAATTTTCCTTTATAGTAGTATCGCATAGGTATATTGACGCTGTACTTGTTCTCTATCTTTTCTTCACATTGAGTAAAAGATTCATTCTCAAAGTTGAAACGGTCTTTCATTAAACCCTCTTTCAAGAATTTCGATATGTTATCAAGTGCAATATGGACTAATATTGTACCCAAGATTGATGTAAGCATATATAGCCATCTATTCAGACTTAAAGTATAGATACGCATATCCATATTATGATTGAACAGATAGATAGAGAATACAATAATTAATAATCCTGCTACCAATGGATACAGTACCTGTCTACGGGCATCAAACTCCAATTGTTTCTTGTTTCGTGTACCTATACAAGTAATACAGATGACAAGAAGGGTTGCTATCTTACTCCATATAAGATTTCCGTCATTATAGATGAACCACCTTTTCATTCGACTGTGGATATCACAGATGATGCCACCACAGAAGTCAACAACCTGTGGATCTATGGCATACATAAAAAACTCTATGATTATTGATGCATAGATTATGGTTCTGAATATTTTATAGGCTGTGATAAGGTCTTTGCTCTCTTCCATATGGTAATCAGTAGATGGTTACTATTGGTCTGACTTTATGACTTTCATCTTTTGGAGTTTCCTGACGCGTACCGCTTCCTAAACTATATAGCCATGCCTTTGCGGCTTCTTGACCTTTTACTTCTGTACTTGTCCAATACCAACATCTGTCTGGATCATCAGAAATAGGTGTTCCTCCAATTGATTCTAGATAAGGATTGACGGCTGATTTGGCATTGTATAGCAGTTGCATCTGAGCGACTGAAGGGACATAAGCACTCTGACCATATTCCCAAATCGCAAATACAGATTTAGCTAATGGTGACCCCATCGCAGCTGTACTGTATATGGCATGGGTGTTCTCGTTACCATCAAAAGCAGTAACATTTGACGATGTATTCTGTTTAACGCCTAAGCTGTCAGCAAAAGCAACATGGTTAATGTCTCTAAGATATACGGCATAACCTTTTTCCTCAGTGCTTTCATGATTCAAATGAAAGACTACAGCTATTGGTGTCTTGCCTTCATCAAGACATCTTTCTAAAGTAACAACCTTTCCGTCAGTGCATAGAATATGACCGATTTTTGTTGAAAAGTCTTGAGCCATTTCATGCTCTTCACAACTTGCCAATGTCATACACAACATCAGCGAGAGGGTCATATAGTGAAATATATTCTTAATCATATTATTCTCGTTTTTTAGTGTTTACATGTGGGTATCTTTAAGCCAATGGCGATACCAGTCCGAAATACATCTTCTCTATTCGGTATCATTACATCTACTTTTGCTTGCCAGTATAGTTGCCAACCGTAGCGTAGGACATAGTTTTGTTCATAGCCAAAATGTAAACCGGCAAGAAAGTTTTCAGTATTACTTCCTGCAGAAGCACCTATTCTCAATGAACCATATCTGTTTCGTGATTGAATGATACAGGGTTTGTATGCGACACCAATGCCCCAGGTATTATAGTGCTTCCAAAAGGAATCTGAACAAACATGTCCGCATGTTGTACAATCATCCCATTTCAGATAACCATTGGCAAAGACCTCCCAAGCATGATGGTATCGCGTCTCATATTCCCAAGACACGGTTGCATCAAGGCCTTTTTCCCAAAGTACACCAGCTCCTAAACCTAATCTGCTCGAATTGTTTTGTGCTTGTGCCGTAACAAAACACAGTACAGATATCAGCAAAACACATGCTTTTCTCATAGTTTAGTCCTCCTTTAATAATGAATCATCAAATGAATCGGCAGAAAGTATATCTTCATAATCAATTGATAAACTGATATTTCTACCGCTAATCTGCTTCTCTGTCATCTCTATGGTAAGCACCTTGTCGTTCGGGAATGTCATCTTTTTCAAGACTACAACATTACGATAGCCTCTTTTGAAAGATGATTTGTTTTCAAGAACAAAGGCTGGGAACAGTTCGATAGTCTGGCAATTGGTCGCTTTTGATTGTTTTTTGTCTGTTAGCTTAAACCGAAGCTCATCTATGTCAAACTTGATATTACTACGATTATTGATGCTGAAATCAATGAAGAAATAATCTCCTACAGAATAAATATTATTAAGCCTTATTTTCATCCTATGCATTCTGGTTCCAACATTTCGGAATTTTGACGGTGAACCCCAGATCCGTCGTGCAAAGTGTGTCATTTCTTCTGTTGACATCGAGACGGCAGGATTATTATAAGGCGTGGTTTCACAATGATGAATGGTTTTGTCTGATACTGCTTCTTCTAGTCTGGTTGTATAAATAAGGGCATACTGCGCTCTATATCGCTCTGTAATGATGGTCACAATGGCCAGAACATCGCCATCTTCATGTTTCTCTGCACCTTCTTTGGGTTTAAGACGAATCGTATTGTTGATGGGTTGGTCTCCAGCAACCATATCCGTACTGATATCAACAAATCGAATAGGTTCTGTGGCAGTTATAACTGTAGTTACATGCTCATTGACTGTGAGCAATTCCATTTCGTTGTAGGTCTGCTGTGCCTTCAGGCTTAAGACAGACAAAATGCACATGGTTAGTGCCAGAAAATACTTGCTATGCATATTAATCTTATTATTCGTTTTTCTTTTCTTTTCCGTTCACGAGGTATACAAATGTGCCATATTTAAGTTTAGCACTGTTTTTCTTTATGGATTTACTGATTGCATTGGTTGTTCTCTGGTATGCATTCTGAATAGCTTGCATTCCCCATTGGGCAAGACTGTTCTCATAGCTTCCCTGATTCATACTTATGTTACCACTCATTGCACTGCTGGCTACTTCTTTTGAGGTTTCTCTGAAACTACTGCTTGGTACATAAAGACCTTCGAGTCCGTCTGTGTCGTAGATACTGAGACTAACTTTAATGAGTTCATCATTGTATAGTAGACTCTTTACAGAGCCTTTCACTCTCTGGCTACCAAAGCCGCTCATAATAGCATATATATAACTGCCTTTAGGCATTACAATAGAGCCTATTTCAATGTCATCCAGAAGTCGCAATCGTACTCTGCTACCATCCACAGCCTTGATGTCTTCGTCAATAATTGCCTTTATAAGATTTGACTGTGGTTCATTTTCAGACAATGAGTTGAAAAAATCTGAAGTTTGTCTGCTTCTTTTGACAACCTCTTGAGTTTCTGCATTATCAGTTGGTTGATTGACTGCTTTCTCGTTATAAGAAATGGTTCCGTTGACGGTTACGTCGCCAGTTTGAGACGCTTTTTCTGTTGCATTAAGTCCAGTTTCCCTTGCCTGAGCCAATGCTTGCTCCAAACCTTGACGCATCTCTTTTTCACGCTGCAATTCTTGAATAAGTCTTTCTTTTTCGCTTAGAGCGAGTGGCATATCATTATCTTGCATGCTATTCCCACGTTCAGCACTGAGTTCGAGCTGTCTTTTCATTTCTTCTGCTTTCAATTGGGCTGCTATGGCAGTAGAATCCATACTTTCTAAATCCCCATCTGTATATTTGGATTCATATTTTTCTAATTGGCTATCTTCTTCGCTATCAATATTTTCAATTGCACTGAAGTCGTCAATCTTACCATAAGACTTTAGCATACTTTCATATTTACCATCAAGACCATCCTTAACCTTTGCTTGGGGAAGATTTGGATTAAGATATTCTGTTGATTGCATGGTAGGATCCGCTATCTCGGCCTTTTCAGTATGAAACATATCAATGACGAAATAGCCAGTGAACAGCAGTGGAAAGTACAATATGGCTGGCAGTATGTACTTGGGTTGTTTGAAATTTATCTTTTTTAATTGTTCCATAGACTAAGGCTTAATTTCGTATGACTTTTCCTTTATTTCTCTGAGCATCTCTTCTTGACGTTCCGTTGCTGTCTTATGTTCCTGTTGTGCGTTATAAGCCTTTACCATATTGTAGATGTTAAAAGCAAGACAGCTGATGACAAAACCAAATACGATGACAAGGAACAGGTTGCGATGTCTTAATGCGAAACGCTGGATATAACCGACACCTTTGTCAATCTTGGTTATTTGAGCAAACTTGCGACCTGCTTCTACATCTTTTTCATACTTTTCCTTGTATTTAGGATCATCTTTATCAGGCATTTCTTCGCCTAGAATCATTTTCTTGAAATTTCCCATAATGCTAGAAGTTTATCTTATTTTTCTGTTCAATGTCTTTGTTCAATAGCGTTCTCCAATTGACAATCAATAATCCATGGGGATTGTTGTCCGTTCTTGGGACTCGCTTAAGTTTTCCGGCTGTTACAAGCTCGCGCATCAGTATACTACTACGACGTTCTATACGTTGACGGCCATAATAAGTAAAATCCATATTTTGCATATCTACCTTTATGCTATCGCAATAAATGCTGAAGACGGCACTTGTTCCCATGATATTGGAATAGAAGCCTTTTTCTTTCAATGTATTGTATTGAGCGAGTCCAGTTTCATCAACTAGATACATGGCTTTTTCCATAGTATACTTGATGTATTTATCGTCTGGAGCTAACGTGAAGAAATAATGATGAAACATTTCGATATGACTCTTAGCTTCCACATCCAAGGTTTCTTGCATAGTACTTCTCTCTACTAGGATTGGGACATTGCCATCAAGTACATAGATTTTCTGCTGAGCATCCGTTACCATGCCTCTTGCTGTCCAAATACTGGCAATACTGATAATGATGCAACCTAAAAGAAATAGGCTACAGATTATACCAACCAGTTTGATCTTGTTTTCTAAATTTTTGATAACCATATTATTCTAATTAAATTATTCCTTTACATGATGTTTCCTCTAAGCATACCTGTGGCAGTAGACTTGGCTTGTTGTGCAACACCTTCACCGAAATTTCTGGTAGAGAATGCGGTATCACCTTCAGGTATCATCCAAGCTGCAAGGTCTGGAACTAAATTCAAGCATTTCAGTGATACGATACTTGCTGCCATAAGATAACCTGCCGAGAAGAATGCATTTTGTAGGAATGCAGCCATCGTTGACTCACTTTGTGTAATAGCAGTCAAGTTTTCGACCTGTATACAAAGCACAATATCAAACAGCAATAGAACATAGAAACCTACGAAGTATAGCATAGCACCATAGAAATGAACAGTCAAATACCTGATTAGCCATTTTGCCCATGCTCCTTCCCATTTCGGCAACAGCGAGAATGCCCATTGGATAGGACCGAAGATGGTAAGCATACCCAATAAAATCTGCTGACAGTATATCGTTCCCCACCAGCCAATGCGGAAGACGATAAGGGCAATAAGCATGATAATCTTATCCAATCCAACAACTGCACCTGCCGTAAGTGACGTAAACCAAAGTTTGGAGGCATCTTTTTCCATATTAGTTACTTCATCAACTCCGGTCTGCTCCATGGTTGCTTCCAATAGTTTGGGGTCAGACGTACCCGAATGTGCGACATCTGCCATGGCTTGCAAGTCTTGATACATTGTATCACGGACATAAATGAGTTCCTGAAGTTCTTCAAACTTGTCAGTAATATGTGATGCTTCCGCCTGATATAGGTCATGCGTATAGGAACCGATGCAGTTTGGTATATAGGAGAGAAAATCTAGAACACACCATGAGTTACTGCTATTGGTTATACCTGTATCAGCAGGAGGATACCACCAACATAGAATGACACTGACAAATAATGGTCTGAAGAGCTTCATTACATCCAATGGCTCATGTTTTACCATCATTTTGTAAGCCATTCCAGCTGCTACTATAATTGAGAAAAGTGCAGCAAGTGCCATACACATTTGAAGTATCCACCAGAAAGCACCTTGCGACCCCGTAAATGTAGCATCACAAAGAAATTCATTGGTCTGAAAGATGACATCATCAATCTCTTCTTCGAGGATATTGATGCCTAAGTCTGATAAAATGCTTGACATATACTATTCAATAATTTGATTTGATGTTGAACTGCCTTTCCAACGACGACTTGCTTGTTTAGCTATATCGCCATTCCTGTTTACTTTAGTGTAGCTAGCATTCAATGCCTGTGCGACATCAGCTTGACTGTTGATTGATACCAGATAACTTACCAGTAACTCGTTCTGCTTGACAACATCTTCATAGATTCGTAGATATTCTTTTTTACGCTGTGAGTTGGGCATATAGGCTTGTTGGGTAGCTTTGATTGCTGTTTGGTATATTTTATAATACTCGGTCCAACGTGTTCTGTCGGAAGATGTACCGCCAGCAGGAACAATACGATTGATATTATTACTGAAATCTTGCATTATCTTTTCAATCTTGCTCCCTTCTGTATGCCATGCAATGTCTATTTGTCTGTCAGCTACATTCAATGCCTCTATTTTGGCTCTGCTTGTCAATGAAGAGTCAATCTTCTCAGCCATGTTTACCTGCATATAGGCTGAAGTACTTGCTTGGGTTCGAAAGCCAAGCTTGTTTTTAACGGCAGCTGACTTGTAGTAGTTATTGTGCAATAGCGTATAATAAACTTCAGGTTTTAATGAACCTGTACCAATCTCCATGACCGTAATCTGATTCATTTTTGTTGCATCATGATTATAGGTCGCATACTGTGCATTTGCAGTATTCATGCACAGTATTACAGCTGTCAAAAGAATTATTACTCTCATTGTTTCATCTTTAATAATCTAGTTTACTTGATGCCCTCCAGCGTCCGTAGGCACCTTGAATAATCTCATTTATGCTCTTTGCTCTATATACTTGTGCTTTCCAGTAACCAATCCTGACCTGTACATATTTCCATGTACTGATATAGGATGTGTTGATCTGTTTTTGGATGTTGTCAAGTGATTGGTTTATACTTGTGATAACCAACATAAGGTTAGAAGTGGAACAAGCAGCTGCCCCCGTGGCATATAGAACCAAATCATTGAATGATCTATATATGTTCTCACATTCATCTGCAACATTTTCAAGCATGTGGTAATTGATGCTGATAATCAAGGTATCTGTGCTGACTATATTGCCTCTGCTGAGACATTTTTCGTGAAAGTCCTGCAACAAATTCTTATAGTCTATTACTCTGTCATGTATTGTTGAATAGGTGTCGTATGTATTGAGTGAAGTGCGTAGTGTTTGATAAAGAAGATCTATAACATCAAATGCTCTGGTGTATTTGTCAAGGTTGATATTGATCTCTTTATAATTGATATTTGCAGTTTCACTGTACTCATGCAGAAGAGCATTGCTGTGCTCTAATGTTGCTCTTGCCAATAAAAGGCTACGTTGATTCTTATGGTCACTTATGTATGCCTCAATAGTAGGGATATCAAAGCTCCATTGTGCTTTGGCTGTACTGGTCACAAAACACATTAAGACTAAAAATATGTATGATAAACGTTTCATTCTTTTGGCGGAATCAAGTTGGATTAATCATTCTGTTCTTCCGATGAACCTTTTCCTGCAGCACTATTCATCCATCTTTGTTGACACTCTTCAATGATTGAGAGTTTTCTACCTTCATCATCGTTGATATATGGTGCGATGTCTTTAAGGACATCAATAATACGGAGTTTGTAGTGCATCATCTTTTCTAAAGAAACAAGGTCTGAGTATATCTTTGTAAGACGTGAATCTATCACTCTGGCTATTTCAAGTCTATCGCTAGACCAAAGTAGATGGTACTTGTCATCCGTATTATCTTCCTGGACAGGTTCTGTCTTTGCATATTCTGTTGTGATATTGCATGATGGAAATTGATGCGCAATCTCAGATACTCTCTTGTTTACCACGTCTGCTTTTTCCTGGTCACTCATTGAAGGATCAAGGGTTATCACATCCACTACTTGAGTATCAGAATACTCTGCACTAAGTTTCCATGAAATCTGTACGATTGCACGGTGTATTTTGATGCCGAGAAAGTATTTCGGTTTTCTGGCAATAGAGATCGATGCTTCGAAAGTGACGATTCCCCTAATGTTCGGAAGGGTTGCATGTCGGATAAAGGTATAACCACTCCATGAACCTTCGTCTTCCCATGTTAAATCAAACGAAGACTTCAGTTCCTGCATAATGGCAGGAATACGGTAATAGTCATCGGTTTGGATATTTTCACCGTCTTCTGCATCTTCAATAGCTGCTTGCATTTCTTTCTTCTGAGATTCATATTCATTGAGTTCAGCCTGTAGATTGGATATAATATCCAAATTCTCATTATATTGTTGTCTAAGTATAACAGCATCTTCAATGCTTGCATTGCTAATATCTTTCAGAAGCTGGCGATTGGTATTTTCTAGAGATTGAATTTGACTTTGTAACGCATTTATCTTTGATTGTAGGTCTGACAACATTGCATCCAATTCTGATGTGTCAACGTTCTGTGAAGTGACACTGGTCTTCATGGAGCATGATTTGGTATGAGAGGAGAGGGACTTTCCGCAATCATCGCATTTATATTGTGTTGAACCCTCTGCAAGTGTTGCACCATCATTGCAAGTAACACTGATTGTTACGGTTTCTGTGCCCTTTATTTTCTGGGCATCCGTCATCTGATAATATCGTTTTGAGTCACTTCCAATATAGTATGTATAACCTTCTTCATTCTCATTTAATTCAGAGAGACGGGCATTTAATTGCGCTTTGAAAGTATTTAAGTCCATTGTATATGAATCGAAATAATCTTCATATACAATCTCTGTGTTATTCCAGCTTCTTGTTACGGTAATCTCATATGCATAAGCCTTCTTTTTCAGTTTTCCATTACTGGAACTTATAAGATAGGCCGACATATATGAACTGAATGTATAGGTATATCCGTCATTCGATGCATTTAGCTGATTGACTTTAGCACGTGAAAAGCCTGCATGATTTTCACTATTGGCGAGGATTGCTTCTCTTTGTGAGGAATTTGGATAGAAACTATTGTCAGTAGTATTGATACGATACCAGTGACTACCATTAAGAATGGCATCCTTGTCTGTTGGAGGAATGTAGGAACAGATGACTTCACTTCCTGCATCCTGTCTATAGATGTACCATCTTTGAGTATAGTATTGTCCC
Source organism: Bacteroidales bacterium (assembly GCA_017549605.1). Classification (GTDB taxonomy): domain Bacteria; phylum Bacteroidota; class Bacteroidia; order Bacteroidales; family F082; genus Limimorpha. The sequence continues at coordinate 32,536 of JAFYUH010000195.1, forward strand.
ATACTTTCACGTGAATAATCATCAACCCATGATGTCAAGTTATAATTGCTTAATTCAAATAGATTGGCTATACCATGTTCTCCTCCGATAAGACTAATCAAGGCAGGGCCTACTCCTTGGTCAAAAGAGTGAAATAACTCTGCATAGTTGTCTACAATAGTAATGGCCGTGCCAATCTTTCCATTAAAAAGATCATTGAAATTACTGGATTGCAAAATTTGGTTACTTAAATTGTTATACCCTGCAGATGCAAGATTTACCCCCATCTGATAGAGGTTGTTGATGTCAGCTTTTAGGTTTTCTTTAGTAAAATTGTTACCAATCTGTGTGAAATTATCAAGCAAGGATTTGAAATCTACACCACCCAGTTCTGAAAGTTTGAGGATTTCAGCCACCTCTTGGTTTATCTGTAAGAAAGCAATGTCTCTAAATGAAAGTGTGCTATTGGTTACAATAGATTCAAACTGCATACAGAGAGTTTTTGTGTCGTCGCAAACTTTCATTAAATAAGTACCCCAATACAAAGCTGTCTGAGGACTCTTTAACATCATTCCTGCTACAGTCCAGATTTTAGGCATAATCTTGGCTGAAACAAGGTTATATATTCGTCTGTAATAGTAATTTTCAGTGGAATTTGCCCAAATCCCTAAGTCTGTAAGGGCTTTTCTATCCAAATATTTGGATGTAAATATGCCGGCTGCAGCAACTTCTGCAGCCGTATAATGCTTTAGTATGGTTTTGACTTGTTCATTGTAAAGTGCTTCAGCGGCAGTTTCTGTTGCATATGCACCTACCATTGCTGCAACAGTCTTTGTATCTATGTTTACACTGTAATATTGTGCATACATAGATTTGAAAGAAACTGTTGACAGCATGACTATTATGAACAAGTATCGTTTCATTGTCAGCAACGAATATTTTTAAAGAAACGTTATAATGTTATTTTACACTTTTACAGGTATTAATGAACACATTAGCAATCGATAAAGACATTTCTGTCATTTCATCAAAATCCATTTCATCTACAGAATCGTTTAATACATTGTGTAGAAAAATTTCTTTTGCTATTTCATACCTCCGTTGTTCCCATTTTGCGTCATCAACTATGATTCTTGCTTCAATCATAGTCGTTTTTTTAGATGTTGTATTGATTCCGGCATATTCGTCAAGTTCTTCGTCAGTCATGTCTAAGTGTAAATCATAACGTTCTAGTAACTCAATAACATGACGTAAACTTGATTTTCCAAACTGTTTGTAGAAATTGAAAGATTTTGCATTACAAAGACATAAGTCTCTAATTGTTATGATATTACTATGACGACAAGCATGCTGAATTCGAACATCATACTGTTTCCCGAAATCAAATTCAACGATTTTTTTATTGAGATCAATTTTTGCCATAATAAAGTATTTTACTCAGTTAAATTAAGTACTGCTCCCTTACCATTTACCATTTGTGCGAATGGCAATGATTTAGTTATTCCACTTCTGTCCCAATCACGGCAATAAGCTTCTATAGCTTGTTGATGATTGCATTTTAGTTCTGATTTATAAAGTTTCAAAGCTTCTTTCTCTGCACGTTCAGTAGTGTAGGTCATATAACATTCATGTGGTTCTTCAACACCATATACAGCACCGACCTGTCCTCTACGAATAAATACTTCACGGAAATAACTTCGTCCTTCTTTATTATCAAGACGATTGATGGTAAAGATCTTCTTACAATCTACATCTGTTAATCCTAGAATTGACTGGATATCGTCAAAACGTTCTTTGAATTTACTTTGGTCAAGTAACATCACCACGTCAGAGTTATTGATAATAGCCTCCTTGACAATAGGAGAACCGATGATGTCCTGGATCTCCTGTGTTACAACACCCACGCTTGCCCAGAATTTACGGGCAGTCTTGTAGAGATACTTGATATATTCTGCCATCATGGGAGAGGCGATTGCTTTCCATGCCTCTTCAATGACAAGTACCTTACGGTTCTTCTTGATACGCATCTTCTGGATAAATAAGTCCATGATGATTAGCGTTACAATCGGGAATAGGAGTGGATTATCCTTGATGGAATCGATTTCAAATACAATGAATGTTTCATCAAATAACGTCGTGTCAATATCTTCATTCAAAGTCATTTCATAGTTGCCGCCTTTATAAAATCCCTTCATAAGGAAATCAAATGATGCAATGTCAATACCAGTCAAGTTATTATCACGACATATTCTTGGTATGGTTTCTACACTGAATTCATAGAACGTATTAAAACTGAGCGTTTTGATCTTACCATTGAAATAGCTTTCGTAATATTCTGTAATGGTCTGCTCAATAAGTTTGTCTTCGGTCTTTGTGATTGTCCCATCACTACCTTTCCAGATAAGCATGATAAGGTTCTTAAGGAATCCTATCTTCTCAACGTTGTATTCCTCTCGCTTTATGCGGAAAGGATTCATGGTAATAGGATGTTCTTCCGTATAGCTGATGTATTTTCCTCCCACATATTCGCAAAGACCTTCATAGGAATTACCGGTATCTACCATTACTACGTCAGTATTCTGTTCCCACATCTGACGGACAACGGAGTTCATGTGAAA
>JAFYUH010000196.1 GCA_017549605.1 Bacteroidales bacterium
CATAGTACCCTCCGACATTCTCTCCACGAACTCCTTGATATCTTCCACACATTTGTTGCTTTCCTTCAATGCAAGGAATATCCAGAATGTCAGCTGTCCCTTCTTATAGGTCTCTTCCCAGGCATTGAGAAGCTCATCTGTTATATTTTCTTTTGCCATATTGAGTAGTGTTCTTTATGTATTAAACAACTTGTATAATACAAAGGTAATACTATTATTTGTATATGCAATAGAAACCGACAAAATATAGTTAAATTATATTTGAGTAAAAGAATATTAGCATATTAATCTCAAAATTTTAGAAGGCCGATTTCCTCTTCTCTTACATAACTCTCTCCGCTTGATTAAACAAACAATGATTTGGAGACTAGGATCTGTTAGTTCTCAAAATAAGATTTCCGATCAGAATACTTATGCCTCTGACCGGAAATATATATATATATCATATTATTATACGTCGTTGTCATCCCTGTTAAAGTCATTGAAGAAACAATGGCTGGTCTGTTTGAATAAGGGTTTCTCGTTGAACAAAATACAAGAGCTTATGAAGCTTCATCTCATCAATACGAACCCCAAATGTCTGTTAGTAACGACGAGAAATATAAGAAGCAACTTTAACTACGTCTAACATAAGTTCTTAATTTTTCTCAAAGTTCTATTTTTTCCGGAACTTCAAAATATTTATCAAAATAGGTTATCAAATATAATGCTGCGAAAAGATATTGAGAAAGGATTTAAAAATAGCAGCACGATTCCTGATGAACCGTGCTGCTTATATAATGCTATTTCTTAAAGATTACTGGTAGCATCATCGTGATCGAAATCTTTTTGCCGTCCTTGATGGCGGGAACCCATCCGTTGCTGGAGGATTCGATTACTCTGATTGCTTCCTCATTCAGTTTTGCGTCAGCCCCGCGAAGGATCTTGACATCAGTAACACTTCCGTCCTTTGAAATCGTGAATGATACATCTACACGGCCTTCGCTTGTCACACCTTCCGGATATTTGATGTGGTCGTGTACCCATTTCTGGAATTCCGGCATTCCGCCGCCTTGAAATCGAGGTTCTCTGTTCTGTATCAGTTCGGCAGCTTTGTCGGTAACAACGTACACAACCTCGTCCGGATTTGGTTTTTCAACTGTTTCGTCTTCAGTTGTAATCCAAACTGTTCCGTCTGCGGAGATGGTTCCTTTAGGATTTGCAGGAAGAGCTGCGATCTCTTCACTTGTTGCCTTCTTGCCGTTAATGTAGATGTCAGGAGCAGGCTTTTCCTCATTTGCCTTTGTCGGATCGGTTGTAATGACAATCACACCCTCGTCAGTTCCATATTCCTGCAATGCCTTTTCAGTCTTGAGGACTTCCATTGAAGCGATTGTCTTCGGATCGATAGTGTTAAGGTCGAATCCCTCCGGCATTCTTTCGCCGTTGATTACATATACGAGGTCCGGTGTAGCTACTGTAGCCAATTGAGGCTGTTCGTCACCTTCCTTGATGACGAGAGTGTTGATTGGCTTTGAACAATCGATGGTGCCAGTCACAAATTTACCATAATCTGCAGAAATAATTGCTCTGACCTTGTTGCCGTTCTTAAGGTATGCAGAAAGCAG
>JAFYUH010000197.1 GCA_017549605.1 Bacteroidales bacterium
ACAGAAATCGACCCTATCTGCGCTCTCCAGGCTGCAATGGAAGGCTTTGAAGTCACAACAATTGAAGAAGCTTTGGCAGAAGGTAATGTCTACGTTACATGTACAGGTAACCGCGACGTCGTTACTCTCGAGTCAATGCTCCAGATGAAAGACCAAGCTATCGTATGTAACATCGGTCACTTCGACAATGAAATCCAAGTCGCTGCTTTGGAAAGACTCGAAGGCGTTAAGAAAGTCAATATCAAACCACAAGTCGACAAATATATCTTGCCTAACGGCAACTCAATCTTCATCCTCGCTGAAGGTCGTTTGGTTAACCTCGGCTGCGCAACAGGTCACGCAAGCTTCGTGATGAGTAACTCATTCACAAACCAAACATTAGCTCAGTTAGATTTATGGAAGAACAGAGGCAACTACCCAGTTGATGTCTACTGCTTGCCAAAATATCTCGATGAAGAAGTCGCAAGATTACACCTTGAAAAAATCGGTGTTAAGTTAACAAGACTCACACAAGAACAAGCTGACTACATCGGCGTTTCAGTCGACGGTCCATACAAGTCAGATATTTACAGATACTAATAAAAAAGCGGTCGGAAGACCGCTTTTTTTATGGAATTGAGGAATTGAGGGTATGAGAAACTGAGGAACTGAGGAACTGAGGAACTGAGGATTTTTTTTGTATCCCTTATACCCTTATTCCTCATACCCTTATACCCTTATCCCTCATACCCTCAAATCCTAATTAAACACTCTCAAATTGAACCCATCATATTGTGTTCTATATTCGATAAGTGGATATCCCATATAACCAGGGGTGAAGATAGAACCGTCTAATATGCTGTATTTCACGTTTAAACAAGTGTCGACGACGAAAGGAAACTCGACTATCAGTCTAGATGTTTCTCCGCAATAGTCAGGTTCGTTAGGCGACTGACGTTCATAAGCCTTGAACTCGTCTTGTGAGTAGCGAAAGATGATGATGCCTCGGCTTGGCCATTTTTGTGTTACGTACATCCAGCCGCTTACTGTGTTTAATTCCTGATAGAAAGTGGTATTAGGTTCAATTGTGAAATTGATATAAACATCAGGAATATTAGGATTGTGAGGCGTATCATCACATGATAAAACGCCTAGAAAAAATGCTAGTATGACAAAAATTTTTTTCATAATTCGAAAACAAAAATACAATATATTTGTTTAATTTTTCAGAAAAAAAGAAAAGTATAACTTTATCAACATGGATAAACTATTATCGTACTGATTTTATTGTTGTTGTATGGATTTTTTATTCGTGATTGTCGTAGAAAAATGATAAGATTAGCGTGCAATATATGATTAATAATGTCAAACATATTATCTGGATTTTTATGGTTCTGATTTTTGTTAATGAATCATCGGGACAGAATAATAGTTTGTCATCTTATGTTCTTAATAAAGATATTTCAACGAATTCTGCAACGAAGAGTTATCTTAGTACGAATGTCGTTACGGCTATAGATCAGGATAAAAACGGCATGATGTGGTTCGGAACCAGACGAGGATTGAACTCGTATGATAGCTATAGCTTCGAGGAATATAATCAGACAGATGGTATTATAAACGCTACTATAACAGATATATGTTCTGTAGGCGACACCCTTTTTGTTGGAACAGAAAAAGGTCTCTGTATCTATGACATAAGAAACAAGAAGACAACGAACTTCTTTGCGGAAACGGATTCTCTGGCAATTCCTGACAATCATATCTTTTATATAACAAAGCCTATCAATGGAAAGGTTATAGTATGTACCAAAGGCGGCACTTCGGTATATGATCTTAAGACAAAGAAGTTTGAAATTCCAAAAATCAATAATTATTTTCCAGACTATGAAGTGCGTAGCATAGAATATGTTGATTGTGATGATTCATGGTTCGTTGCTACATCTAATGGCTTGGTCGTTTATCAGGATGATAATCAGTCACTACGACATTATAATTACATTGGAAATTATGAAAATGCCTTGCCAGACAATGATTTGAAATGTATGTGTAAGATTTCCGATGAAATGATATTCGTTGGAACATCTAATGGAGTCTGTGTGTTGGATGCGAGAAATAGAAATATTAAGAGAATCGATCTTAACGCATTGACACGCAACAAGTCATTGAAATTGGATATCTCGAATATAATTCCGTTCACCGATAAGGAAGTGATGATTAGTACATATACAAATGGTTTGTATGTATATAATTATCAGGATAATACAGCCATGCATGTATCCAAGTTCAACAAGGTGAATGCTTTGTCGGAGAATTATATTTATGACATATATAAAGATGAGCAAGGAACGGTATGGGTTGCTACTTTCACTGGATTGAATCGTTTTGAGAACAATCTTGCGAAATTCTCAACGGTAAGCATTTATGAAAATGGATCAATGCTTTCAATCAATAGTTTCCTTGAGATGCAGGATAACAATATTCTTGTCGGAACAGAGTCGGGCATAAAGGTCTTTAATGTAAATGATAAATCTATAACTGATTTCAAGACTTTCTTCAATTCTAAGGAAAATTACTTTGAATCCTTATATGTATATAATTTTTATTTGGATGAGGAGGACAACTGTATATGGGTCGGTACTCGTAATAACGGATTGTATATATATGATATTAAGGCAGATGAAGTCGTTGATGTTGCAGAAGAATATAACATAAGCAAACTTAGACATGCTGTTGTCAGAGGCACTGTCAAGGATAAGCATGACAATGTGTGGGTTGCAACGAACTTGGGATTGTGCTGTGTCAATTTGAAAAATAAGACGCATCGTTTCTATACTCCGCAAAAGAATAATAAAAACGCCATTCCTAACCACGATATATTTGACTTGCTGTTAGATGATGAGACTTTGTATGTTACCACGGGAAATGGATTGGCGATATATAATTATGATTCTGATGATTTTTCGAATTACTATTTGCCTGATTCTCTGACAAGAAACGACGTCGTTAAAAATAATGGCTTCTTTGATATCGTTGATGGTGAGGACGGTCGTTTTTATATAGGTTCATATTCCAATGGTATGTTGGCGTTCTCTCCAGATAAAAGGCAGTTCAAGACTCCTAAGGTGATGGGCTATCTTGGAACCATGGTTTATGCTATCGTCCCTGATGATCATGGAGCTCTTTGGGCAAGTACCAGCAAAGGTATCATGAAATACGACCTTACAACAAAAGAGACGATGAATTACGATGTCAGCGACGGTCTGCAGGGTAGTGAGTTCTCGCCAAACGCTTTCATGAAGAGTAAAGACGGTTTTGTTTTCTTTGGCGGATTCGGCGGTTTTAATTATTTCAAACCTGATGAAATTCAACTGGAAACACAAGAACCAAAGGTCGTGATAACAAAAGTGCTTACCAGTGATGGTAAAAAGTATCGTTATCTTACACATGGCGATACTATTCATATGTCATATAAGTATAATTCTTTTGAAATAGAATTCGCAACCATGAATCTGTTGAGAAGGAATATGGTGAAATATGCGTATATGCTTGATAATTATGACAGAGAGTGGTCATATTATAAGTCAAATCACCGTTATGTGGATTATAACAAGATGCGTCCTGGAACCTATGTGTTTAAAATCAAAGCTGCTAATGAAGTTAATGTTTGGACGGAAGAACCAGTGGAGTTGACTATAATAATACATCCGGCATGGTACCAGAGAACTTGGTTTAAAGTATCTGTTATATTACTGCTGTCTTTTATAGCGTTTGTTGTTGTAAAAGAAAGGAATAAGATAGTCAACCATAAAAGAGAACAAAAGCGTATCATCAATGAACTTGAAACGCAGATGTTGCAGTTGAAGCAGAAAACACTTCAATTACAGATGAATCCTCATGTGATATTCAATACGTTGAATAGCATCCAGCAATATATATTGAATAATGATGCAGCGAATGCGGTCAGTTATCTGTCTAGTTTTTCGAAATTGATGAGGCGTATCCTGAATAATTCGAATGAACGTTATATTACCTTGTCCGATGAAATAGAAGCTGTTAGCTTATATTTGCAGTTGGAATCGATGCGTTTAGGTAACAGATTCAATTATAAGATTGAAGTCGATTCGGAGATAGATGCTAAGAATATAGAAATAGCTCCGTTGATTGTGCAGCCTTTTGTGGAGAATGCTATAATACATGGACTTGTGCCTAAAAAAGAAAATTGTTACTTAAGTATCAGATTTTCAAAGCTATCAGATGATAAGTTGTTATGTGTGATAGAAGATAATGGTGTAGGTCGCAAGCATTCTGAGATGAAGAAGCAGGAGAGAGGCTCTTCGCATAAGTCGTATGGAATGAGTATTACTAAAAGGCGTCTGGAGACGCTCACTAAGATATCCAATGACGAATTTAGTGTAGAAATCGTTGATTTATATGATGATGACGGCAATGCTGCGGGAACAAGAGTTAATATCATCATTAGTTTTTATGATTAAAAAAGAAAGGAAATATTATGATAAGATGTGTTATTGTTGAAGACGAAGAAATGGCTCGCAATGTTTTGAAGTCATTGCTGGCTCAATATTGCCAAGACGTTATGGTTTGTGCAGAGGCAGATGATATTGCCTCAGGAAAGAATATGATAGAGACATTCCGTCCGGATCTTGTTTTCCTTGATATAGAGATGCCTGGAGGCAGCGGCTTTAAGTTGTTGACTTCTATGGATGAGATAGATTTCGAGGTGGTGTTCATCACTGCTTATGAACAGTTCGCTATCAAAGCAATAAGACATGATGCTTTGGACTATATCTTAAAACCAATCGACCCTAAGGAATTGGTTGCTGCTGTGGAAAAGGTCAAGGAAGCTAAATACAAGAAGACATTGAAGAAGCAATACGACAGCCTCTTGAAGAACCTGGATCCGGAGCAATTGGTTGTCAGAAAGATAAGTCTCTCAACTGCAGATAAAATACATTTGATAGATGTGGATGATATCATCAGATGTGAGTCAGATAACTACTATACCATCATTTTCTTCAAAGACGGATCAAGTCTTATGGTAAGCAAGACCTTGAAGGAAATGGATCAGAAACTTGAAGAATATGACTTTGTCAGAACGCATAAATCGCATCTTGTCAATATGAGATGTATCAAAAATTTCATAAAGGATGAGATGATGGTAGTGATGACGGATGGTACAAAAGTGCCGGTTTCAAAACGTAAAAAAGAAAGAATTTTAGAGGTAATTAATAATCTCTAGAGACCTATAAAATTATCTTTTTTATACAGACATCTTCAGTTCACAAGGGTGCAAAAAGTGTGAGCGGAAGGTGTTTTTTTATTATCTATCCATAATACACCATTAATTAATAGGGTAAAATGTGTCGCATAAATCAGGATTGATTTCGTCGTATTGAAAAATATTTTTTTTTAATTGAAAAAATCTTCGATTTGTTCAGATTTTTGTCGTATCTTTGAACTCCTTTTAACGAACAATTGAGTAGTATAACATAAAATTTTAAGGTATGTTAAGAAAATTACTATTTACCCTTTGTATGGTGCTGACATCGTGGTCGTTAGCACTTGCACAAGTCGGACGACTTCAAGGTACAGTTGTCGACAAAGACACTGGAGAACCAATTCCATTTGCTAACATCGTTTTGGAAAACGGTGGTACACAGGTGGGTGGTACCAGTTCTGACTTTGATGGCAACTATGACATCAACCCGATTCCTCCGGGAACCTATGACTTGAAAGCAACCTTCGTTGGTTACAATACTTTCGTTATGAAAGGTATTGTTATTCCTGCTAACAAGATTACTTTCCA
>JAFYUH010000024.1 GCA_017549605.1 Bacteroidales bacterium
AGTTCAGGTACCTCAGATCCTCAATTCCTAATTCCTAATTCCTAACTCCTTATTCCTAACTATCCCTTTCCCCATATAAACATCCAAAATCTTTCTTTGCAAGATGAATGAATATTTGTTTTGGATGAAGTTGTTCAATGCGTTGAGGTAGCTGTTCTGTTGCTGGAGCAGTTCTACCGCTGTGATGGAACCGTATTGGAACTGAATGTTATAAGCCTCGAATGATTTAAGGTATGCGTCTTTTGTCTGTTTCGATACGTTGTATTTGTTGTATGAAGAAATCATGTTTTGATATTCTTGCACTATGTTCTGGCGTACCGACAACACATTTTGTTCGTAAGAAAGCTGCTGCTGTTCTAATGCGATTTCGCTTTGCTGTACTCTCAACTTTGATGCGCCTCTGTTGTATATTGGTATGTTTACAGATACGCCTATCTGTTCTGAAAACTGATTTGCAAGCTGTTCGCCTATGTTTTTGTAATTCTGATGTCCGGTGTTGACGCCAGCGCTGAGGTTCACTGTTGGATAATAGTTTGCCTTGGCGATGCGTAAGGATTGTTTCGCAATCTCTATGTTGTAGTTGCTTATCTTCAGGTTTGGAGAATATTCAAGCGACTGTGCTACCGACTCTTCGAGACTTGGGAATGAAGACAATGCGTTGATGATGTCGCTGTCAGGACCTACGATTTCCAGTTCTGTCGTAGGATCCATTGAAAGCAGCACCTTGAGGTTTATCATATTGCTTTCAATATCCATCTGTGTGTCGACGATATTATTGGTGTCTGATGCATATTGAGCAGCGAGCAGGAGGTAGTCGCTCTCCAGAATAGAACCGACTTCGTATTTGCGTTTGCCTTGTTTCATTGCCTCGCGGCTGCTGTTCAGCACAGACTTCTGGTAGTTGAGCAGTTCCTGATTGCCGAGTATCGTCAGGAATGATTGCAGAATTTGTATTGAAAGGTCGTCGTCATAGCGTTGGATCTCCAGTGCCGACTGCTCGCAAGAGAGCTTTTCCTGTTCTATAGTAGCGTTGATCTGTCCGCCTTGGTAGATTGGCATCCCGGCATTGAGACCGACGTTGCCAGAGAAACCTGAACCGGAAGCGTTGTTGGAGAAGCTTTCTCCTAAAGAGGCGCTCACCGATGGAAGACGCTGTTCTTTCGACTGTTCATACGAAAGCTGCTGCGACTTGTTCGAGAGTTCCATCGACTGACGCTCGTAGCTGTTACTGAAGGCATATTCTAGACATTCCTCAAGAGTAAACCTCAGAGTTTTGCTGTCATCCTGCGCATACATCGCAAGAGGAAACATAAGTAAAAATAAGATAAAACGTATTTTCATAACTTTTAAATTCTTGTCACAAAGATATAATTAAAACAAGAAAATAAAAGTTTGTTTAAAATGAAATGGAGAAAAAGTTGAATGAACGAAGAACTCTGAGCTCTGAACTTGGTGTCTAGGCGACTTGGTGTCTTGGTGTCTTTCTTTTTGGGCGTTCCGGCTCATAGCAAAAAAAAGTTCAACGGCCAAAAGCCAAAAGCCTTAGTTCTAAAAGTCTCCTTTAATCCTGTCAATCTCTCTTCGGTCTTTTTTCGTCGGACGTCCTGCGCCTCGGTCTCGGTATTCGACCTTGAAGGCGTGGAGAAATTCTATTCTTTCGTATTCTTCCTTCGAGGTCCTGTCGATATAGACTTCTTCGACTTGTTTTGGGGAAACACGGCTCTTAGGAATGCTTTTCACTTCTATGACTTTATGCAACTGTCCAAGTTGAACCTGTATCAGCTCGCCGATCTTGACCTCGCGTGAAGGCTTGATGGAAGAATCGTCAATCTTCACCTTGCCGCCTTTGCAAGCGTCAGCAGCGAGAGTGCGCGTCTTGAAAAGACGAGCACACCAAAGCCATTTATCTATTCTGAGTTCTTCCATATATAAATTAGGAATGAGGAATTAGGAATGAGGAATTATTTTGTTTCCATTCCTAATTCCTAACTCCTAATTCCTAATTGAATTACTTTTCTCTGAAGAATAATTGAATTGGAACGCCGTTGAAGTTCCAGTTCTGTCTGATCTTGTTTTCCAAGAAACGGCAATATGATTCTTTGACGTCTTTTGGCAAGTTGCAGAAGAAGATGAATTGTGGAGTTGGACTCTTCAACTGTGTGATGTATTTAATCTTGAGATAACGGTTTCTTGATGCCACTTGTGGTGGTTGAGCAGCGATGATCTCTAACATTGTGTCGTTAAGTTCGCGTACTGATATTCTGCGTTCGCGGTTTTCATACACTTGGTGTAATGCTTCAAGCACGCGGAATGTTCTTTGGCGGTTAATCGCTGATGTGAAGATGATTGGATAATCTGTGAAAGGAGCTGTCTTCTCTCTGATCATCCTTTCATATTGAAGGTGTGTGTTAGAGTCTTTGTTGACCAAGTCCCATTTGTTTACGATGACGACGAGGCCTTTCTTATTTTTCTCGATGAGACGTAAGATGTTCATATCTTGAGCCTCGAAGCCTTGTGTCGCGTCGATGATGAGAGCTGCTACGTCACATTCTTCGATAGCGCGGATTGAACGCATCACTGAGTAGAACTCTATATTTTCTGAGACCTTGCTTTTCTTGCGGAGACCAGCAGTGTCAACGAGGACGAAGTCCATGTTGAAAGCGTTGAAACGAGTGTTGTTGCTGTCGCGTGTTGTTCCTGCGATGTCTGTCACGATATGTCTGTCGTGGCCTAAGAAAGCATTGATCATTGATGACTTGCCTACGTTAGGGCGACCTACGAGCGCGAAGCGTGGAAGTCCTTCGTATGTGTCAGTTGTATCGTTTGGAAGATGTTTTACGACTTCATCGAGAAGTTCGCCTGTTCCTGTTCCTGTCATGGCTGAGAAAGCGAAGATGTCACCGAGACCTAATGAGTAGAAGTCAGCGATGTTGCTTTCTTTGTTAGGGATGTCAGTCTTGTTGACTGCGAGGAACACTTTTTTCTTGCAACGACGTAATATTAAAGCAACCTCTTTGTCAAGGACGTGGAGTCCGTCTTTTCCGTCAACGACGAATATGATGACATCAGCCTCATCGATGGCAAGGTCAACCTGTTTTCTAATCTCTTCTTCAAAAATGTCGTCTGAACCAACGACATAACCACCTGTGTCTATCACGGTAAACGATTTGCCATTCCAGTCGCTGTGTCCGTAGTGACGGTCACGAGTCACACCACTAGTCTCTTCAACAATGGCTTGACGAGTTTGAACCAAACGATTGAAAAATGTCGATTTACCTACATTAGGTCTTCCTACTATTGCAACAATATTACTCATATCAATTAAATTTCTGTGATTTGCAAAGATAATAAAAAGACAAAAGACGAAAGACGAAAGACAAAAGATTTTTTAGATGTTCAACTTTAGCCTTTAGTCATTAGTCTTTTGCCATTAAAATTACGCTTCGTAATTGAAGTTCTTCAACTCGGCTTCGTTGTCGCGCCAGTCTTTGCTGACTTTAACGTTGAGGTCGAGGAAGATCTTCTTGCCTGTGAATTCTTCGATATCGCCTCTCGACATGATGCCGAGTTTCTTGATGGCAGAACCGGCCTTACCTATTAATATAGCTTTTTGAGAGTCGCGTGATGCGTAGATAGTAGCTCTGATGTTGATCATCTTGCTGCTTTCTTCGTAAGCGTCGACGACTACTTCCACTGAATAAGGAATCTCTTGTTTGTAGATGAGCAAGATCTTTTCTCTGATGATTTCAGAGATGAAGAAACGCATCGATCTGTCGGTGAGTTCGTCTTTTGGGAAGTAAGGAGGACATTCTGGGAGTTTTTCCAAGATGCAGTCGAAGATGTGTTTTATGTTGGCATGATGAAGTGCCGAGATAGGGAATATCGTCGCTGTTGGAAGTGCGTTTTGCCAGAAGTTGACAGCATTTGTCACGCCTTCTTGGTCCGATAAGTCTATTTTATTTAATAAAACGAAGATAGGAATATCTGTTTTTTGGAGACGCTCTACTGTTTTTTCGTCGATTTTTTTGTCTGTGATGTCGACTACATAAAGTATCAAATCGGCGTCGATGAAAGCGACATTTACGAACTGATTCATCACTTCGTGCATCTTATAAGCGGGATTTTTGATGATTCCAGGGGTGTCTGAGAACACAATTTGGAACTCATCACCGTTCACAATGCCCAAAATTCGGTGTCTTGTGGTCTGTGCTTTCGATGTTACGATAGAAATTTTTTCGCCTACAAATTCGTTCATAAGCGTTGATTTTCCGACATTTGGCTTTCCTATAATATTTACATAACCTGCTTTGTGATTCATGTTTATTTTTTTTAAAACTTAGATTGTTTCTTTTACTATCTTTGAACGCAAAAATAATAAACATTTTGTGATGAAGAAATTTTTATTGTTATCATTTTTAATCATTTCTATAACTTTACCTTCATTAGCACAAGTAAAAGCTCAAGATGATACCAAGAATAAATTTTCCCAATGGTATATAGAACCGGCCGTGCGTTTCGGAACATATATTCCTTTCGAGAAACGTCACAACTATCTCGCTGATAAACATCAATATAACTTCGACTTGCATGTCGGTTATCAGACGACAGGAAAGAAAGAATGGGAACAGCGTTTCAACTTCCCATCATACGGTTTCTTTTTCCGCTACGAGCATAACACCATCGACAGTGCAAAATATGAGCATCGCGATGCCAATGGTCTTCCCGTCACAGAATATGTCAATACCATAGGCGATTGCTATTCAGCAGGCGGTTTTATCAACGGTAACTTTTACAGAGGTCGCAGTTGGTCGTTTGACTACGACATTCTCGTAGGTCTTTCGTTATGGCCAAAATATGGCAACGAGTTCATCGGCTCTTTAGTTAATGTTCATTTAGGGTTGGATGTCGGACCTACTTTCAGAATAAGTCGCTACATGGACTTGGGATTGCGATTCTGGTTTGCACATTCTTCTAACGGAGCTATAGTATTACCTAATAATGGTGTCAACGTGTATGGTTATCAGCTGAATTGTCGCTATAATATCAACGGAAGAGAAGATTTTACCTATAGCGAATGGAAACCATTTGAGAAGAAGACGTATATTTTCTTCAGCGAGGCGCCGGGATTCTTACAGACTACCACCAGACGTAATGGAGAGATTGCTGGCGAATCCGGATATTATTTGGGCAACACGCTTAGAATAGGTGTCTCACGTCATTTTCATCCAATGTTCAGATATGACGTAGGTTTAGACTGGTGCTATACCGGTGAGACAAAAGTGAAATATCTACAAGCTAAAGACAATTACGAAGCGGGTGCCTTAAACGTTCCTTTATGTGAATACAGACCGATAAACTCAATGCATCTGGCAGCTTCAGCCTTGCTTGAAGTTTTGTACGACAAAGTCGCTTTCTGCGTTGGATTGTCATATTACTTATATCATGGTATTTACAAAGGAACCGACGAGAAAAAGTCATGGAGTCTCTCTGGTACAACACCTTTTGAATCCCAATATCTACCACGTGCATATTCTAACTATTACGAAAGACTTGGTTTGAAATATTATTTTGGAACGAAAAGCAATCAATTTGTAGGAGTTTTCATGAAGGTTCATGTAGGTTCCATTGACTATATTGAATGGACTTACGGAATTAATTTAGATGTTTTTAGATAGTATAGAGTATAGGATTTAAAGTCGTTGTGTGCTGGGTGAATTATAAGTATATTGATAATCTGTTGTTTAGCTTTAAAATTTATAGTATACTTTTTTTATAAAAAAAACTTGACTTGTAAGGAAAATTGATTTATCTTTGCACTCGCAAACAAAACAAAAAAAAGTTGTTTTTTTGAATTTCATGATGCGGGGTAGAGCAGTCTGGTAGCTCGTCGGGCTCATAACCCGGAGGTCGCAGGTTCAAATCCTGTCCCCGCTACTACGAAGAGGATACTGAAAAGTGTCCTCTTTTTTTGTCTCCACGTATCACGAGTATCTTCACGTATCTTTTTTAAAAAGTATTCAATCATTTGGATGTTTAAATTTAATTGTTACTTTTGTAGATAAAAATTATTGGTTATGAAAAAGTATATTTTAGGAATTTTATTATTGGTTTGTGTTGGATTAAACACTGCGTGTACTAAAATAGAAGATGATGAAGCTGATGCATTTGTTGGTACTTATACAATTAGTACTATTGAAAATGTAACATGGGGAGGAAGTTCTGGTACTATAACGGATAGTGGAATTTTACGTATTTCTAAACTTTCTGCAAATCGTGTTAAAGTGTCCGGATATTTAAATACATATGGAAATGTGATAGGATCTAGTATATATTTAGATTCATATACATCGTCTGATTATGCGGGTACAAGTACTATAGTTTTTGGGGTTGGCTTTTTAAATGGTAATGTTTTGACCTTTACCTCGACGATGAATGGTATTTTGGAAGGTTATTCGTTTTTTGCGACTGCGAGTCATACATGTATAAAACAATGATAATTTTAGATTGTACAAAAAGCGCCGAATTAAATTCTGATTCGGCGCTTTTTAATTGTGGACAATATCTGTTGTCTGTTGTCTGTTGTCTGTTGTCTGTTGACCGTAGTCTGTAGTCTTATTATTATTGCTTGTCGTATTGCTGTACTTCTTCGTAGATATATTCTAATTTGATTCCAGCCATCTTGAACATCGTCTCAGATTCGGCGCCATCGTGGTATTTCCTTTGGCAGACGACTCTCTTGATGCCGCAGTTGATGATCAGCATGGCGCATGTTCTGCAAGGCGTCATTCTACAATATAATGTACTTCCTTCTAAAGCGATGCCTCTTTTTGCTGCCTGAGCGATGGCGTTCTGTTCGGCATGGACTGTCCTCACGCAATGTTGTGTGATATGTCCGTCTTCGTGAATCATCTTCTTGAAAAGGTGTCCTACTTCATCGCAATGTGGCAATCCTGTTGGAGCACCGACGTAGCCTGTCACCAAAATTTGACGGTCTTTGACGATGACGCAGCCGCTTCTTCCGCGGTTACATGTTGCGCGTTCTGCAACGGTGTCTGCAAGGTTCATGAAATACTCATCCCATGAAGGACGCTTGTATTCTTGCTCGCCGATCTTGGTCAAGACTTCTTCTACCTTTTTGTGTAAGTCGGTGATGGTGTCGTTGTTCATGAATAAGAAGTTCGCCTCTTTGATACATGCTGCGAGGTTTTGCTTGTTAGGATCGTCGGAATTCATCTCGCGTTCTTCGTTGGCAACGAAAGTCTCGAAACTGACAGAGTCGGTCTCTGATTTTCTCTCGCGGATACGTTGGTAACGTACTTCCTGGTCTGCGTCGACGGCGAAGAGATAGAAGTTGCCTTTTGAACGAAGAGCGTTCACTTCGCCTATGGCACGGATGCTTTCAATAACAGCGTTCTTGCCTGTAGCGAAAGCTCTCTCATAAAGTTGTGTCGCAATATAACTTGGAGAATGTTTGGCTCTTAAGTCATTGCCGACTTCAGTGAGAGTGTCGCGGTTGACTTCAAGGCCTCTTTTCTTTACTTCTTCTGCAAGAAATTCACGTACTGAATAATGTACATATCCTTTTTCTTTTACGAGATAATCGACGATGGTGCCTTTGCCTGCGCCGATTGTTCCTGTGATTCCTATTATATTCATGATGTTAGTTTTGCTATGAGTTGTGAGATGTGAGCTGGAGCTATTTTGCCCATTGCTCAAGGCTCATTGCTCGTTGCTTTCTTTTTTTATGTCTTCAATCCATTGCTCGATGCCGATGGATTTATGTTTGCTTAATTCTTTGAATAAAACTTCAGGGTCGTCGCTGACGATGATATTGTCGCGATGTTCTTTGCGGATGAAGCCTTGGCTTACGGCATGGTCGATGAATTGAAGCATGCTGTCGTAATAATTCAATGTGTTGTAAAGCGCGACTGGCTTGTCGGAGATGCGGAGTTGGTTCTGTACTGTAATCTCGAAGATTTCGTCTAATGTTCCGAAGCCGCCAGGCATCGCGATGAAAGCGTCAGACTCGCTGATGAGCATGAGTTTGCGTTCGGACATCGTTTCTGTCTCGATCATTTCTGTTACGCCTTCGTGAGCTATCTCCATGTCGGTGATGAGTTTTGGGATGATACCCACTACTTTCTTGCCTTTTTCCAACATCTTGTCGGCGATGATTTTCATAAGGCCCACACTTGCGCCTCCGTAATATAATGTGCAGTCGTGTTGAGCAAGGACTTCGCCTAATCTTTCAGCAGCTTCTTTATATCGAGGGTCGTTGCCCATGCTACTGCCGCAAAAAACGCATACTTTCATTTATGATGATTTTATTTCGCAAAGATAATAAAAGACAACAGACTACAGACAACAGACTACAGATTTTTTAGTTATGAGTGACGAGCCTTGAGCTTTGAGCATTTTGCCAACAGCTCGTAGCCCAGAGCTCATGGCTCACAGCCAACTTTCAATTCAAAAAAGACACTATCTTTTCAAAGACATCAATCCCAGTGTCGATGATTTCGTCTTCGAATTCGTAAGTAGGACTATGAAGAGGTTCGTGTTCGAAACCGCAGCCTATGCCGAAGAGACAAGCTGGACAAAGACTTCCGAATTTTCCGAAGTCCTCTGACCACGGGAATGGTTCTTTTATGTTGTTGACAGACAACTTTAAATCTTTAGCCGCTTGCTCAACGAGTTCGGTCTCTCGACTGGAGTTCATCGTCGCGGCAAAGGCTTCGTGTATGCTGTGCGAGAATTTTAACTTGAATTCTTTGGCGACATATTCTGAGAGAGCTATCGTGCTGTCGGTCAGTTTCTTCAGACTGTTGTCATCCTGACTTCTCAGCGTGAGCCATATCTCGGCATGACCTGGTGTTACGCCGAAAGTCTCTTCGCCGATAACGACGTGTGTGACTGTAAGTGTCGTGTGATATTTGTCTTTTTTGAGATTCTCATATTTCTTTTGGAAGGCATCGAGCAGAGTCGTGACCGTGCGCTGAGGGTTGTTGCCTTTCTCTGGTTGCGAGGCGTGTGACGTCGCTCCGTCGAAGATGAGTTTCAATCCTAAAGAGGCAGATGCAAAACAGTCTTTCTTCAAGATGATCTGATGTTTTGCATAAGCAGGAAGATTGTGTAATGCGAAAGCCGCATTGAATTTTAACTCTTTGAATAAAGGGTCGTTGATGACAGCCTGAGCGCCTTCTCCTGTCTCTTCGGCAGGTTGGAAGAGAAGTATCACGTTGCCTTTAGCAGGACGCTTCTTCCCATAACGCATCGCCAGTCCGCATAAAATTGTAGCATGACCATCATGACCGCAACGATGGGAGTATTGACGTTGAACTTTGAACTCTGAACTTTGAGCTTTGAGCTCTGAACCTTGAACTTTGTTGTGAGCAAGGTCTGTTGTCTGTTGTCCGTTGTCTGTTGACATCAATGGAATATTAAGTCCGTCAATGTCGGCGCGCAGTAAAATGTTTTTTCCTTCTTCGAGACCTTTGTATATTGCAATGATTCCGTAGCCTCCGACGTTTTTATAATGAATATCGGGATTTGTCTTCTCTAAAAACTTATTGATAATCTTATTCGTCTCTTTCTCCTGTCCTGAAAGTTCGGCGTTTTTGTATAACTTATGTCTTAGTGTTTCAAGTGCTTTCATTTTGCTTATAATTGGTAAAAGTCTGTTGACTGTTGACTGTTGTCCGTTGACTTCAAAAGTAAAAATATTTTTTTAATGATTTTAATATTTCTATAAAAAGGAAAAGTATTATCTTTGTACCTTAAATTGACGTCAATGAGTATTTTATATCCTTTAAAGTTTACTCCTGCATATTTTGAGAAAATATGGGGAGGACAACACATTAAAACAGTTCTAAACCAAGACTTTGGTGATTTGATGAACTGTGGCGAGGCTTGGCTTCTTTCAGGTCTCGAAGGTCAGAACAGCATAGTGTCTAACGGTGATTTCGCAGGTGACGAACTCAATGATCTTATTGAGACTTTCATGGGCGATTTGGTTGGCGATGAAGTCTTTAACAGATTTGGCGAGAGATTCCCATTGTTGATAAAGATCATAGACCCGTTAGATAACCTCTCAATTCAGGTTCACCCAGACGATGAATTGGCTCAAGAGATTGGCTTGCAAAATGGCAAGACAGAGATGTGGTATGTGATGAACGCAGAAAAAGATGCCAGTCTTGTTTCTGGTTTCAACAGAGATGTCACTCCTGAAGAATTTGAAGAAGCTATCAAAGAAAAGACTATCAGCGATATGCTCAACCATGAGAAAGTTCAGAATGATGACACTTTCTTCATACCTGCAAGAAAAATACACGCTCTCGGAGCAGGCTGTATGGTAGCTGAGATTCAACAGACCAGCGACACTTCTTATCGTGTCTACGATTGGGACAGAATAGACCGTTATGGAATGCAACGCGAGCTTCACATCGATGAGTCTCTTGCAACAATCAACTTCAAGAAAGAAGACAGCGGTAAGGTCAAATACGACAAGAAAATCAAGAATGCTACAGTCAACTTAGTGAAATGTCCTTATTTCACAACAAACTTGATCAAGTTAGATGCTGAAGCGGCACTTAAGAAAGATTATTCAGAATTAGATTCATTCGTAATCTTGATGAGCGTATCTGGCAACTTCATCTTGTCATACGAAGGCGGATCGGAATTGGTGAAAACCGGTGAATGTATCTTGGTTCCAAACGTAGTGAACAATGTGAATATCATTTCAACAAACGAAGAATGTAAATTATTAGAAGTATATATTGTATAACCTTAATTAAATTAAACTATGAAAAAGACATTAGTATTATTGTTTTTAAGCGTTCTTTTCTTAGGCGCTAAGGCTCAATCAGATTTGCCAAACGTAACACTTAAGAATCTCGATGGCGAAACAATCAACATCACAGAATTGCAAAACGATGGCAAACCATTCGTAATGACATTCTGGGCTACATGGTGCGGACCATGCGTTAAAGAACACAATGCATTAAGCGAAATTTATCAAGACTGGCAAGACGAAACAGGCGTTAAGATCTTCGCAGTTTCTATCGACGACTCACGTTCAACTCCACGTATCAAACCTTTCGTAGAAGGTAAAGGTTGGGAATTCGACGTTTTATTAGACGTTAACAAAGACTTAGCAAGAGCTATGAACGTAAGCAATCCTCCTCACACATTCTTATTCGACGGTAACGGCAAGATGGTTTACCAACACACTGGTTACTTCGAAGGTGCTGAAGAAGAACTTTACGAAGAAATTTTGAAACTTGTTGAATAATAACAAAAATCTCTAAACAATGAGACGTATTTTATTATTGTTAGCATTTGTATCATGTGCTGCAATTTCATTCGCTCAAGTTGAAAACGCTCAGGTAAACGGCAGTTTCCAAATTGACGGACAATATTATAGAGTTGACGAAGCTATCGGTATCACCTCAGAAACTATAAAAGGCCAAAAAGTAGGTCTCAATGGTTTCGGTAAGATTAACTATTCATTAGGTAACTTCACCGCTGGCATTCGTTATGAAGCATTCCAGACTCCATTGTCAGGTTTCGATACAAGATTACAAGGTTTCGGTATCGCTAACTACTACGCATCATACGATAACGGTACAGTAGCAGTTACTCTCGGTGACATTTACGACCAATTCGGTAATGGTTTCATCTTCAGAACTTATGAAGAATGGGCTTTAGGTTTTGACAATGCACTTCGTGGTATGAGAGTCATCTATCGTCCAGCAACTGGCGTTACTTTGAAAGCTTTATTCGGTAAACAAAGATTATATTGGGTTGATTACGGCGATGCAGCAAAAAGAGGTATCGTTCGCGGTATCGATGGCGAATGGGATCTTAACCAAAGCTTCAGCGCATTGAACAACACAAAATTCAGAGCAACAGTAGGCGGTAGCTTCATAAGCAAATACCAAAAGAATACAAACACAACTTACACAATTCCTGAAAACGTTGGCGCTTTCGACGGTCGTGTTAACTTAGGTTACGGTCGTTTCGCTTTCACAACAGAATATGCATACAAGATCAATGACCCTTCAGCATTCAACAACTACACATTCAACGAAGGTCAAGCAATCCTTTCATCATTGTCATATTCTCAAAAAGGATTCGGTGTTATTGCTCAGGTTAAACGTGTTGACAATATGAGCTTCAAGTCAGATTACAAAGGCGTGAAGAACGATTTAGACATCAACTTCATTCCTCCAATCAACTACACTCATACACACAGTCTTCCTGCAATTTATTCTTACGCTACACAACCTCTCGGTGAAATGGCAATGCAGTTGCAAGTCAACTACACAATTCCAAAGAACACTCTCATCGGTGGTAAATATGGTACAAAAGTCACTCTTGACTTCAGCCAAGTAAACGACATCAAGAGAAATTACATCCTCGCTGAAGGTCAAGAAGCTCCTGCACATATCGCAGGTAATAGCGGAACTATCGGCTACACATCTCCATTCTTTGCAATTGGTGACCGTAAGTTCTTCCACGACTTCAACATCGAACTCGAAAGACGTTTGAACAAGAAATGGAAACTTATCGCACAATACATCAACTTGTATTATGATATGGCAACAATTGAAAACCATCCAGGTGCTCCTGCTGTTGAGGCAAATATCGCTTTCGTTGACTTGTCATACAGAATCACAAGCAAACAAAGCATCCGTTTTGAATTACAGCACTTATGGGATAATATTAACAGCAGCAACACAACAGAAGAATCAACATTCGGTCATGAAGACGTCTATAAGAAAAGAGGTAACTGGGGTGCTGCTTTAGTTGAATATACTATCGCTCCTAAATGGTTTGTTTCTGTAGCTGACAAATACAACTATGGTAACCCTATCGCTGACAACCGCGATCATTACTATACAGCATCTGTTGGTTACATCAAGGAATCAACAAGAATCGTTTTCACAGGCGGTCGTCAAAGTGAAGGTATGGTCTGCGTTGGCGGTGTATGTCGCGTTGTTCCTGCTTCAAGCGGTTTCTCATTATCAATTACAACATCATTCTAAATATTAAAAAAATGAAAAAAATATTAAGCATATTTGCAGTTTCATTCTTAATGATGGGAATGGTTGCATGTGATATAATTGACGAACAAGATTACATTAAAGGTGGTAATGGCGGTACAACACCTCCAGAACAACCAGGTGATCCAGGTGATCCAAGTGATCCAGGTGAAACAAGTGAGTTTACAACAGCAAAATGCGTTCTTTTGGAAGACTATACAGGCGTTAGATGCAATAACTGTCCAGCAGCTGGCGAAATAGCTTTAGGCATTCAAAAACAATACGGACATAGCGTAGTAGTTCTCGGCGTTCACTCAGGTTTCTTGTCAGCTCCTATCGGAGGTTATCCTAACTTCAAAACTACAGAAGGTGATGCTTGGTATAACTTCTTCGGATTTGACAGCAACCCTATCGGTACAGTAAACCGTAAACTCAATGGCGGTGTTTATGCATTCCCTTCAACAGAATGGGCTGATGCAGTCGCAACAACTCTTCAAGAAGAATCTGCTGTTGGCATGGCTTCTAATGTAGAATACGATGAAGCAACACGTAACTTGAAAGTTGATGTTACATCTAAAGCATTAGTTGAATTGCCAGACACATACAGCCTTACAGTATGTATCATGGAAGACAGCATCGTTGGAAAACAACTTTTACCAACAGGTGATGATGAAAACTTTATACATCGTCATGTCTTCCGTAAGACTTTGAACGGCACATGGGGTGAAGAACTTAATACAACAGCACTTGCTCCAGAAGACCAAATCAAGAAGTCTTATTCTGTTACTTTGGACGAAGCTTATAACGCAAATCAATGTTATGTAATCGCTTACGTTGCAAATACAGATACTAAAGAAGTTCTTCAAGTAATTGAGAAGAAGATTAAATAAAATGACAACAGTCAACGGACAATAGTCAACAGACATTGTCCATAATAATAGCCTATCACAGAGACGTATCAATTTGATACGTCTCTTTTGTTTTTATATCCAAAAAAATCTGTTGTCCGTTGTCTGTTGTCCGTTGACTTTTTTTATCTTTGCACAAAACGCATAACAATATGAATCCAATAGTAAGCATCATTATGGGAAGTACATCAGATCTTCCTGTTTTAGAAAGTGGTATCAAGTTTTTAGATGAAATGGGTATTCCATTTGAAATGAATGCCTTGAGTGCACACCGTACACCTGAATTAGTTGAAGAATTCGCTCGTGGCGCACAAGCACGCGGCATAAAAGTTATCATCGCTGCTGCTGGTATGGCAGCTCACCTCCCTGGCGTAATCGCTGCTATGACTCCAATACCAGTCATCGGTATTCCAGTGAAGACCAATATGGAAATGGACGCTCTCTTCTCAATAGTACAAATGCCTCCAGGAATCCCTGTGGCTACAGTAGGTATCAACGCTTCTCTCAACGCAGCGATACTCGCAGCTCAGATCCTTGCAACAGCCGACGCTGAAATAGCACAGAAAGTAGTCAACTACAAAGAAGGTCTTAAGAAAAAAATCGCTAAGGCTAATGAAGACCTTAAAGAGATAAAATATAAGTTCAAGACTAATTGATAAGACAACGGTCAACGGTCAACATCCTTGAGTATACATTTATGGACAAAGTCTGTTGTCCGTAGTCTGTTGTCTGTTGACATAATATGAGAAATCAAGACGAGAAACGCCTTCTGTTTGCCAGTGCCATTATCCCGACGATATTAGCCGCGATAATGTGGGTGGTGAAGATCATAGAGGTGCTTTTTCATCTTGATTTTTCTTTTCTCGGTGTCAAGCCTGTCAGCCCTGAAGGCATACCGGGAATTTTCCTCTTTCATTTCATTCACGGCGACTGGGAACATCTTTTCGCCAACACAATCCCGATTTTGGTTTTAGGCTCGGCATTGTATTATTTCTATAGACCTATCGCAAACAGGATACTCCTTATATTAATATTCTCTGTCGGATTGCTGACGTGGTGCGGAGCGCGTGGCGGCATTCATATCGGGGCCAGCGGTTTGGTGTATGGACTCACGTTTTTCCTTATGCTGAGCGGTTTCATAAGAAGAGACAAGAAACTCATCATAATATCTTTAGTCGTGGTCTTTTTATACGGAAGTCTCGTCTGGGGCTTGTATCCAAAATACGCCATAGAAAACAACATCTCCTGGGAAGGACATCTCAGCGGCTTTGTTATGGGAATCGTACTCGCCATTTATTATAAAGGAGAAGTGTGGTATGGGAACGAGAACGGGGACGAGAACGGGATTTGGGATGATGATGACGATTGTGACGATGACATTGATCTGGAGACACAGAGACCATATTGGGATGTTCCAGAACCAGATAAAGATGAACTGACGGTGAAGTATAGGTTTAGGAGGTGAGAATTTAAGAAATTCAGAACCTCAAAACCTCAAAACTTCAGAATTTTCTGAGATTTTGAGGTTTTGAACTTCTGAGTTTTTAAAAAAGTATTATCTTTGCAGTCTGAAAAGACTCATAGAATTGGCACCACAGGGTTCTAAAGTATCTTCCTGCTACCGGCTGTTTTATGAGTCTTTTTCTATTTCCTGTCCGAATAGAAACTTTTTAAAATATTGGTTCCTGTTTGACTTTTTTTTAAAGCGACTATCAGTTTAAAAGTTTGTCCGTTTTGTTTTAATGTATAAACCATTGTGTTTTCATTTACGCTTATTTCACCATTTCTGATTACCTCGCAAAAGTTTAATATTTCAAATGCACTAACAGAACCAACTTTTCCTTGATAGTGTTTTAATAGGATGTGCAGCACTCCGTCATCGAGTTTATTCGTACATAGAACAAATCTTATAGTATTACTGTATTTGTCTATTATTTCAAATTTGTAAGGCTTAGCTCTTTTGTAAACAAAAGCGTTATAAATACGTTTGTTTTCTTCTGTTAACTTTATATGTTGAACTTCTTCGCAAAAATCTTTCGTCTTACGTTCGATAATGTTTTTTTGTTTCTGGTTCATATTTTTAATTTTTGGTTAAACTATAACTACAAAACTTCAAAACCTCAGAACCTCAAAACCTCAAAACTTCAGAATTTTCTGAGATTTTAAATTTCTGAATTTCTGAGATTTTAAAACCCAAGATATCTCTCTAATCTTTCATCAACATTTCTTCCAACGACCTTTAAATAAGTTTCCCAGTCTTTTATCATTCCCTTGCTTTCTCTGTAATTGACAATCTTTTTCACGTCATCATATTCTATATAAGGATGGCGTAAAATAGTTTTGAAATCATCAGTGTTGACTTTGACTTTCCTTAATTCTATAGAGTCGATGATAATGAGGTTTTCGATGTTTGACATTCTCGTGCTGTCGAAAGCATAAACCTCGAGCAGCTGTTTCTTGTCGATGAAACCTCCTAATTTATTTCTGTATTCTACTATGTTTCTCGCAAAGAAAGGTCCAATGCCAGGCAGTGACTGCAGCTCAGTGGTGTCAGCGGAGTTTATATCTATAGAACTCAGAACTTTGAACTCAGAACCTTGAACTTTGAGTTTTGGGTTCAGAACTTTGAACTCAGACTTGGTGACTTGGTGTCTCGGTGTCTCGGTGACTTTATTTTTCGTGGAAGAAGTCTGTTGTCTGTTGACTGTTGTCCGTTGACTATTATAATACTCTTCAACAGCTTTGTCATGGAGTGCCATTATCGAATCTAGATTATGTAAAGGTTTTTTAACATTTGAGGGTTTATTTGCGACAAAAAAATTAGCAGCGATGAGGAGAAATATCACCGCTGCTAAAACTATAATCGCTACCCGTTCACCCTTAGTGAACGTCAGGAAACTTTTCATAAATTTATTTTTTGCAATGAGCTGCGAGCAATGAGCTGTGAGCATTGGGCTCAAAACTCGTTGCTCATAGCTCTTAGCTGATTAATTGATTAATAAATATCGCTACTATAACGATAGGTGCTACGAATTTTATTATGAAGTAAATGAATTTCTTTACACTCATCTTCAATGTGTTCTGATTTGTGATTTCGTCGTAGAAACTGTCTTTTCCCATTTTCCATGCAACGAAGATAACGATGAACAATGCACCTATTGGTAACAAGAAGTTGGCTGAGAACTTATCCATGAAGTCGAAGAATGTCATGTCGCCAAAGACGAAGATTGAGTCATGGCGTAAGCTTAATGTGCAGAATACGCCGAAGAATAATGAAACCAATGTTCCTATCCATGTGGCTGTGTTACGTTTGATTCCGTGTTCTTCTGAGAGGAATGCTACGATGACTTCCAATAATGATATTGTTGATGTCAATGCAGCGATTGCCAATAATACGAAGAAGATGATGCAGAAGAAATAACCGCCTGTCATCTTGTCGAAGATCATTGGTAATGTGTTGAATGCCAATCCTGCGCCTGCTTCTGGCTGTATGCCGAAAGTGAATGCAGCAGGGAAGATGATGATACCAGCCAAGATGGCGACTAATGTGTCGGCTGCTACAACAGACAATGATGTTGTGGCGAGATTGTCTTTCTTACTAATGTAAGAACCGTAAGTGATGAGTGCGCCCATACCAACGCTGAGTGAGAAGAATGCCTGGCCTAATGCTGCGAGCAATACTGAACCGTTCACTTTAGAGAAGTCAGGTTTGAATAAGAATTTTAATCCTTCGCCAGCTCCGTCTAATGTCAATGACTTGACACATAAGATTATAAGGATTATAAATAATGCAGGCATGAGGATTTTTGTGTATTTCTCAACCCCTTCTTTAATGCCCTTGAAGATGATGAATGCGGTCAATCCCATGAAGAGGAACTGCCATAAGAAAGGACGGAAAGGGTTGTTGTTAAAATCTGTAAATCCTTGTTCTATAGTCGCGATGTCTTTGTTGGCGAAGAAGTTTGTCGCGGCTTTGTAGATGTATTCCAATGTCCAGCCTGATACTGTGCTGTAGAATGCCAACACTACGAAAGCTGCTAGAATTCCGATGTAACCTATTAAGTTCCAACGTGTCTTTGGAGCGAGTTCTTTGATAGAACCTACAGGGTTCTTCCCTCCGCGACGTCCGATGTAGAACTCGGCCATCATGATAGGAATGCCGAGACATAAGACGATAGCTACATAAATAAGCAAGAATGCTCCACCGCCGTTTTCACCTGCTAGGCATGGAAAACGATAGATGTTACCTAATCCGATTGCAGAACCTGCTGCAGCGGCAATGGCTCCTAACTTAGAACCAAAACCATCTCTTTTTTCATTCATAGTCAGTATGTTTTGTTATTTTTCTTTTTTTCCGTATGCTAAGTCGCCGGCATCTCCTAATCCAGGGACGATATATGCTTTGGCGGTTAATTCTTCATCGATGGCGCCGACCCAAATGGTGACGTTGACATTGTTAAGGCTTCTGTTGAGATATTCAATGCCATCTCTGCTTGCCAAGATATTCGCAACATGGATTTCTTTTGGCATCATATCTTCATTTAATAAATCGTTGATGCATTTTACCAAAGACTCTCCTGTTGAAAGCATTGGGTCGATGACAATCAGGACTTTATTGTCGATGTTGGCAGTAGAGTAATATTCTATGCTGATATTGTAATTTTCGTTTTTATCGTATCTGCGATGAGCGGCGATGAAGGAATTGTCAGCCTTGTCGAAGATGTTTAGAAAACCTTGGTGCATAGGCAGACCAGCACGTAGTACTGTCGCTAAAACAGGCTGTTCTTTTAAGACATTCATCTCGAGACTTCCCAAAGGTGTGACGACGGTCTCGCTTTTATATTCTAAAGTCTTGCTGATTTCATAAGCAAATAATTCTCCAAGACGTTCCAGGTTTTTTCTGAAACGGAATCTGTCGTTTTGGATATCAACATTTCTTAATTCGGAGATGAAGTTGTTTATAATACTATTGTATTCTCCAAGATTCTTGATTTTTATCATATATTTCTTATTTTCTCATTAGTTTGTAAATAAATTTCAATATTCCTTTTAGGTTGTTGTATTTTACTTCAGGGTAGAAGACCTCTGCACCGCCGAATCCTTTGTAGAATCTCGCAAGTCCATCGTTGTCAGAGCCTTCAAAATCAAGGGTGTATTGTGTCTCGCTGAATTCTCTTATCACATTGTCGAGAAGCATGGTCAAGGCGTGTTTGTCTTTATGTGCTTCGTCGCTGCCAGAGAAAAGGAAGATGATTCTGTCGTGGCTGTGCATGAATACTGCTCCAGCAATGGTGTTGTTGTCTAAGTCGTTGATGCCGATTGTAAAACAGCATTCTTGTGATATGGCTGTGTTAATCAGTTCGAGAAGCCTGTTGTATTCCTTGTCTTTCCAATGCTTGACGTCTTTGCCTCTGTTGTTTCTGAAAAGATTGATGATGATTTCTGGATTTATATTATTGTTGATTGAAAGTCCAGCGGCTTCTGCTTTTACGAGGTTACGTTTAGTGTTATTGTTATAATTGTTGTAAAGATATTGATAGTCATATATTAAGTCTAATTCCACATTACGATGTTTGGCTATGATATCGGAATCGTAATCGACTTTGTTATATGAGTTGAGTCTGTATTGTGTAAGAATATATTGCTGTGGTATGGCTTTGATGAAGTTGTCCACATCATCCTGAGAAAGTTGCGAAGTGGAGAACACACCGAGCTGTTGAACGAAGAAAGGCTGAAACATATATGACAATCCGAACTTCTTACTATTTGTCAATGGCATTACTCTTTCATAGTCGTTCTCTATCAATGCGTTCCAGTTTGGATGTACGATGTCGAGATACCATGACAATGCATATACGTTGCCATTGAACGACTTGTTGATGCAGTTGTCCCAACGTCTTTTGTTGATTTCATTATGTTTCAATAGTCTTATCATAACTTGCTTACGGCGTAATCGAGGATTTTTCTGTATAATGTGATCCAACCTTCCCAACGTTTTTCTCCCGATAAAGTTTCATTGTGCCATAAAAGAATGAATGTTCCATTGACATTTTTCACTTCGTCGATGAGTTTCTTCGCTTTATCGAAGGATTCGTGTACGTCGAGGTCGAGGTAGTCGCGCATTGTTCCGTCCATCAAGGCGAAAGGATGTATGTTAAGTTTTGTCTTGGTATCGTTTTCAAGGTCGAAGAAAGCGAATGTGTCAGCATATCCTGCTCTGAAGCCAGCCTGCGATGCGTATCCCATTGTGTAGTCATCTGTTATGTCTAATTCGTTGAGTATCTGATAACTCAATGGTAAGCATAATCGTAGGTAGTGCTGTCTGCTCATGGTGACTTCTCTGTTCAAGACGCTAGAGAGACGCTTCACTTCATCTTTGACGACGTCTTTTTGCAGATACGAAGAAAATGAAGGATGAATGCCTACCAAGGCGTAGTCGCCTATATGTTTTATCAGCTCCTGGAACTCCTTGTTTCTTATAGAGATGTTCTTGTCGTTGGTGTTGTAGTCGCCACAGAGGATGAAATATAAAGGTTTGAGTTTTAACTCTTTCTGTAATTCTATCTGATAGTCGAAAGTGTCGAACGGGTCTATTCTCTTTTTGGTGAGAACCTCGTATCTTCTTTTTATCTCGTCGGTGTTGAATACCAAGGCGTCTCTGAGAAAAGCTGCTGTCGTTCTGAAAAATCCTTTGTTACGATAAGCCCAAGCGGCGTCTATGTCGTAAGTAGGGATGAATTTGAATGACTTCTTTTTTAACTGAATATCAGGATATTTTGATGTTATGATATTGCTGAGTTCTTTTGCCCATATATTGATGATAGGTTTCTCGATGACTTCCATTTTGCAAAGTATGGAGTCTTGTGGTTGAAATCTATTATAATGGTCGCATACGTGAGGAAGATATTCTTCGTAACGTGTTATGATATAGAACGATGCGGCGAAGATGTCGAAAGGTAATATAGACTTGTCGTTAAATACAGGAAATATTGCTTTTGTGTCGTTATGTTTACAGATTTTAACATCTTGGTCAGCGATGTCTCTTTCGAAAAGCAGATTCACAGATTGTTGGAATAATCCGTTCTCGTTTTCAAGAGGAGTTTTGCCGTAATGCAATTTAGGACCTTCATAAGATAAATACTTCTCTTTGTCGGTAGTGAATTTGAAGCTTATGCCAAGTTCCTCTTTGAGTATCAATTCGATGATATAGAATAATCTATTAGTTATCTTTGATACATATATTAACATTTCCATAATATTTCCTGTTTTGAATAATAAAGTCTACACTGCAAATTTAACATTAAAAATCATAGAAAAAAAGTTAAAAAAAGTTAAAAATGAAGGCCGCATGAACAATACAGATATGCTGTTGTTTTTCGGATAAAATTTATATCATGAAAACATACGATTTATACGAACGTGCTATGGAACCTGTTAAACATTGGTGGATGTATTTAATAATAGGTGTACTGGCTTTTATTTTAGGAGTGTTTATGCTGACAAATCCAGCTATCACTTACGAGATGATGACATTGCTATTGGGTTTGGCATTGTTGGTCTTCGGTGTTATTGAGATGATTGTCGGTATTTTCAGCAGAAATCTGTTTGTGTCGCGAGCCGCTGTGATAATAGGAGCTGTGCTTAACATTGTGTTGGGTATCTTGCTCGCTGCAAATCCTGGAATCGCTGCTATCACATTACCGCTGATCCTTGGAATGTGGATGCTCTATCAAAGCTTCATGACAATCAGCTATGCTGGCGATCTTAAGAATTTCAAAGTGAAAGGTTATGGATTGACATTGTTCTGCGGCATCGTCTTGCTCGTGTTGGCGATACTTATCTTATTGCGTCCTATGACTTTAGGAGTGATGACCGTAGCTGTTTACATCGCCTTGTCGTTCATAATCTATGGTTTGTCTGAAATAGTATCTGCTTTCAGATTAAGAACTATACATCACGTTTTTGAAAATTAGGAATCGCTGTGAAGGTAACTTCTATGATGAATTAAGACGTGTCAATGCTCTTTTGTTTTTAAGGAACATTGACGCGTCTCTACAATATTCCTAACTAATTACGTTTTCTCTCAAAGAATCCTTTCAATACTTTAAGACATTCGTCTTGAAGTATTCCGCTTTGTATTTTGGCTTTTGGGTGTAAAAGGTTTCCGTGTTTGCTGAAGCCGTTTTTCTTGTCATCGCAGGCCCATACGACTCTGCTGACATGAGCGTGTGCCAAGGCTCCGGCGCACATTACGCATGGTTCTAGTGTAACATATAAAGTACAGTCGTCTAGATACTTGGCTCCCATTGCGTTGAAAGCTGATGTCAATGCCAGCATCTCCGCATGTGCAGTTACATCGTTCAGTTGCTCCACTTGGTTGTGAGCGCGAGCGATGATCTTGTCGTTGCATACAATGACGGCTCCAACAGGCACTTCATCATTTTCTTCTGCTATAAGAGCTTCGTTAAGTGCCTGTTGCATGTAATATTCGTCAGAAAATACTGATAATTTCATTTTGAATCTTTGTTGACTTCGTGATACAGATTGCCGTCTTCGTCGTAGAATTTCCAAATACCGCATTCTTTGCCGTTTTGGTAAAATCCTTCGTAGTTAATCTTGCCGTTTTCGTAATATACTACAGCCTTGCCATCTCTTTTGCCATCAATAAAATCGCCTTCACTTAAGACGGTTCCTGATTTGTAGTATGCTTTGAATTTGCCATTGCGTTTGCCATCGACGATAGGACCTTCGAGATGTTTCATGCCTTCTTGATAAAACCAAGTCTCTTTAATCCATGTCAATTCGCCGTTTTTCTTTTCTTGGTAATAATGGACAACTTTTTTACCGCCATCATCATATTGTTCGATGATGTTTTCTACAATTATATTTCTTGAACATGAAAGTATTGAAAGAAATATTGAAGCTACTAAAAATATTTTTTTAATCATAATTTTATCTGTTGAATGTCAATCTCTTACCTCTGTAATCTTCTTTGAAATTGCCGTTGTGATATACTAATTCGCCATTTACGAAAGTGTGTGTTACGCTGCAGCTGAGCTTCATGCCTTCGTAGGCAGTCCATCCGCATTTGTAATATACATTCTCGTTGCTGATGGTCTGCTCTTTTTTAGGGTCTATCAATACCAAATCGGCATAGTATCCTTCTCTGATATAACCTCTCTTGTTGATTCTGAATAATGTAGCAGGATTATGAGACAGAAGTTCCACTACTTTTTCTATTGATAAATGCTGTTGACTGTTGACTGTTGACTGTTGTCCTTTTAATGCGAGTTCTAATGCTCCTAACAAAAGATGCTGCACTGATGTTCCTCCAGAAGGTGCTGTGAAATATGGCTTGTTTTTCTCTTCTAAAGTATGAGGTGCGTGGTCTGTCGCCAAGATGTCAATGCGATTGTCAATACATCCTTGTATCAAAGCTAATTTGTCGCTTTCGGTCTTGACAGCAGGGTTGCATTTAAGCAATGTCTTTTTATTTGCATAGTCTCTGTCGTCGAAGAGAAGGTAATGTAAACATGTTTCAGCTGTTATCTTCTTGTCTTTCAAAGGAATATTGTTGCTGAATAATTCTATTTCCTTTGCTGTTGAAAGGTGGAGGATATGTAGCTGTGTTCCGAATTTTGAAGCGAGTTCAGCTGCGTATGATGATGTCTTGTAGCAAGCTTCTGCGCTTCGGACGAGTGGGTGTATCGATGCTGGAGCATCATCGCCATATTTAGCTTTGAAGATTTCGATGTTGTTGCGGATGATGGCTTCGTCTTCGCAGTGTGTGGCTACGAGACAAGGAGCTTCTTTGAAGAGTATTTCTAATGTTGACTCGTTGTTAACCAACATGTTTCCTGTACTTGAACCCATGAATGCCTTGATGCCGCAGATGTTCTTTGGATCTGTTTTCAAGACTTCTTCGATGTTGTCGTTGGAAACGCCCATATAGAAAGAATAGTTGGCCATTGACTTCTCGGCAGCTATGTCGTATTTGTCTTGCAACAACTGCTGTGTCAAAGTGTTAGGCACGGTGTTAGGCATATCCATAAATGATGTCACGCCACCGGCAACAGCAGCGCGGCTTTCTGAAGCGATGTCGCCTTTGTGTGTCAAGCCTGGATCTCTGAAATGCACTTGGTCGTCGATGGCTCCAGGAAGAAGTAAGAGTCCTTCTGCATTAATGACTTCGTAACCAACAAAATCAGCGTCTGCATCAGCAGCCTGTGTCGGTATTATTTTTTCTATTGTATCGCCTGAAATGACAACACTTGCCATGAAGGATTTGCCTTCGTTGACAAGTGTTGCGTTTTTAATTATGTAGTTCATATTTTTTTAGGTTTAATTTTTCCAATCATTCCTCTCCATCTTAAATTGATTACGCCGAAGATAGCTTCTTTGAAAATGCCGCCCGACATCTTTGATGTTCCTTCAGCTCTGTCAGTGAAGATGATAGGCACTTCTTTGACGTTGAATCCGAGTTTCCATGCTGTGTATTTCATCTCGATCTGGAAGGCGTAACCGATGAATTTAATCTTGTCTAAATCGATGGTTTGCAGTACTTTTCTTGTATAGCATACGAAACCAGCGGTTGTGTCTCTTGTCTTCATTCTTGTAATGAAACGCACGTATGCTGATGCGTAATAAGACATTAACACGCGGCCCATTGGCCAGTTGACGACATTGACGCCGGTGATGTATCGAGAACCGATAGACAAGTCTGCGCCTTGGTTGGCACATGCGTCATGTAATTTGATAAGGTCGTCAGGGTTGTGAGAGAAGTCGGCATCCATTTCATAGATGTATTGATAGTCACGAGCTAAAGCCCATTTGAATCCATGGATGTATGCTGTGCCGAGACCTAACTTGCCTTTTCTTTCTTCAATGAAAAGACGTTCAGGAAATTCTTGCATCAATCTTTTGACGATGTCTGCAGTTCCGTCAGGACTGTTGTCTTCAATGATAAGAATGTCAAAAGACATCGGCATCTGGAAAACATATCGGATGATTTTCTCAATGTTTTCCTTCTCGTTATATGTCGGTATTATTACAAGATTTTCTGACATAAAAATCTGATTTTTTTCTGTTTATGTTTTAATTATTAAAAACACAAATTTAATAAATATTGCTTATCAAAATTACACTTTTGATAAAATAAAAATGTGAATGCTTATTCTTGATAATAAATGCGTTTCACGCGTTGTGAAATACTTGTCAATATTTCATAAGGTATTGTGTTGCATGCTTCTGCAATTCTTTCAACAGGATAATCTTCGTTGAACAGGATTGCGGTGTCGTCTTCCTTGCATTCGATTCCTGTCAGGTCGATCATGCACATGTCCATGCAGATGTTGCCTATGATAGGAGCTGCTTTTCCATTGACGTAGAAACAGGCGTTGCCGTTGCCGAGTTCTCTCTTGAGACCGTCGGCGTAACCGATAGGAACGACGCCGATGCGTGACTTCTTCTCGATCTTGCCTTTTCTGCTGTAACCTATTGTCTCGCCGACTTCGTATTCCTTGATTTGTACGATAGTTGTTTTCAAAGAGACGACGGTGTGGAGTTTGCCTCTGTCTTCTTCGCAAGGCGCGATGCCGTAGATGCCGATGCCTAATCTTACCATATCGTATTGGTAGTCAGTGAAACGGCTTATGCCGGCGCTGTTAAGTATATGTCTTAGTATTTTGTAAGGCAATGCCTCTGCGATCTTAGAACTCATCTCTTCAAAATTATTTATCTGTTTCATCGTGAAGTCGTTGAATTCTTGACTGTCGCTGCCAGCAAGATGTGAGAACACGCTTTTGACAACGATTTTGTCGTTTGATTTGATTCTCTCCAAAAGTTCGTCGATGTCTTCTGGCAAGAATCCAAGTCGGTGCATTCCAGTGTCAAGCTTGATGTGAATTCCGATAGGAGAGGTTAGTGCTACGTCTAGATTATCTATCGCTTCTTCCAGCAGGCTCAGACTTCTGAAACTGTAAATGTCTGGTTCTAAGTTGTTCTTGATGATACTTTCAAAAGTGTTTATTTCAGGAGTCATCACGACGATAGGAATGTCGATGCCTTTACGTCTTAACTCTATGCCTTCGTCGGCGTATGCTACTGTGAGATAGTCGGCATGATGGAACTTGACGGCGTTTGATACTTCAAAGTTGCCGCTTCCGTAGGCGAAGGCTTTTACCATGACCATCAACTTGGTGTCGCTCTTTAACTTGGAGCGATAGTAGTTCATGTTCTTTACCAAGTTGTTGAGGTTTATCTCAAGAATGGTCTCGTGAGCTTTTTCCTGTAAGATTTTACTTATCTTTTCGAAGCCGAATTCACGTGCTCCTTTGATGAGTATCATCTGGTTGTGGAAAGTCTCTATCTGATGTCTGGCTAAGAATTCTTTTACGTCGCGGTAGAAGACTTTTTCTATGTCGAATTTCTCTCCTTGACGCATTATTGCATCGCCGATTCCTATGAT
Source organism: Bacteroidales bacterium (assembly GCA_017549605.1). Lineage (GTDB taxonomy): Bacteria > Bacteroidota > Bacteroidia > Bacteroidales > F082 > Limimorpha. The sequence goes on from JAFYUH010000024.1 coordinate 26,415, forward strand.
GAAATCAACGCCTTTGTTCTTAATCAGCTGCGCTATCTTCTCGTATAAATCTTCTTCTTTTAATTCACTTTGTAAAATGTCGGATAAGATGACGACACGCTTTTTTCCATGATGATGCTGATTCATGAAATTGAGCGCTATTGTGAGTGCGTTGATGTCGGAGTTGTAACTGTCGTTGATTATTTCGCAGTTGTTGATGCCCGATTTCAGTTCCATGCGCATCGCAATAGGGGAGAGATGTGCCATCTTTTTCTCGATGATATCTTCTGGAATGTTGAATTTCAATGCTGTGAGCCAGCAGTGTATTGCATTCTCGATAGATGCGTCATCTGTGAAAGGGATGCTTATTTTGAGATTCTGAGATGCAGATATTTCGGTGTGATTGTCTTTTTTCTCAATGGAATGAATGAAAACGTCAGCAGTCTTGTCTTTTCTGCTCCATGTGAAGGTCTTGATGTTTAACTTGCTGACGGCATCTCTTATTTCCTTATGGTCGAGACAATATATTAATGTGTCTACATTGTGAAAAAGTTTTAGCTTTTCCTCGACCTTGCTGTTTATATTGTCGAAGGCTTTTCCGTGGGCTTCGCCTATGTTGGTGAAGATGCCTATAGTAGGTTTGATTATCTCCTTCAGGTTTTGCATTTCTTCAGGACGTGATATTCCTGCTTCAAAGAATCCGATCTGATGTGTTTCATTTAGTTGCCATACTGATACAGGCACGCCTATCTGTGAGTTGTAGCTTTTAGGGCTTCTGATGGTTGATGCTTCAGTGCTGAAAATCTGATAAAGCCATTCCTTGACTATTGTCTTGCCGTTGCTGCCTGTTATGCCTACTATTGGGATATTGAAGTTGTCGCGATGTGCTGCGGCTATTTTCTGAAGTGATTTTAAGGTGTTTGAAACCAAGATGAAAACGGCATCATTGTAGATGCTGCTGTTGTCTGGCAATTCTTCTACGACGAAGGCTCTTACTCCTTTGCCGTATAATTCATGTATGTATTTGCTGCCGTTGTTGCGCTTGCTCTTGAGAGCGAAGAACAATGTGTTTTCTGGTATGACAAGCATTCTGCTATCAAATAATAAATCCTTGATAACAAGACTGTTTTCGTTGTTGCCTATAAGTCTGCCTTCTGTTATTGATGCTATTTTATCAATGGTATAATTCATACGGCAAACATACATAAAATTTTAAGAATACAGAACTTTAAAAACTCAAAACCTCAAAACTTTTAATAGTTTCTGAGGTTCTGAATTTCTGGTTTTTTAAGATTCTGAAAAAACTAACAGTTTCTATTTTTCAGTATGTCGATTGCGAGGTATATTGCGTGACGGAATGAATCTGGATCAGCGATGTTTTTATTTGCGATGTCGTAGCCTGTTCCGTGGTCTGGCGCGGTTCTTACTACAGGAAGGCCTGCTGTGAAGTTGACGCCGCCGTCAACGGCCAATATCTTGAAAGATATCATGGCCTGGTCGTGGAACATACATAAGACTCCGTCGTATTTTGTCCATGCTGCTGAGCCGAAGAATCCGTCTGCAGAGAACGGACCGAAAACCAATTGGTCTTTCTCCTTGGCTTCTTTGATTGCAGGTATGATGGTCTCGAGTTCTTCTTTGCCGTAGAGTCCGCCGTCGCCGATGTGAGGGTTGAGTCCCATGACGGCGATGCGTGGATATTTGATTCCGAAGTCTTGTTGCAAAGTCTTGACGAATACGTCAAGCTTGTCTGTTATAAGCTCTTTGGTGATGGCGTCAGGTGTTTCTCTTAATGAAATGTGGTTGGTCACGCTTCCGATGATAAGCTTGCTGGAGACCATTAACATAAGAGGTGTGCAGTCCTGATATAAAGTGCTTATATATTTTTTCTGGCTTGAGAAATGGAACTGCTCGGATTGTATGCTCTTCTTATTTACAGGAGCTGTTACCAATGCGTCGATGTTGCCTTTGTGCAAGTCATCGACAGCTAGCTTGAGTGCGTCGAAGGCTGCTTTGCCAGCGGTGTCTGTTGCGATGCCTGGTTCTATCTTAAGTTCTTCATCGGTGTGGTTGATGAAGTTGATTCTTCCGGCCTGCGCCTGATGTGCGTCTCGAATCAAAGAATACGAAAGCTCTTCCATGTTGAAGTTTTTCTTGTAATAAGAGAAAACTTTCGACTGCCCATATACGATAGGAATGAATGAATCAAAAATTCTACTGTCGCAAAGAGTTTTCAGGATAATCTCATAACCAATGCCATTGATGTCACCTTGAGTGATTCCTATAATGGGCAATTTTTTGGAGTCTTTCTGTATTTGCATAGTACAATACTTTTTGAGAGACACCAAAGGTATAGTAAAAAAAATAAAAAATCAAGAATTATTTTATTTTTAGCATTGTTTTTATAATCCTTTATAAATCATAAGGTTGATGTTCTTATTGTCGAAAATTTCGTTTGCAACGCTAAGAATATCATCGGCTTTCAGATTCCTTATTTTTCTAACTGTTTCTGATAAAGGTTCTATTGTTTCTTGAGAGAAACCGGCGCGTGTCATAGACAAGAGTTCTCCTAAACCTGATTCGCAGCTGAGTGCCAATTGACCGACCAACTGATTCTTGGCATTGGATAGCTGAATTGTTCCGAGTTTGTTGTCCTTTAGTTTATTTAATTCCTTAAAGACTAAATCTACGGCTTTGTCAAGAGAATGAGGGTCTACACCCATATATATCGAGAAGTTTCCTGTGTCGGAATAAGCGTTGTATTGTGATTCGATGGTGTATGCGAATCCGTATTTCTCTCTGATATTAAGGTTTAGTCGAGAGTTCATGCCTGGTCCGCCTAATATGTTGTTCAGCAATACCATCGGCATTTTAAGAGGACTGTCGATATGATATGCGATGCCGCCTATGATGCAGTGAGACAGATGGTTGTTTCTTTCTTCTATCTTGGTGAAACTTGGCAGGCCTTCGAATTTGTTTCTGTGGCATTCTGTGGCTGTTTGCTGGTAATCACCGAAATAGGATATGATCTTGTTTTTGAATTTTGTAAAAGGAATATCGCCTATTGTCGCGACGACCATTTTACTTGTTGAATAATTATTCTTTAGGAAACGGCATAAGTCGTTACGGGTGTAGTTGCTGACTAAATCAGTTGTTCCCAATATGTTACGGCCCATCTCGTGACCTTTGTAGAGGTTGTTCTCGAATTCGTCGTAAATCTCTTCTGCCGGAGTGTCGCGGTAAGAGTTTATTTCGTCTATTATGACTTCTTTTTCTTTCTCTACCTCATTGGCAGGATAGGTGCTGTTGAAAGCGACGTCTGCGATAAGCTCGATCGCTTTGTTGTAATGTTCTTTCAGGAAAGAAGCGTGGATGCAGGTTTCTTCTTTGGTTGTGTAAGCGTTAAGCTCACCACCTACATTTTCGAGACAACTCAGTACGTGGTAAGCTTTACGCTTTTTAGTTCCTTTGAATAACATATGCTCGATGAAATGAGCCAGACCGTTTTCGTTGTCAAGTTCATCGCGCATGCCTGTGTTTACCATAAGCGCAATATGTGCAATGGCACCAGGTCTATGTTTGTGAAGTATTTTTATACCATTAGGTAATATATGTTCGGAAATGATACCTTCTTCAGACATATTGGTTTATAGGTTTTTAGTTTAGGCCCTTATTTCATCCAAATGTCGAAAGGATTGCCGCCTTTTGCAGTTGGAGCTTCGCTTCTGCCAGATAACCAGTTATTTTTTTCTGCGAGTCCGTCATAGTCTTTCAACACTCTGAATGAATGTTTTGCATACATATTTGGGTTGCCGCTAGTTTCAAGCAACACGACTGCTGTGTGGAAGTCTTCGATACCAGCACTGGTTTTCTTGCCACTGAAGATGAAAGATTGTTGTGCGTAATAACCTTGTACATAACCGTCTACTACATAGTAACATGTGAAGTAGTTGTCGTTACCTGTTATCTTAACGCCATATTGGATTTCTTCTACGTATTTATTTGCCAATGAGTCGTATTGTTTTCCGTAGAATGTCATCTCTTTGTTGATATATGAGAAGCCAAGGTAACGATCTGAATAGAATTGCAATGAGTCTGGTTTCTCTGCGTATGATTCATATATAAGGGCATGAGGAGCTGAGACATATTCACCTTTCATATCAGGAGGATTTGAACCTGAATAAACAGGAAGGTGTTTGGTTACATCTTCATATATCTCTGTAGGAAGTACGTAATTAGGGAGTTTGTGCACTAAGTTGTCTTCGTCTTTTTTTGATAACTCACCTTTATAGTAACCTTCAATATCGTTGCTGTATTGGTCTGTACACTTGATATCTATTGAGTAACCATCTGAAGATCTGTTTATTACCAATTTTCCAGTTTTTATGTAGCCGTTGTCGAAGTTGCCGTTTTCGTTATATCCCAAAATCCATTTGCCTTCAATATTGTTGAAGGTTGTGCTAGGAAGGCTTTCAGCTTGTGGTGATACGAGAGAGAAGATTAGGAAGTTTTCGCCTTTTTCATCGTAAAGACGTAAGTCTAAATTGAAACCGTTTTCTGTTTCTCCGTTGTTGATGATGACGCCAGATATGATTTCGTAAGTGTTATCTCCAATGGTGAAGTAGTTTTTTGGTTTGTTGTTTCTACCCCAGCATGATGCGAAGAATATAATAACCAAGATTAATGAACTGATTTTGATTAAGTTTGAAGCTAGTGTTTTCATATTCTAAATATTTTTGCAAAGTTAAGAAAATATTTTTTTTGAGGACTGGTTTTTGGCATAAATAAATTGCTGTATAATAACATAAATTGCAAAACGTTTATTATATTTGCAATTCATAAATTTTTAAAGATGAAACTAAGATTATTTTCCTTTTTATTGTTGGTGGTATTCCCTTTTATTGCAGAAGCACAGAAAGATATAAGGAAAGAGTGTGTGCCAACAACGATGTTTAGCGCGACATATTCTTATCAGTTTCCCGGAGCTGATACGAAAGTTTTGTATGGCAACAATTCAACCATAGGACCAAGCATCGTTTATAAAACCGATAAAAACTGGATGTGGACTGCCAATGCTAACTTTATTTTTGGAGAGAAGATAAGAGCGTCTCGAGAAGATATATTAGGTATCATCTTGGATAATAGCGGTGAGCTTATTACTGGCGACGGTATCTGGGGCAGCTATGCGATGTTCCAACGCGGTTATCATATTCAAGCTAAAGTGGGCAAGATATTTAATGTTTGCGCTCCTAATCCAAACTGCGGCTTCTTCATCAATGGCGGTTTGGGTTATCTCTTGAACAGAATAAGAATAGAGTTCTCATCATATGCTTCAACTCCTCCAAACCTTGACGACGATTATCGTTATGGCTATGACAGAATGCGTGGCGGTTTCGCTTATTCAGGAGAGATCGGATATATGTATATGAGTAACTCGAGAGTGTTGAACTTCTCTGTCTCTCTTGAATTCACTCAGGCTCATACCAAACCATTACGTCAGTGGGATTTCAACCTCATGGGTCCAGACCTTAAGACTTATCTCGACAGATATATGGGAATACGCTTTTCCCTTTATATCCCTACATATAAAAGAATGCCTGCTGAATATTATTACTATTGATCATGAATATCTTATACTCTCTCGCCATAAGATTATACAGTGGACTGGTGTCCATTGCGGCTTTGTTTGGAAACAAGAAGGCTCAGCTTTGGTGGAAGGGTAGAAATAATCAATGGAATAATCTGAAGTCTCCTGACAAAGATGACGAATGGATCTGGGTTCATGTGTCTTCTTTAGGTGAGTTCGAACAGGGGCTTCCTGTCATAGAGAGCCTTAAAGCTAAATATCCAAAATATAAGTTGTTGCTGACATTCTTCTCTCCTTCAGGTTATGAACCTAGGAAGAATTTCCAGCTTGCTGATAAGGTGGCATATATGCCTTCTGATACAAGAAGCAATGCCAAGAAACTCATAAAGAACTTTAATATCAAAGCCGCTTTCTTCGTCAAGTATGACTTTTGGTTTAACTATATGAAAGTCTTGAAGGAGAACGATATACCTTTGTATTATATATCTGCTTTGCTTCATCCTAATCATTATTTCTTTAAATTCTATTCTTTCTGGTTTAGGAAACAGTTGTTTAATGTGACTCATTATTTCGTACAGAATGATGAGACGGCCAAGTTGTTGAAGTCTATAGGAATAGAAAATACAACAGTGACTGGCGACACTCGTTTCGATAGGGTTTTTGAGATAGCGAAACAGTCGAAGTCGTTCTCTGAGATAGAGGAGTTTATAGATGGAAGACAATGTATCATAGCTGGCAGTTCTTGGCCTTCAGATGAGAAGTTTATCATTCCGTTCTCTAAAAAAATGCCAGAGAATTATTGTTTGATTATCGCACCACACGATGTATCTGATTCTCATATAAAACAGATCACATCTCAACTTGATGACTATGTTTTGTATAGTCAACGGTCAACAGACAACGGTCAACAGACAACGTCTAAGGTTCTTGTACTTGATACTATAGGAATCTTGAAGCAGATATACAAATACGCTCGTTTTGTTTATGTCGGCGGCGGTTTCATGAGCAGTATTCATAATACGCAGGAGGCTCTTGTCTTTGGTTGTCCTGTCGTGATTGGTCCTAAGTATCATAAATTCGTCGAGGCAGTCGATCTCGTGAGAGATGGCGGTATGTTCTCTGTGAACAACCAGCAGGAGTTTGATGAGATATTCGGACAGTTGATGAATGACGAGGGATTCTATAACAAAGCCTCGGGCATCTGCCAGGATTATATCCAACTGAGCATCGGCGCAACAGATAAAATCATGAAGTTCTTGAGTTCTGAGCTTTGAACTTTGAACTCTGAGCTTTGAACTTTGAGCTTTGAACTTTGAGCTCTGAACTTTGAGCTCTGAACTCTGAGCTCTGAACCCTCAGTTCCTCAATTCCTCAGTTCCTCAAATCCTTAATTCCTCAGTTCCTTAGTTCCTTAATTCCTTAATTCCTCAGCTCCTAATTGATCTCGATTGTCCTCAAGACATTGAGCGCTTCTCCTACATCAGTGACGGCGTCAACATAAAATATGTTCTTTCCGTTGAGTTCCTTCACCTTGCAGCGTCTTTGGTGCGAGGCGGCGTATCTTATGATTTTCATGAAGGTATCTGTCTGATAATATTCCGACTCTTGATTTGAGACGAGATAAGCCGTCATGATTTTATGTTTCAAAGTTATCTTTTCAAAGCCAAGGTCTCTTGCCAGCCAGCGTAGTCGCATGGTGTTGAGCAAGTCCTCTGTCTGATGTGGTATCTGTCCGAATCTGTCGGTCAGGTTGCTAGTGAATCTCTGTAGACCTTCTTCATTTTGTATGTGGTCGAGTTCGGTGTAGAGGCTGATGCGTTCTGCTGATGACTCTACATATTCGTTAGGTATCAGGATTTCCAGATCTGATTCGAATACGCATTCGCTGACGAATTTCTTGTCTTTGAGTTCGTTTTCGAAAATGTCTTTGAATTCAGTCTCTTTCAGTTCGAGTATCGCCTCGTCGAGGATTTTGTGATATGTCTCGAAGCCGATGTCGTTGATGAAACCGCTTTGTTCTGCACCTAATAAATTACCTGCTCCGCGTATGTCGAGGTCGCGGAGTGCGATGTTGAATCCGCTGCCAAGATCGGAGAAGTCCTCGATGGCACGCAGTCTCTTCTGTGACTCGTCGGATAATGTCGACAATGGAGGTGCCAATAAGTAGCAGAAAGCCTTTTTGTTGGAACGTCCTACACGGCCTCTCAGCTGGTGTAAGTCGCTAAGACCGAAGTTCTGTGCCTCGTTGATGATAATGGTGTTGGCATTAGGGATGTCGAGGCCGGCCTCGATGATTGTCGTTGATAAAAGCACGTCGTATTTCTCGTCTATGAAGTCGAGCATGATTTGTTCCAGCTTGCCGCCTTCCATCTGTCCGTGTGCCACTCCGACTCTCACGCCAGGGACGTAACTTGTGATCATATCGCACACATTCTGTATATTCTGCACTCTGTTATGAACGAAGAACACCTGTCCGTCTCGAGCCAATTCATATTGTATGGCGTCGCGTATGATCTCTGGGTTGAAGGTGTGGAGTTCTGTCTCGACAGGCTGTCTGTTTGGTGGCGGCGTCTTGATGATGCTCATGTCACGTGCGCCCATCATAGAAAACTGCAGCGTTCTTGGGATAGGCGTCGCTGTCAATGTCAGTGTGTCGACATTGGTCTGGAACTGTTTGAGTTTCTCTTTTGCAGAAACGCCGAACTTCTGCTCCTCGTCGATGATGAGCAGGCCTAAATCTTTGAACGACACATTTTTGCCTATGATGCTATGTGTGCCTATGATGATATCGATATGGCCGTTTTTCAGGTCTTCGATGGTCTTTTTCTGTTCTTTGGCTGTCTTGAAACGATTGATGTAATCGATGTTGACAGGGAATCCTTTCAAACGTTTGCAGAAAGTCTGGTAGTGCTGAAGCGCGAGCACTGTCGTCGGTACTAGCACCGCTACCTGTTTGGAGTCGCATACTGCCTTGAAGGCGGCGCGTATGGCTATCTCGGTCTTTCCGAAACCTACGTCGCCGCAGATGAGACGGTCCATAGGTGTCTCTGACTCCATGTCGCGTTTCACGTCGACGGTGGCTTTGAGCTGATCTGCAGTGTCTTCATACATGAAAGACGCCTCTAGCTCTGTCTGTAGATAGGTGTCAGGCATATATTGAAAGCCTTTGCTGTTTTTGCGGGCAGCGTATAACTTGATGAGCTCGCGGGCGATGTCCTTGACGCGGCTCTTGGTCTTTTCCTTAAGCTTGTTCCATGAACTTGAACCTAACTTGCTCAGCGTAGGCTGTGATCCGTCTTTGCTGGAATATTTTGAGATGCGGTGCAGAGAGTGGATGCTGACATACAGGATGTCTCCGTTCTGGTAGATGAGGCGTATCGCTTCTTGTTGCTTGCCGTTGTTGTCTATGATTTCTAGTCCGTCGAAACGTCCGATACCGTAGTTGATATGTGTGACGAAGTCGCCTGGTTTTAAGTCGTAGAGCTCTTTTATTGTGAGCGCCTGGCTGCTGGCGAATCCTTCACGCAGTCTGAATCTGTGGTAACGTTCAAAGATCTGATGGTCGGTGTAACAGCATATCTTCAAATCTCTATCAATGAAACCCGATTGGATGGAGTGGTTGATAGGAGTGAAGTTGCTGTTTTCTTCATCAAGATGTTGTATGTCGTTCAAGATGCTTTGAATTCGCTCCAGCTGTTTCTTGCTTTCTGAGAAACAGAATATTTTGTAGCCTTCGGATTTTAAGTTGTTGATATCTTTTAACAAGATGTCGAAGTTCTTGTTGAAGGCAGGCTGAGGCGAAGTGTTGAACGATATTGTGCTGCGTTCTTTCTTGTCGATGAAGTTGCCGAATACGATGGTCTTCAGCTGGCTAAGCTGTGAAATTATCTCATCGCCTTGGGTAAAGATAGTGTCAGGTTCTTCCTGAAGATCTTCTTTTTCGTTAAAGATATTGACAGCTTTTTCGTATTCGTTGTTGATTTTCTCTTCGAGAGAGTTTTCTTCTTCAATCCATACGATAGAGTTGTTTTTAAGATATTGGAATATTGATTCTCTGTCCTGTTTGATGTTGTAGTCCTGAAGGTTAGGAATCAATATGATATCTTTCAGTTTTTCTATTGAGAGCTGGTCGATAGGGTTGAAGCTTCTTATTGAATCGATTTCGTCGCCGAAGAATTCTATTCTGTAAGGATAGTCGTTGGAGAATGAGAAGACGTCGACGATGCCTCCTCTTATCGCGAACTGTCCAGGTTCTACTACGAAGTCGGCATGTTCGAAATTAAGGTTCACCAGAGAGTCGGTGAGCTTGTCCATAGAGATGTTTTCTCCTACGGAAATCTTGAAGGTGTTTTTGTTCATCACCTTGCGAGTGATGACTTTCTCGCTGAGCGCTTCCGGGTAGGTGACGATGATTGTCTTTCTGTCACTGGTCGATATGCGCTGAAGTACTTCGGTACGTGAAAGGATATATGTGTTGTCAGGCTTTTCAGGTTCGTAAGGCTTTTTATAGGATGTCGGGTAGAAGAGGACGCGTTTCTTGCTGTAGTCGACGTCTTTCTCTCCGAAGATGTTTTCGATGTCGTTATAGAAATAAGCCGCACGTTCCTTGTCGCTGCAGATGATGAAACTGGTGCCTCCTATTATGTCGGCGCTTGCTGCCACTACATAAGATCTGGCAGAACCTATAAGTCCTAAACAGGATATATGGTCTTCTGTGTCAAGAATATTGGTGAGATTCTTGACATTTGAGCTGTTGAGATAAAGCTGTTTTATCTGTTCTTTCACGTTCAAAAATTAATTCTGCGAAGTTACGGAATTTTTCTGTCAAAACATAGTCAAAATTTTTATTAACAAAAAAGGCTGACGCACATGAATATGTTTTTATAATGATTATATTTGCAACATCAAAAAATATAGCAATGAGAAAATTAGTAATATTCGACTTGGACGGAACTCTTCTTTACACTTTAGAAGATTTGATGCAAAGTGTTAATTTTACTTTAGATCTGTTTGGATATAAAAAACGAACATTAGAAGAGATTACATCATTTGTTGGTAATGGCATTCAGCATCTTTTGAAGCAGGCTTTGCCAGAAAATATAAGCGAAGAGAAGTTTGAAATGTGCTTTACTTGTTTTAAAGACCATTACTCAGAACATTGCTGTGACAAGACACGTCCTTATGATGATATAGTAGACGTTCTTAAGGTGTTGAAAAATAGAGGTCTTAAAGTCGGTATCGTCTCCAATAAGTTTCAGTCTGCTGCTGAAGAGGTCTGTGAATATTACTTCAAAGATCTTTATGATGCGGTTCTTGGCGAGAGCGAGACATGCAGACGCAAGCCAGCTCCAGACGGCATTAACATGATGTGCGAGAAATTCGGCGTTGAAAAAGACGATGCTATATTCTTTGGTGACTCGGAAGTTGACATCCAGACAGGAGATAATGCAGGTGTATACTGCGTATCTGTTTTGTGGGGATTCAGAGACAGAGAGTTCTTGGCGGAACACGGAGCGAAATTGTTTGTCACACATCCGCTTGACATAGTCGAAATGATCGGCTGATATTGATAGAAATTTTAAGATTTTCTGGTTATAATGAAGTTGTCTGACAAGTTCGGGCGACTTCTTTTTTTATTCATTTTTAGTCAGATAAAACAAGGGATTTGGAGATTCTTAAAGCGTTATTTTTTTCTTTTTTACACTTGTTAACGACTTGAAAAAATCAGTATATTTGTACAAAATTTTTAATAAAAAAAACTATGGAAACATTTCTTCCAATTGTAATCGTTTTTATTTTCGTATTGGCAATTTTAGGTATTGTCGCTGGTGTCAGCAACGACGCGACTAACTTCATGTCGGCTGCTGTAGGAACTAAGTCAGCATCATACAGAACCGTTACCATCATCGCTTCTTTTGGTATCATATTCGGCTCGCTCATGAGCAACGGCATGATGGAAATAGCCAGAAACGGAGTCTTATCACCACAATACTTTTTTGCTAACGAAATTATTTACATCTATCTGGCGGTTATGATCGCCAATCTTATTTTGTTGGATGTGTTTAATACATTGGGTCTTCCAACATCAACATCAGTTTCTCTTGTGTTTGAATTGCTTGGAGCTACAGTAGCCATCGCGATGATCAAGATGCGTAGCGGCGCTCTCAATGTAGGACTCTCTGAACTCATCAATACAGACAAAGCCTTGACGATGATAGTCGGTATCTTCTTGTCGGTCGCCATCGCCTTCATCTTCGGTATGATAGTCCAATACATCACACGTATGATCTTCTCTTTTAACTTTGAAAAGAATCTTAAATGGAAGATAGGCATCTTCAGCGGAATAGCAACGACAGCATTGATTTACTTCATGCTTATCAAAGGTATGAAGGGCGCAGCCTTCATGACAGCGGAGATAAAAGACTGGATTAACACTCACACATTGCAGCTCCTTGGAATGAGTTTCGTCTTTTTTACAGTGTTGATGCAGATTTTGTTCTTCCTTAAAGTCAATGTGCTTAAGCTCGTCGTCTTGATAGGAACATTCGCGCTTGCTATGGCATTCGCTGGCAATGACCTCGTTAACTTCATCGGCGTGCCTCTCGCAGGTCTTGACACATATATCGATGTCAAGAACAGTGGCGTATCAATGGATGCCCTTTCCATGAATTCGCTCAATACAATGTCGGCGGCAAATACGATATATATCATTATCGCAGGTCTGGTTATGGTTGTCACATTGCTGACATCTAAAAAAGCAAAAATCGTTCTTCAGACTTCCTTGGATCTTTCTAAACAAAACGGCGGCAACGAGTCATTCGGTTCTTCAGCTATCGCTCGTGGATTGGTAAGATTCACAAATAATATGGTCAACGCTGTCGACAGCATCTTGCCAGCAAAGGTTAAAGTCTGGATTGAGAAGCGTTTCGATAACAGAGAGATGATACTCGAAGAAAATGCAGCCTTCGACCTTATCAGAGGCTCTGTAAGTATAGTCCTCGCTTCTATGCTCATCGCTCTCGGAACATCATTGAAACTTCCTTTGTCAACGACTTACGTCACATTTATGGTTACAATGGGCGCATCATTGTCAGACCGCGCCTGGTCAAGAGAGAGTGCCGTTTACCGCGTGACAGGTATGTTCTCAGTCATCGGCGGCTGGTTCATCACAGCGATAGTTGCTTTCTTGATCTGTTTCTTGATTGCCTTGTTGTTCTACTTCGGCGGTGTTGTCGCAATGATCGCAATGATTGCACTTGCTGTATATATCATCATCAAGAACAGAGCTAAGGCAAATAAATCAGAAGATAATGACGAGCTGTTTGAAAAGGCTTTGTCGGTAAATGGACAAGATACAATCTATGAACTTTTCCTCCAGCATAACAGGGAAAGTATGAATACTTTGCTCAATATGTCGAAAGATATTTATGCCAATATCGTTGATGCTTTCGTGAATGAAGACATCAAGACATTGAGAAAGGCTTCTAACGACTGTAGAGAGGCAAAACAGATAATGAAGCAGCTCAAGAGAAAGGAAATCATGATTATGCGTCGCTTGAACGACAAGATGATGAATAAGAACACATGGTTCCACTTGTCATATAACAGCGTAGAACAGATATTCTATTCTTTGCGAAGAGTCTGTGATCCTTGTAAAGAGTATGTCGACAACAGTTTCACACCTTTGGACGAGAAGTATCTTCCAGAAGTGGAAAACCTTAAGGAAAAGGTATTCTGGTCAATCGATGCAACTGACATAACAATTTATTCTTCAGAATATAAAGATACAGATGCTATCATGGAACGTATCAAGATAAGAGAAGATGAAGTTGTGGGCATGAGCCACGAACAGATGAATAGAATCCAAAACAATAAGGAAAATATCGACTTGGCTTTATTGTACCTCAATATAATGCAAGAGTCATCAGCCATTATCACAGAGATGCGTCATATCTTGCGCAGTGAGGCTAAAATGAATGAAAAGTAATTTAAATAAAGATATGAAAAAAGTATTAAGAGTTTTTATTATCGCTGTCATCGCGACAATGTTTGCAAATGTTGCAACAGCACAGGAGAAAAATTTCACTATCGACAAATTGTCTGTAGAAGGCCGTGTTGATTATGATTATGTCAACAGAAACAACTCAGGTCTTGATGGAAGATTCTTTAACTTTGAAATGAAAGGTTCGTTCCTCAACGATTTTACATATCGTATTCGTCAAAGAATTGATATGACAGCAGGTGGTTCAAAGACAGATTTTATGATCCTTTCTTATCACCCTAATAAGAACTGGTCATTGACAGCAGGTAGAATGCCTCTCGCAGTCGGCGGCTGGGAATATGATCTTCCTCCTATCGATGTTTATTTCGCATCTCTTTTCTGGAATGAGTTCAGCTGCTACGATATAGGCGGTCAGCTTGAATACCATACCAACGATGGAAACCACGACATCATTTTCCAAATCACCAATTCTACATTTAATAGATATGACGCTAACGGTTTCATCAGACGTCCTGGCAGATATACCTACAACTTGATATGGTACGGTAGAATGGGTGCTTTCAGCACATCTTACTCTATCAATATGATGGAACAAAATAAAGGCGAATATATCAACTACATCGCATTGGGCAATATGTTCGACTTTGGCAACTTGGATTTCTACGTCGACTTCATGAACAGAGGTTTCTTCAACCAAAGTGATTTCTTCTTGGGCGACTTCACAATCATCGGTGAAGTGAAATACGCTTTCACAGAGAAGTTCACTGCTATGATAAAAGGTGGTTATGACAGAAACAAACACAGCTATTATGAATATAGCGGTGGATGGCCAACACCACAACCTTACGATATGGCTGTTACACCAGGCGTTGAATATACATTCGCAGGTTTAGGCTTTGAAGCTTATCCTTACAAAGGCAACAAGAACGTTCGTCTTCACGGATTCTTTGCATTCAATGACTTGACAACTCCTACAGATGATATGCTAAATCCAAACTCTACTAATTTGTCATTACAGGCAAATGTAGGTGTTACATGGAGAATTAACTTTGCAAAATAATTAATAAACAATAGAGAAAATGAAAGGTATGAAATTTTTAACAAAACGTCGTATAGAAGCTGTTGTCTTCTTGCTTGTCTTCTTCGGATTCTTCGGATTTTTAGGAAGTAAAATGGGATTGCCAAACATGATGAACACCATTATGCAGACAGCCTACAGCTTATTGTTGGAAACTGTATTCTACATCATGGCTATCACTGTGGTGTCAGGTGCTTTAGGTAATTTATTAGTTGAATTTGGCGTAGTACGTTTGATTGAAGTTGTGCTTCGTCCTCTTATGAAGCCATTGTATAATCTTCCTGGCGTTGCAGCTCTCGGCGGCGTTATGACATTCTTGTCAGACAACCCTGCAATCATCAGTCTTTCAAAAGACGCTCATTTCGCACGTTATTTCAAGAAATACCAGCTCATTTCATTGACAAACTTCGGTACTGCTTTCGGTATGGGTC
>JAFYUH010000198.1 GCA_017549605.1 Bacteroidales bacterium
AAACTAGCTCATCCTGACCTTCATTTTGTCTTTCCCGTCATTAAGAAGAAAGCGAAAGACACTGTCAGTGATGATTTCATTGCAGAATGGCGAGAGCTTCTAAGCAACACACCCTACTTCAACCTGAACATTTGGTTGGAAGAAATGGGTGCAGAAAACCAACAAGCCCAAATCTACGTAAAGGAGAGTGATGAAATTATCCGCAAACTTAGTTTGAAATCCAGTCAAGGCGGATATAAAATCATGATTATTTGGCTACCGGAAAAGATGAACGTGGAATGTAGCAATAAATTGCTCAAACTCTTGGAAGAACCACCAAGCCAAACTATCTTTTTGCTTGTTTCTGAGGAACCAGACATGTTGTTAACCACTATCCAAAGCAGAACACAACGTTTTACTCTTTATGGGATAGAAGAGAAGTACATTACAGAAAGACTACAAAATCAGTATGGTCTACAAGAGAAAGATGCTATATCTATAGCTCATCAAAGCGAAGGTAATTTCCTTAAAGCCTTGGAGAGCATTCATTTAAGCGAAGAAAACAAACTTTTTTTCGACTTATTTGTCAACTTAATGCGTTTGTCTTATCAGCGTAAGATACGCGAGATGAAACAATGGAGTGAGACTATAGCAGCGATGGGACGAGAAAAGCAGAAGCATTTCTTATCTTATTGCCAACGACTAGTACGCGAAAACTTTATATTCAATTTCAAAGACCCTTCATTAATTTTCATGAATGAAGAAGAGCAGAACTTCTCTAAACGGTTTGCTCCTTACATCAATGAAAAGAACGTTATGGGGATTATGGACGAATTAAGTGAGGCCCAACGCCACATAGAACAGAACGTAAATGCACGTATGGTATTCTTTGATTTTTCATTGAAGATGATTGTACTACTCGTGCAAAAATAACTATAAAGACACATTTATTTATGGATAATAATTTCAAAATCAAAAACGGAAGCGGCCATTTATGCTGTAAAGGCTGTGGCCGACAAGATAGACAATTGAACACTTACGACTGGCTGGCCGATATTCCAGGCAATGCCGAAGAACAAGACATCGTAGAAGTTCAGTTCAAGAATACCCGTAAAGGATTTTACAAGAACAGCAACAAACTTAAATTGACCAAAGGAGATATTGTTGCTGTAGAAGCAAGTCCAGGACATGACATCGGTGTAGTCACATTGACAGGTCGTCTTGTCCCACTACAAATGAGAAAGGCTAATTTAAAACCTGACGTAGAAATCAAGCGTATCTATAGGAAGGTTAAGCCGGTCGACATGGAAAAATACGAGGAAGCCAAGGCTAAAGAACACGATACAATGATTCGTTCCCGCCAAATCGCCCTTAATCTAAATCTGAACATGAAGATTGGGGACGTAGAGTATCAAGGAGACGGCAATAAGGCTATTTTCTATTACATTGCAGACGAACGTGTGGACTTCCGCCAACTCATCAAAGTTTTGGCTGAAGTATTCCGTGTACGCATCGAAATGAAACAAATCGGTGCTCGTCAGGAAGCAGGTCGTATCGGCGGAATCGGGCCTTGCGGACGCGAATTATGCTGTGCTACCTGGATGACCAATTTCATCTCTGTATCAACAAGTGCAGCACGCTACCAAGACATCTCACTCAATCCTCAAAAATTAGCCGGTCAATGTGCTAAATTGAAGTGTTGCTTGAATTACGAAGTGGACGTTTATGTGGAATCACAAAAGCGTTTGCCAAGCAAAGAAGTTACATTGGAAACAACAGAAGGAACTTATTATTTCTTCAAAGCAGATATCCTCAAAGGCCTTATTACTTATTCTACTGACAAGAATTTCATGGCTAATGCTGTAACAATTACGGCTCGTAATGCCTTTGAAATCATCAACATGAATAAACGAGGTGAAAAGCCTGAAAACTTGATTGATGTAAACAGCAGTGCATCGCAAAAGACATTTGACTTGGTAGAACAAGAAAGTTTAACTCGCTTTGACAAACGGAAAGGTAACAATACCAATCGTAAGAAGAAGAAAAAAACGGTCACTCCAAACAGAGAAAGCACTAGAGAAGAAAGCAGACCAAACATTTCTGAAAAGGAAAACAAGCCTCAGAACAATGAAGCAAAGATGAAAGAGCACGCTCCAATTGCTGAAAAAGGGAAAGAAGGCGACAATCGCAAAACAGATAAAGGCCGCAACAAATATCATAATAACAGAAAGCCGAATGGTCCTCGCGAAAAGCGCACAGAGAATCCTTCAGAAAACCCAATAAAGAAAGGTGCCAATGAAAAGACGCAACCTCAAAACTAATCGAGCGGTTTACATACTATTAATACTTTGGCTAGCGGTTTCGGCCTGCCAAAACAAAACTTATTATCATTCTTACCAGTCTGCTTCTACAGCAGGCTGGCATAAGAATGACACGTTCGTATTCTCTCTCCCTAATACTATCAGTCCATTGGATTATGAATATGAAATTGGCATCCGTCACAAAGACACATACAAAT
>JAFYUH010000199.1 GCA_017549605.1 Bacteroidales bacterium
ATCCCATTGCAAAAAGTCTGCGGTCGTGTTTGAATATTTAAGTGACATAAATGTTCTGTTTTATTAGTTAATAAATAAAAGTGAACATTCTATTTTGCAACAAATAACTAAGTCATTGATTACTAATAGAACATTCACTAATAGCAGAAGTGAACATTAAAGATAGCTTCGTTCTTTCAGATGAGTTGTGTTCATCCAACAGCAATCATCAAGTCTGAAATCATATTTGCTTTCTAATGTCCGCAAAAAATCCTCGTAGTTCTCTGCTTCATCTGCGAGTACGGTTTCCTGTTCATCTAATCTGATTTTGATTATCTCGCCAACTGAGTAATCAAGCAAAACAATATATTCCATAAGCATTAAATATTTCCGTTATCTGTAAAACTGTAATAGCTCTCGTTTGTAATTATAATGTGGTCAAGAACCGTGATGTCAAAAAGCCTTGCGGCTTCTATGATTCTGTTGGTAATTCTGTTGTCATCTGAACTTGGGTGCAGATTACCGCTTGGATGGTTGTGCGCCAACATAATGCAGGAAGCATTAGCTAATAAAGCTGTCTGTATTACCATCTTTATATCAACAGTTGTGTTTGAAGTTCCACCTTGTGAGATTACAGAATATCCTAAAACTTGATTTGCTCTGTTCAGATATAGCACTATGAAAGTCTCTCTGTAGTCCATAGTGTTTTCTGGAAACAGATTTGTTAAAATTTCGTATGCACCCTGTGAGTTGCTTATCTTCTGTCTTTGATTATATGGAACATTGTTCTTATATGTCAGTTCCACTTCTGAAACGATATTGTTTTTCATAACTAATTGAATTTAAGTAAACAAAAAAGAGGACACCTGTAATAGATGCCCTCTGTAATAGACTTGCGACTTTATCAGCCTAAAAACCAAGAATATTCTGAATCTCCCTGTAAAGCCTTGCTTATTCCAACAGTCACATCTGTAGCGTTGATAGCACGCTGAACATAGCTGTCTATGTAACTGCTCTTGTTGGCTTCTGTCAGCAGATTGTGAAAATCAAACATGGAAATCGAGCTGTCCTTTGTACCAAAGTTTGGATTGCTGTAATAGTCACGACACACATTGTTAATCTGGCTGTCTGTGATGAGCAACTTTGGCAATTCACGCTGTAAATGACTTGGCAATGCTTGATAGAGTCTCATTCTGCCAACTATCTGTGCAAACTGAGTTTCTGACAATCTCATTTGAGTAAGAGACTGCAACAGTTGGATGTCATTATCAAGGTTAAAGTTGTAGAACAAATCTAAAACTGCCTTATATAAGTCATGCAGTGACATAACTTCAAATGATAATTTCACTCCCTCTCCTGTAAGCACTTGATTACTGCAAACATTGACTCTCCAGCCAATGAAGACAGTGAATTTCTCCATTCCACGGTTAGCACGATAAAGATTCAAGTCTGAATAATTACGCACACCGCCAACGCACAGTTCTAAACGCTGTCCGTTTATGCACTCATGCAGACTTGGAATAGTGAAAGCAAAAGCCAATCTTTGATAAAACTGTGTTTTCTCTGATTCAAGGAGTTCGCTTGACCGTTTATTTAATGCTGA
>JAFYUH010000200.1 GCA_017549605.1 Bacteroidales bacterium
AAAAAAACTAAAATATATATATTATGAGTAAGTCGATTTGTTTTTATTTCCAAGTACATCAACCATATAACTTGCGTACTTATCGTTTCTTTGACGTAGGAAAAAGACATTTTTATTATGACGAATACAGAAACAGAACAGAGATGCGTCGTTGTGCCGACCGTTGCTATCTTCCAATGAACGAGATTCTTATGGATCAGATAAAACGTTATGGCGACAAAATCAAGTATGCGTTCTATTTCTCAGGTATCGCCATAGAACAGATGCAGCAATATGCTCCTGATGCTTTGGAAAGCTTCAAAGAGCTGGTGAAGACTGGCAATGTTGAGGTTCTTGCAGGAACATACGCACATTCAACAGTTTCATTGCATAATAAAGAGGCTTTCAAGAAACAAGTCGCTGACCATAAGAAATTGATGAAAGATGTTTTCGGTGTGACACCTAAGACATTTGTCAACACCGAGTTGATATATTCTAATGAGATAGGTGCCGATGTTGCAGAGATGGGATTTAACCTCATGGCGACAGAAGGTGCTAAGCACGTCCTCGGATGGAAGAGCCCTAACTATCTATATGCCAATTCAATAAATCCTAAGTTGAGACTTTTGTTACGTAACTACAAACTCAGTGACGCTATCTCTCTTAACTTCGTGAATAATTCATTGACAACAGAGTCATTCGTTGAAAAACTTAATGAATGTAACGAAGAAGTTGTCAATATCTTTGCTAATTACGATACTTTCGGTGCAAATTATGATGCCTCTACAGGTATCATGGATTTCATGAAATATCTTCCAGAGACAATATTCAATAATAGCGATTTTGAATATGCAAAGCCAATCGAGATGCTTGATAAGTTACAGACTATGAGTATCTTCGATGCTCCTATACCATTGTCAGCGATGGGTGAGGAACGTGACCTTTCTATGTGGATGGGCAACGACCTTCAAGATGATGCTTTGCAAACTTTATATTCTTGCGCAAGTAAAGTGAAACGTGTTAAGGATGAAGATGTTATCCGTGACTGGAACGCTCTCCAAGATGCAGAGAACTTCTATCATTTATGTACAAAATACAGCGGTACATCACCTTACGACTATTACATCAACTTCATGAATATCTTAACAGATTTTAGGGAAAGAATATTTTAATGGCAGTGAGCAACGAGCTGTGAGAAGTGAATCAAATAAATAACAAACAATATAAAACATTTTAATTTTTTAATGAAAACTCCAAATTATCTTTTTGAAACGAGTTGGGAAGTCTGTAACATGGTAGGTGGAATCTACACCGTGTTATCGACAAAGGCGGATGAAGTAAAACAAAAAATAGGTGATAATTACATAACCATAGGTCCCGATGTGGTTAAGGAATCACATGAGACTCTTTATTTTATTGAAGACAACACATTGTATCCAGAATGGCGTGAGAAAGCTTTGGCACAAGGTCTTAAAGTCAGAATCGGCCGTTGGAAACTCAACAGCAAGCCATTGGCGATCTTAGTTGATTATACAACATTGTATCCACAGAAGAACGAGATATTGGCTCATCTCTGGGAACAATATCGTCTCGATTCACTTCGTGGTCAATGGGATTACATCGATCCAGTTCTCTTTGGTTATGCAGCAGGTCAGGTTATTGAAAGCTTTATCAAATGGAACGTGCAAAGCGATGAAAACATAGTCGCTCATTTCCATGAATGGATGACAGGCGCTGGCGTTCTTTACCTTAAAGAAAACTGTCCTCAGATCGCTACTGCATTCACAACACATGCAACATATCTCGGTCGCGCAATAAGCGGTAACGGCTTGGCTTTATATAACGATTTAGCTAAATTCGAGCCAAATACAATGGCTAACAGATTTAATATAACTTCACAACAGTCAATGGAATATAGCGCGGCACAAAACGCTGACGTATTCACAACAGTGAGTGAAGTGACAGCTGAAGAATGTAAACAGTTCTTACATCGTGAAGCTGATGTCATCACGATAAATGGTATCAACGAAAGCTATATCCTCGATGAAAAGACAGCTGCAGAGAAGAGAAGCGCTTCAAGAGAAAAGATTTTAAGCGTACTCGAAACACTCTCAGGAACAAAGGTGTCTGAAGATGCGTTCTTCATCATCAATAGCGGAAGATATGAGTTTAAAAACAAAGGCATCGATTTATTCATCAACGCTTTAGGTAAACTCAACAAAGACCAGAACCTTAATAAGGAAGTCGTCGCTGTCATAGCAGTGCCAGCAAATATCTCAGGTATTTATAAAGAATTGCAATACCGTCTCGAAGGCAAGAAAGCTGTCGAAGGTCATACAGAGCTTCCATGCACACACCATATCTTTGATTATGAATATGACGCTGTTCTCAACAGCTTGAGAGAAAACGGATTGCAAAATAATGCAGAAGATAAAGTTAAGGTTATCTTCGTTCCTTCATATCTCAATGGCAATGATGGCGTATTTAACATCAACTACGCTGATTTCTTATACGCATTCGATCTTTCAGTATTCCCATCATATTATGAACCATGGGGTTACACTCCAATGGAAAGCATCGCTCATGGCATTCCAACAATAACAACAGATCTCGCAGGTTTCGGCCGTTATATCCAAGATGAAAAAATTGACAATGATTCAGTCGCTATCGTCCATCGTGAAGAAGGCAATGGTCCAGTCGTGACAGATAATATCGTTAAGATAATCTTGAACTTCACTTCAAAAGATAAAGGCCAAATGGAAGAGGTTAAGAAAAACGCTCTTGAATTGGTTAGAAAATTTGAGTGGAAAGAGTTGATGGATAACTATTTGGAAGCTTACGACATCGCTTTGGATAAATTACGCGGTCGTGATTATATGAAGCAGACAAATAAATATAACGAGATACTCCGTAACTTCCATTATGAAAAACAAGACACTCCTAACTGGAAGAGAATCACAGTAGAACCTGTATATTCTGAAGATATGCAGAAGTTACAAGAACTCTCACATAACCTCTGGTGGTGCTGGGATGTCGATGCTATAGAATTGTTCTCATCTATCGATCCACAAGCATGGAAGGCAGTGGAACATAATCCAATAGCATTGATGAAGAACCTCTCTAAGGCACAGGTTGAAGCATTGGAAAATGACAAGACTTTCATTGAGAAGTTAAATTCTACATACGATAGATTCAAGAAATATATGTCAGCAAAACCTGCTGATAATCACACGATCGCTTACTTCAGCATGGAGTACGGCTTGACAAAGAGCCTTAAGATTTACTCAGGCGGTCTCGGTATCTTGGCAGGCGACTACCTCAAACAAGCTTCTGACTCTAACGCTAATATGTTGGCTATCGGTCTCTTGTATCGTTACGGCTACTTCGCACAAGACTTGTCAGTATGGGGCGAACAGCTCTCAGAATATATCCCACAAAACTTCTCATCATTGCCAATGGAAGTCGTTCGCGATGAAAATGGTGAAGAAGTCGTTATCAATATCGCGTTCCCAGGTCGTACCATTTATGCAAAGGCTTGGAGAGTGCCAGTAGGACGTATCAGCTTGTATCTCCTTGACACAGATATCGATCAGAACTTGCCAGAGGATAGAGGTATCACAGGAAAACTCTATGGCGGCGACAGCGAAATGCGTATCAAGCAAGAGATGTTCCTCGGTATCGGCGGTATCAGATTGCTCGACAAGATCAACGTTAAACCGACAGTATATCACTGCAATGAAGGTCACGCTGCATTCTGCGGATTGGAAAGATTAAGCGTTTATATCACAAAACATAACCTCGACTTCAACGTCGCTAAGGAATTGGTGAGAACATCAACATTGTTCACAACACATACTCCAGTTCCAGCAGGTCACGACGTATTCGAAGAACACCTCATGAGAACATATCTCTCTCATTATCCGGGTCGTATGAACATAAGCTGGGATGACTTCATGAACCTCGGTAAGATCCGTCATAACGATCCATACGAGAAATTCTCTATGAGCGTCTTGGCAACAAACCTTAGCCAGGAAGTCAATGGCGTAAGTAAGATCCATGGCCGCGTCTCAAGAGAGATGTTCCAACAAATGTGGCCAGGCTACTTCGCAGAAGAAAATCATATCGGCTATGTGACAAACGGCGTTCACCTCCCAACATGGACTGCAACATCATGGCAGAGACTTTATAGAGAAGTCCTCGGTGAAAACTACGTCGACGTTCAGTCAGATCTTAACGTATGGTCAAAGATCAACGATGTGGCTGACGAGACAATATGGAATATCAAGAAAGACTTGAAACATAGTCTTACAGAATATCTTAAGGTGAAGGTCGTTGAAGATATGCAACGTCGTCAAGAAAGTCCTTCTTTGATTATCAATACAATAGAAAACTTCAACGAAAACGCTCTCATCATCGGCTTCGCTCGTCGTTTCGCGACATACAAACGTGCTCACTTGTTGTTCAACAACATAGAACGTTTGGCTCAGTTGCTCAACAATCCTGAAAAACCTGTCGTATTCTTGTTCGCAGGTAAGGCTCACCCTAACGATAAAGCTGGTCAGGATTTGATTAAGATGATTATCGAGACATCAAGAAAGAAAGAGTTCGCAGGTAAGATCATCTTCCTCAACAACTACGATATGGAACTCGGTAAGATATTGACAAGCAGCGTTGACATCTGGATGAACACTCCAACACGTCCTCTCGAAGCATCAGGAACAAGTGGTGAGAAAGCCGTTATGAACGGTACTTTGAACCTCTCAGTCCTCGACGGCTGGTGGGCAGAAGGCTTCCGTCCAAAAGCTGGTTGGGCACTCCAAGAAGAAAGAACATACAGCGACCAACGCTACCAAGACGAACTCGACGCTGAGACAATATACAACCTCATTGAAAACGAAATCGTTTCATTATATTTCGACAGAAATGAAAAAGGCATTCCTACAGAATGGGTTAAATATGTGAAGAACAATTTGATGCAGATCGCACCAAATTACACAATGAAGAGAATGCTCGACGATTACTTCGCACAATATTATAACAAGCTTATCGAAAGAACAGACATGATGCGCGAAAACCGTTAT
>JAFYUH010000201.1 GCA_017549605.1 Bacteroidales bacterium
AGAATCGTGTTGAGAATGATGTAGAGAATCAACATTCTCAATTTTGTGAGCCAACTCATCTCTGTAGCTTTGCCCTCGTAACCGGTTATTACTGAGGGCAAAGCCTTTTTTATTCACTTCAAAAATTAGAAAGATGAAAAAAAGAAGACAAGAGATGAGGGATGCCATTTCCCCACAAACCATCCAACATCTTGAATCAAGCGTACAGAACCTACATTCGATGTTGACAAAGCTTGATAAAAGAATAGAATCAGAGATCAATAAGATTGACGATAAGATGTGGACGCTTAAAGAAGTACTCACATCATCTGAAGCTTGCATGTTTTTAGGTATATCGCCTAGCTATCTTTACAAACTCACCTCTGCCAAGCTCATTCCATATTATAAGCCTAATGGCGGTATGATATTCTTCAATCATGCCGAATTGAAACAGTGGGCACAACAAAATCCTGTTGTCGCTAGAGCTTTTGATAAGTCTAACTCAAATACCGCATCCCTATGACTCCACGTGAACTAGAACTGTACATCGAGAGACTTAAGAGGGCTCAAGAGATGATTGAAACAAATGACATTGGTCAGTTTCAAGAGAAAATAATGGAAGTGAAGAGTTATCTAGAGCAATTCAACGGTTTGCATGAATTACTTAAGCACATGAAAGCCATTTCAGAGATTGCATATACCATCAAAGAGTTTTATACTATTGATGAAGCGTCTAAATATCTGGGCTTAAGTAAAAGCACCGTGTACAAGATTACTTCAAACAGAGAGCTTACTTACTATAAGCCAAATGGTAAAAGTATTTTCATTAAGCGTGATGATCTACTCAAATGGATTAACCGACATCAAGTACGCTCAATAGATGAAATCAATGCCATTGCTGCAACTAAGGCTCATAAACTAGCAAAAGAACATCAACGAAAATCGAACAGAGTATGAAATCACTGATAGATATGAGGAATGGTGCCAAAATTGACGGTACCAATTACAAACTACTCCTGAAACATATAAGGTTGAATGTAACTGACAAATACGAATTCCCTCCTGAGATTATTAAGGTAAATGGAACAACGGTAGCAACATTGGGAAATTTTAGTGCATCAACAGGCAAGCCTAAGAGCAAGAAAACTTTCAATGTATCTGCACTCGTTGCATCTGCCCTCTCTGGGAAAGAGGTACTGAAGTATAAGACTATTCTGCCCCAAGGTAAAGAACGCATCCTCTATGTTGACACAGAGCAGAGCAAATGCCATTGTCATAAGGTCATGCAAAGGATTATGAAGTTGGCCGGCTTGCCCATTGATAAGGAAGATGACAGAATCCTCTTCTTCGTCCTCAGAGAATACACACCTGAGCAAAGACGAGAAATCATCAGTTGTGCTTTACAAGAAGAAGAGAATATCGGGTTAGTTATAATAGATGGTATCAGAGACTTGATCCATGACATCAACTCACCGGGTGAATCCCTGAATATCATCAATGAGCTTATGAGATGGTCCAGCTACTACGAAATGCATATTCACACGGTACTTCATCAGAATAAAGGTGATGACAATACACGAGGACATATTGGTACAGAGCTTAATAATAAAGCAGAAACAATATTGCAGGTTTCCAAGAATGCAGAGAATCCTAATATCAGTGAAGTCAGAGCTGTGCATATTAGAGATAAAGAATTTCAGCCTTTTGCTTTGAAATCAATGAAGATGCATTACCACAGTTGGTAAACAACTATAAGTTTACAAAGACTAAGGAGAAAATATCTTCATATGCAGACATGAGCAATGAACAACATCTTGAGGCT
>JAFYUH010000202.1 GCA_017549605.1 Bacteroidales bacterium
CAATATGTTCAAACACCGCGTTAAAAAATATATCGGCGCTTACGCAGCTGTCATGAACGGCGTTGACATCATCGTCATGACTGGCGGTATCGGCGAAAACGCTTGGTTCATGAGAGGTCCAATCCTCCAAGATATGGAATATCTCGGAGTTAAGATCGACGTGGAAGCTAACAACGCTACAATGGGCGAAGCTCGCATCATCTCAACACCAGATTCAAAAGTAACAGTCGTTGTATTCCCAACAGACGAAGAATACATGATTGCTAAAGATACATACGACATTGTAAAAGGTCTTTGATGAAGACTAAAGACCAATGGCTAATGGCTAAAGGTTAAGAGAGTTCCTAAAAAATTAGGAACTCTCTTTTTTATCATTAGCCTTTTGTCATTAGTCCTTTGCCTTCATTGGCTTATAGTAACCACCTCAACAGGTTGTGAATTAGGTTCATCTAATCTTTGATATTGATATTTAACCTTGCCGAAGTCGATTTCCTTAAGGTCAATCATTCTGATATTGTTGTTATCGAATGTCTTGTAATAAACGACAGTATTTGTCAAGTCTATTACTGAAGTCCATTGTGTTGCGCTTGGCAAGTCAGGGATTTCATTCTTAGGGAAATTCATTCCGATTGGGATGTCGAAGTTATTCAAGATATGGAAGCATTGAAGCATTGTTGCATGAGCCGTTGCCAACATTGGAGCTGTAGCCTTGAAGAAAGCAACTCTCACAAAACGTGATGGAGGTGTGAAGTCGCCAGGCAAGCCAAGGAAACCGTTGCCATGACCTATTGGCTTCACCATAAAGTCAGCCATTTCATGAGCTGCTGGGTTCACAGGAGTAAGGTTGATGTAGTTACTTAAGTTATTAAGATGCCATGGAAAATTAGGAGCGTTGGTGATGACACCGATTGGGTTGTCATAGATATGAGGAACGCCGTCTTCGATTTCAAGAACGATTTGAGCGCCTGACTTATCGCCTATTCTCCAGTGAATAGCCTCCTCTGATCCATTTCCGCCCATAAGGGAAACGACACGCACCTTATTAATATTAGCCTTCAACTCTTCGACCGTAGCGAATTGTGACAATATCCATGATACAAGCTGCAAGTCGGCTATGGTAGTCGCATTATACTTTTCATCATAAAGCAGATAACTGCCGAAGTTAGGGAAATAGAACAGACCTGCCGACAGACCCGCTTCGTTAACGCCTTCTGCTATGAATTCCTTTTCATGAACAGCAAGTCCGACATAACCATATTTAGCCTTGAACGTCATTCCATTTTGACCTTTAGGAGTGAATGATGTCTGACTGTAGTTACGAGGAACCACGACATACATACTATTAAGATTTGTACCTGCCCATTCTATTGTTCGAGCTTGTATATAAGATCCATCTGCTGCGAACATCGAGATTCCGGTACATGCCTCCGCCTTAAACTGCCAAGCGAAGAACAGACATGCGATGATTAATAATTTTTTCATAATCTTTATTGTTTTTAGTGAGATTTAAACAAAAGAGATTATGAAAGGTTCAATGAGAAGTCACCAAGACACCGAGACACCAAGACACCGAGATAAAAAAAGTGCATCGTAAATTACGATGCACTTTTTCTTGGTGACTCGGAGTCTTGGCGACTCGGAGACTTTATTTTATAACTAATTTTTCAACGTAGTTATTTTCGTTTTGTTTAACTGAAATGAAGTAAACGCCACTTTCTAAATCTTCAACATTGATTGATGAAACTGTATTTGAAATTTCAACTTCTTTAACGCAGCGACCTGTCAAGTCGATGATGCTTACTTGAGCATTATCATTCAAAGCGCCTTCGATGAAGATTGTTGTTGTTGCAGGATTTGGATGGATTTCGAATCTGTTTTCATAATTTCCAACTACGCTAGTTGTGTCATTACCATTATTATCATCTTCGTTGTTATCACCATTACCCTCGTTACCTTCAACTGCAACATTTATGCTAGCAAGATAAATCTTTGTATAGTCGCCAGGACCTGATACTGCTGGATCGTCATAAGCAGCAAAACCAGTAACAACAAGTTTATCAGTACCTTGTAAAGCTATTGAATAAGAGTTGATTTCTTCTTGTTCATCATATACTTTTGGCAATGGAACGATGCCAGAACCTGCGAAGTTTTCATTGAATTGACCATTTTCATCAAGGTTATAAACATAAGCACGGTATAATTCTTCACTTATATTACGTGAATAGACTGTTCCGAAGATTTGTCCGTCTGGAGCTGCTAAGATTGAATAGCTGTAGTTAACGCAGCCGTCGCCTTGGAATGGTTCTACTTTTACATAACCTTCTTCACCGAATGTTTCGTCGATAGTACCGTCTGTATTAACGCGAGTTACGAATGATTCATATCTTGGTAATTCCGGAGTGTCTGACCATAATTCATCGTGACCGCCAACAATGTATTTACCGTTAGGTTGAACGTCGATTGACAAAGCGAATTCTGCATATTCACCAGTCCAGAGATATACAACTCCATTTTCACCGAATGTTTCATCAATTGAACCATTTGAGTTAAGTCTCATCATATAAGACCAGATGAACATACCGTCTTCGCCAGCAGCTCTTTTATCACCACAGAGGATAATTTTACCATCATCAAGGATCTTAACATCATATGCATATGAGTGAGTGCTTGGATCTGAATCCAATTCAATAAAAGCCACGCCATCTACACCGAATGTCATATCTGGGTTACCTTTAGCGCTGTAACGTCTTACAACGATTTCATCTTGGTAGTAACCAACAACAACGCAACGACCTTTTGAATCAATGTCGATACCTTCGAAAACGTAACCGTTTTGTTCTTGTTCTGTAACAGCCCATCCGCCTTCGCCGAAATCTTCATTTTCAAAACCGTTTTCATCTAAGCACAAAATGAAACCAGCATTAAGTCCATTAAATGCATAACCAGCGAGATAAAGCATACCATCTTCACTTAAAACTGCATCATAAGGACAGTTTTTGTAGATAAGCTCATCCACCTTCAAGAATATGATACCGCCATCGCCATAAGTTTCGTCCAATGTACCATCAACATTATGACGAGAAATATAGATAGCGTAATTGTATTTGTCAGTACGAGATTCACCGATTGTTAAGATTTTGCCATCTTCTTGTACTAAAACCTTATAAACATAATCGAAATAACCAAATGCATCAACTTTGGATGGGTGGAATACAAATACACCGTCTGTACCGAAATCTGTGTTAATTTCGCCTGGTTCTTGAGCGAAAGAAGTGAATGCTAGAATGCATACCAATGCTAGAGTAAATAATTTCTTCATAATTTTAAGTATTAAGTTAAATTTTTGACACAATTAATTTGGGTACAAATTTAACGATTTTCATTGAACAATCCAATACCATTTCTCATTTTTTTACAACAAAATCAAGTGTTAAAATTCAATGTATTTAACAATAAAAATAATTATCTTTGCAATCATAAATTCAACAACTATGTCATTACTCAGAGTCATATTATCAATCCTATTCCCTCCATTAGCTGTCATTGATAGAGGCTGCGGATCAATATTAATTGTATTCTTATTAACACTTTGCGGTTGGGTCCCTGGCGTCATCGCCGCTTTAGTAATCTTAAATAAAAATTGATTGAGTGATGATTAAAGAGGTTCAGAACATTTCCATCGAGGATTACAACTATCCGCTTCCAGACGAACGAATCGCAAAGTATCCATTAAGCGAACGTGACGCTTCAAAGTTATTGGTTTTGAAGAATGGAAAAATCACTTCATCTCATTTCAAAAACATCGATGATTTCTTACCGAAAGATTCCTTATTGATATTTAACGAGACCAAGGTTGTCAGAGCTCGTCTTCAGTTCACAAAAGAAAGCGGAGCATCCATAGAAATATTCTGCCTTGAACCAATCACCGGCAATGGCGACTATCAATTAGCATTCAGCAGCGCTTCCCCATCAAGATGGCGTTGTCTTGTAGGCAATTCACGACGTTGGAAAAGTGATAAGTTGACGATGGCGGTCGAAGTCACCAAGACACCAAGACACCAAGACACCAAGACAAAAGCCACGCTTTATGCTGAAAGAATTGAGAAGAATGACAATTATTCCGTAATAGAATTTTCTTGGGAACCTGCAGAATTAAGTTTCGCCGAGATTTTGGAAGCAGCCGGCGAGATTCCATTGCCTCCATATCTGCATCGCGAAGCAGAAGCATCCGACAGAGAACGTTATCAGACAGTCTTTGCGAAACATGAGGGTTCGGTAGCAGCTCCTACTGCAGGACTTCATTTTACAAACGAACTTATAGACAAACTCAAAAGCGAAGACATTGCTTTTGAAGAAGTGACATTACACGTCGGCGCCGGCACATTCCGCCCAGTTTCATCAGAGACCATCGGCGAACACGAGATGCATTCCGAGACAATAGTAGTCAGGAAATCGTGTATCGAAAACCTTATAAAAAACTGCAATAAGACCATCATACCTGTTGGAACTACCAGCATGAGAACCATAGAGTCTTTATATTGGATCGGTCTTATGCTCATCGAAGAAGGACTAGAAGAACGCAACTTACATCTGAACCAATGGTTTCCATACAAAGAAAGAGAATCCTTGCCATCGGCAGAAGAATCTCTTTCAACAATATTAAAATATATGGAAGAACACCAGATGAATGTTTTTCACGCAAGTACCGCTTTGATGATAGCACCTTCTTGCAAGATAAACATCGCAAAAGCGCTCATCACAAATTTCCATCAGCCTAAAAGCACCTTATTATTATTAGTGTCAGCATTGATTGGCGACAAATGGAAAGAAGCTTATCAATACGCCCTTAACAACGACTTCAGATTCTTAAGTTACGGCGACAGCTGCCTTTTCCTTAATTCATAATTCATAATGCATAATGCACAATTATTATGAATTATGAATTATGCATTAACTTCTGCTGGTTCCGCAACAACTAATCTGAATCCCACTCCGTGGACTGTAAGGATTTTTACGTTAGGGTCAGCTTTGAGGTATTTTCGTAAACGAGCAATAAAGACATCCATAGAACGACCGATGAAATAATCGTTGTTACCCCATATCATCTTAAGGACTTTCTTACGGGTAACTAGTTCGTTTTTATTATCATACAACACCTTAAGCAAAGCCGCTTCTTTTCTCGTAAGAGGCTGCTCTTGTCCGTCTAGGATAAGAAGCATATTTTTTGCGTCAAAAACGAAACGACCGATATTTATCTTATCTCCAGAGAGCGTATATGTGAAAGGATCCTTTTTCTCCACGCGACGCATCACCGCCTTGATTCTAAGAAGAAGTTCTTCATTAGTAAAAGGTTTTGTAAGATAATCATCGACGCCATATTCGAAATCCTTCAAAATATTGACCAACAAGCCCTTTGAGGTAAGGAATATCATAGGCACATCAGGATTCAAAATCCTAATCTGAGCTGCTAAAGCAAAACCATCGATGCCCGTCATCTCAATATCGAGAATACAGACATCGATGTCATATTTTTTGAAAAAGTCCAGACCCTCAACACTTTTCTTAGCAGCATACACCTTATAATCAACAGCATTCAGGCTCTCACTTATAGTATTACGCAAATCGACATCATCCTCGACAAGTAAAACTGAAGTTTTATTAAGAGTTTTCATATTTCGTTGTTTTTGTCGTATAAACCAACAAACAATTAAAATGTTTAATGATGTCTAATTTTTTTCTAATTATTTATTTCTTTTATATAAATATTCTGCGTAATCGCGCAAGACTTTCTTTCTATCCTCATTTTCAACATCAAGTTCAGCAAGAATCGTCTCTGAACTCATAAAATATTTATGGATATGCGCAAGCGCCTCTTGTTTAACAGCGTATTTATCATATATCGCCAACACCTTATTTATCTTATCTTCATCGCGACCTTTAGGCATTTGGAAAAGTCTACGCAACTCTGCTTCATCTTCCGCAGAAGCCACGCTCAACGCATATAAATACAAATATGTCTTTTTATTGTCAGAGATGTCGCCACCTATCATCTTTCCAAACACATCAACGTCAGCATAACAATCCAAAACGTCGTCTTGCAACTGGAACGCCATTCCGAGATCTACACCATAATTATATATAGCATTTTGAGCCTTTTCATCAGCGCCAGCGACAATAGCACCTATTTTCAAAACAGAACCGAGAAGGACCGCAGTCTTAAGACGAATCATCTCAAGATATTCCTCCAAGGTCACATCATCACGAGTTTCGAAATTCAAATCAAATTGCTGACCTTCGCATACTTCCAAAGCGACCTTACATAATTCAGCGAACACCTCATAACGATATTTATTATCGGTATTTAAAACATACTGGAAAGCCTTGATCAACATTGTGTCGCCAGAAAGGATAGCAACGTCAGAACCCCATTTCTTGTAAATGGTTTCCACGCCCCTGCGCAATGGAGCCTGGTCCATAATATCATCATGAACCAAAGTGAAGTTATGGAATATCTCAGCTGCAACAGCCGGCACCATACAATCCTCAACCTTGCCGCCAAAAAGATCACAAGCCAGCAAACACAAAGTCGGACGCAATCTCTTTCCACCTTGACGAAGAATATACTCTATTGGAGCATACAACTCTGCTGGATTACCTTCAAACTTCTGATTATCAATATAATCATTTATCAACTTCTGAATTTCTTCTATTGTATACATGATATAGTATTTTATATTTTAACTTCATAAAACATTTATCCGAAACCATATCTTCATAATTTTAAAGATATATTTTCGAAAGTTCAAAAATACAATTTTTACAACAATCAATAATAAAAAAATGGTGCGAAATTTGTAATATTTTTACTAAAATTTTACATGATGAAAACATTAAAACTGATAATTTTCACATTGTTATTTTCCGTAACAACATGCATCAATGCGCAAGAAGCAAAAAGCACTGATGAACTTGACAAAACAATTGAAAATCTCATTCCAAAAGCCAAGAAAAACAAGCTCAGCGAAAAGCAGTTACAATCTCTTACGACGGCATACCACGAAGCCAATGAAATTGACCACAAATGCATTATGAGACTCAAAGAATCCGGACAAGCTGATATCTGGATCGAGATATATCATAGATTGACATCCATCGAACAAAGACAGAACAAAGTCAATGCGTTGCCAGACAACATAAAGTCTGCGATGAATTTCCGACTGCTTAAACTTGAAAACGAAATCAACAACTCAAGGGGAAAAGCAGAATTGTATCTTTGCGCCAAGACCAAGGCATTGCTAAAGACACCTAACAACGAAAACTTAGAAGAGGTCGACAGACTCATCTACCAACTTATAAAAATAAACCCTCAGAATAAAAGCATCGACGAGTTAATGTTAAAGTCTGCAATTTTACCATACAAGCACATCCTTTTCAGGGTCGCCACTCCAATAGAGATGCACCTTCCCCAAGACATTGCGAAACTCATTTTAGATTTTGACGACAACACTATCTACAACATCCCATTCGACGTCGTTCAAAACAAAGACACGAAATATGATTTGATGATTCGAATTATGATTGACCAGAAAATAATATCTCCAGAAAAAATAGAAACCATAACTTTTGAAGAAACAAAAGATAATTTTAAAGCCGTTGTAACAGATAAAACAATGACTAAATCTGCCGCATTAAAAGGCAAAATTCAAATTATTGACGTAAAAAATGATGAAATCTTGATCAACACACCATACAATATAGCCTCTACTTTCCGTCATCAGTATGCTGAAGTGAGTGGAAATACACAAGCTTGCACAGAATACACGCTTCAGCTTTTAAACAACGAAGTTATTGATTTTCCGACAGATGACGCACTTTTAAAAGGAGCCGCAAGAGAGTTAAATAGCGCCATAAAAAATATTTTTCAAAAAAATTAAAAAAATGTTTGGTGGTTTAAAAAAAAGTTGTACCTTTGCACTCGCAAAACGAAAGGTAATTGCATTGCCGGCGTAGCTCAGCGGTAGAGCACGTGATTTGTAATCTCGGGGTCGGGGGTCCAAATCCCTCCGCCGGCTCAAAAAAAAGAGGACGAAATTTCGCCCTCTTTTTTTATTTCCCGTCCTCAAATAATCCTTATTTATTTTTGTCCACAAATAAGCACTAATCAAACAGCAATAAGATCAAATATTAACATAGCGATTCCACTCTAGTTTTATTTTATGTCCAAAATTAATCAACAAACCTAATGGATATTTGGTAATATGCAAATAGTTCAACACCTGGGACACATGATCTTTCGTCAACAAATCAACAGCTTTAAGTTCAACTATTATGTCATCATAACAAACAAAATCTGCAATATATCTTTTTCGGAGCTTTTCACCTTTGTAATAAACATCAAGAGACACCTCTCTCATATACGGAATACCTCTATACAAAAACTCCCTTTCAAGTGCTTCTTGATAAATCGCTTCCGATAAACCACAATGAAGTTCATTATAAACCTCATAACATGCGCCAATAATGGCATAAACTTCGTTTTCGTAAATCAGTTTCATAGAAAAAAATATTTTGGTTGTAAGGTTGTCCACGAATAAACACCAATCAAACACCAATAAGATTCGTGTGAATTCGTGCAGATTCGTGGTTGAATGTTTTGTCCACGAATAAACACCAAGCAAACACCAATAAGATTCGTGTGAATTCGTGTAGATTCGTGGTTGAATGTTTTGTCCACGAATAAGCACCAATCAAACACCAATAAGATTCGTGTGAATTCGTGCAGATTCGTGGACAAAGCAACAATTACCAGTTAAGGATTTTCTTGAAGTCGTAATCCTCTGGATTTGCTACATATTTCTTAGCAGCTTCATAATCAGCAGGTGTGATGTATTGCAAACAATCGCGGAACACGAGCTTTGCCTTTGGACCATCCATGTTGACGAGACGAGGTTTTACCTTACCATTTTCATCTTCTACATCTTTAAGATACAACGGCTTAACTTCACCTTTATTGTCTGATGTAACCATAGCGCCAGAAACGCCTTCGTCGAACAATTGTTTTACGCCATAACCCAACATGCTGCAATAGAACAAGTCGAATGCACCTGGATCAACGCAACGTACTTCGTAACCGATTTCTACTGGACGGCTCTTGATTGAAAGACCCAATTCAGAGATGCGTTTTTGCAACAAAGTATTGAAGATATGAGCCTTACTTACGTTGCCAAGTTCTGGGTGACCATGGTCGTCGTATGTGAAGTTAACGCCAGAGTTAGCGATTTCTTCGTCAGTCATAAAGTGGAAAACACCTTCGCTGATGATAGCAACGCCATAACCAATGCCCAATATTTTACGTTTGAGCATAGCGCTGATAACGAGATTGAGAATACGATCGAATGTCACCTCTGTCTTGTTGAACATTTCAGGTATGATGATCATTGGATAGTGACAAGCTGCACCCATACCTAAAGCGAGGTGACCAGCCTCACGGCCCATAGCTGAAACGAGGAACCAGTTGCCGCTTGTACGAGCATCTTCATAAACAGTTTGAGAGATTCTCACGCCAGCTTCTTTTGCTGAATAATAACCGAATGTAGGTGTTCCTTCTGGAAGTGGAAGGTCGTTGTCAATTGTCTTTGGAACGTGAATATTTTGAATCTTTACATTATTGGCAGCCAAGAATTTAGAGATACGGTTTGCTGTTGAAGCTGTATCATCGCCACCGATTGTAACTAAAAGTTTCACATTGTTGTTAACGAAGAAATCTGTATTGAATTCTTCATCTTTTGGTTTATAACGGCTCATTTGCAATGCAGAACCGCCCATTCTTTGAATCATATCTGCATAAGCGAAATCCATTTCAACAAACTTAGGATTTGCCTTGAAAAGATTCTTATAACCTTCATGAAGACCTATAACGCGATAATTGTCTTTCAAGAAAGTCTTTGCAACTGTACTGATAACAGTATTGATACCTGGAGCCGGACCACCACCGGCGAGAATTACTATTGATGGATTCATACAATATTTTGTTAAAATTATTTATGTTACATTAGGTTTTGCAAAGGTAAAAATATTATCAAAACGAAGCAAAAAATCAGCAAAAATATATTGTTTTTTAAGCTTAAAAACAGTATCTTTGTCGGCTATTAATTAGCATTTCTTTCTATCAAGATTTGAGATTAAAATAAGAGTATGTATAGTTTTATTTCAGGCAAGATCGTTGACAAAAATCCTGCTTATGTCATTATTGACAATCAGGGTATTGGATATTTAATTAATATAACATTAAATACATTTACATCGATAGGAGAACAAGCAGAAGTAAAGCTGCACGTACATCTAGCCATCCGCGAAGACGCTCATGTCTTGTATGGCTTTTACACTGAAGAAGAACGTTCTTTGTTCCTGCAACTGATAACAGTGTCTGGAGTTGGCTGCAATACCGCCAGACTTATATTGTCATCACTGACTGTACGCGAGACAATCGACGCCATCTCCAACAACAATATCAGGGCAATCCAAAGTGTCAAAGGAATAGGTGCAAAGACAGCCCAAAGAATAATAGTTGACCTGCAAGACAAAGTAGGAAAACT
Source organism: Bacteroidales bacterium (assembly GCA_017549605.1). GTDB lineage: Bacteria > Bacteroidota > Bacteroidia > Bacteroidales > F082 > Limimorpha. Next base: position 10,596 of record JAFYUH010000202.1, read on the forward strand.
TAACATCACAGAAGGAGAAAAAACTCCTTCAGGATACAATACATTGAAAGAAGAGGCGTTATCTGCATTGATGGTCTTAGGCTTCAGCAGAACAAGCATTGAGAAAATTTTGGAAAAGCTCTTAAAACAGATGGAGAATCCAAATGTGGAACAACTTATCAAAGAAGCATTAAGACTACTTTAAGTTATTATTTTATGAGAAACTGTTTTATTAAAAATATCAAACATATTTTTACGCTTTTATTATTACTTGGCGTAATCGTGCCTTCATCATTAATAGCACAGAGCAACGACAGCATCCAGCTAATCTACCCAATCCCTCATGATGACGGTAATCCTGCAAATTTCGAAGACAACAAATCTGGATTCTTTTTTAAAGAACCAGAAAACATAACTCGTGAAGTAATATACGATCCTGTAACAGGAAAATACACTTTCTATAGCAAAATAGGCGACTTCATGTACAAAGATCCATATAGCATGGATCAGAAACAGTACATCGACTATTTCAGCAAAAAGGCTGAAAAAGCATACTGGAAAGAACGCCGCGAGGCCTTAAGCAACACTTCCGGAAACGGCAACCAACTCATCCCTACCATATATGTCGGCGGAAAGGCTTTCGACAAGATTTTTGGAAGCAACACCATCGACATCAAGTTACAAGGTTCTGCCGACGTAACATTAGGTCTCAAGCACCAACGCAGAAACGACCCTTCTTTAACAATAAGCCAACAGAGAACCACAAACTTCGACTTTGATGAAAGCATACAGTTGAGCGCCGCTGCAAAAATCGGCGAAAAGATAGAATTCAAGCTCAACTATAACACCGAGACACAATTCACATTCGACAACAAATTCACCTTGAAGTATGAAGGCGACGAAGACGACATCATACAGCTCATCGAAGCCGGTAACGTCAGCATGCCTTTAAGAAGTTCCTTGATAACTGGTACACAGTCTTTATTCGGTATCAAGACAAAATTACAATTCGGCAAGACAAGCATCACATCAGTCGTGTCATACCAAGAAAGCGAGACACAGAACATCTCCGTAAGCGGCGGTGCTCTTACCAACGAATATGAAATAGAATGTCTTAACTACGAAGAAAACAGACACTTCTTCCTCAGTCAATATTTTAGAGACAACTACGAAAGAGCATTGGCGGATTTGCCTCTAGTGACATCCGACATCAACATCAACAAAATAGAAGTCTGGGTCACAAACACTACTTCAAATTACGAAAACAGCCGTAATATCGTTGCTTTTACCGACTTAGGTGAAGGAAAAGAAGAATGGATTTACAATGATGACAAAGTACGTCCTTCAGGAGCAATAGGAGCTCAATACCCAGATGGCACCGTTAATACATTGCTTAACGACATAGACTACAACTCCTTAAGATCTTTAAATACAGTAACATCATATTTAACATCGCAAGGTTACACATCAGGCAAAGACTTCGAAAAATTACAAAAAGCCAGAAAGTTAAGTCCATCAGAATACGTCCTTAACAGCAAGTTAGGTTTCATCACATTGAACATCAACTTGAATGCAAACCAAACCCTGGCTGTCGCTTACCAATACACAGTCATCGGTCATGACAAGGTATACCAAGTCGGTGAATTCTCCGACCAAAGCATTGCCGACCCTAATTTGTTAGTAACCAAATTATTGAAGAGCACGACCATCAACACCAAGATGCCAATGTGGGATCTTATGATGAAAAACGTCTATAACATCAGAGCTTATCAGGTAAGTCCAAACGATTTCGTCATGAACATCTTGTATTTAGGCAACAACAACGGTGTTGCAACAGGATACTTCGCTGATGCAGAAGGTGATGCAAAAGGTAAGTCATTGCTCAACCTGATGAATTTGGATAACTTGAACTCACAGAGCAACCCTATAGACGGCGGTGATGGTCTCTTCGACTTCATAAACGGCGCCACAACTAACGGCGGTACCATCAATGCTGCAACAGGCCGTATCTACTTCCCTGTTCTGGAGCCTTTCGGAAGCCATATCAGAAAGATATTCGAAAACGAACCTGCACTTGCAGACAAATACGCCTTCGACTCTTTGTATAGACTCACAAAGGCGTCAGCAGAACAATATACCGATAAAAACAAATTCAGATTGGAAGGCCACTACACCTCTTCATCTGGAAGCGAGATTAGCTTAAACGCTCTTAATGTACAGCCTGGTTCTGTAAACGTCAGTGCCGGCGGCGTGCCTCTCGTTGAAAATGTGGATTATACCGTCGACTACACTCTCGGACGCGTGACAATCTTGAATGAAGCATTGCTCAACTCAGGAACAAACATCAACATCTCAATGGAAAACAACACAGCAATATCAACCATGAAGAAGACATTCATGGGCGCTAGAGTTGAACATGAGATAAACCCTGACTTCTTGATAGGAGGAACAATATTACATCTCACAGAAAGAGCTTACACAACAAAAGTCAACTATAACGATGAACCTTTATCTAACACCATCTATGGTTTCGACTTCAACTATCAAACAGATTCTCAATTACTGACCGACCTCATCGACAAGCTGCCATTCATTGAGACAAAACAAAAATCCAGAATCTCCATCTATGGTGAAGTGGCTCAGTTCATACAGGGCATCAACAAAGAAAACGGTCAGACTGGCACATCATATATCGATGACTTCGAAGGATCTAAGTCAACGATAGACTTACGTCAGTGGTCAACATGGAAACTTGCAAGTACTCCACAACACCAACACGCATTATTCCCAGAGGCTTATTCAACAATGGGACATGACTATGGCAAAAACCGTTCTAAATTAGCATGGTACACAATCGACCAATCTGTATTTTATGAACGTCGCAGCAATATTTTACCATCTAACATAACCAACGACGAGTTGTCAGACCATAGAGTAAGACAAGTGTTAGAGACAGAAATTTTCCCTAACAGAGATATTCAAGCTGGTGTATCAACCAACGTATCAATCTTGAACTTAGCTTATTATCCTAACTTAAGAGGACCTTACAACTACGATACTGATAACCTTAACGAAGACGGTACATTCTCCAACCCAGAAGACAGATGGGGCGGCATCATGAGAGCCATCGAATCATCAGACTTTAACGCCACTAACGTAGAATATATCGAATTCTGGATGATGGACCCATTCTTCGAAGGACAAGACCAAACCAATATAGGTAAATTGTATTTCAACTTAGGTGACATCTCTGAAGATATCTTGCGCGACGGAAGAAAGTCATACGAAAACGGTCTCCCAACCAACGAACAAATTGTCAACGTTGACACCACAGCATGGGGTCGCGTGCCATCATTACAAGCATTAGTTGACGCCTTCGATGCAAACCCACAGTCACGCCAATATCAAGATATCGGTTATGACGGTCTCTCCAATGAAGACGAAAAATCTTTCTTCAGAAATTATCTTGAAATATTAAAAAGCAAATTATCTTCAGAGGCATACGCTGCTGCCGAATCAGACCCTTCTTCTGATGACTATCATTATTTCAGAGGTTCCGACTATGACTCAGACCCTAAGTATAGAAGCATCTTGGAACGTTACAAAAAATATAACGGCAGTGAAGGCAACTCCCCTTCTGAAGCTCAATACACAGAAAACTACACTACAAACAACTCAACCCGTCCTGACGTTGAAGACATCAACAATGACAACACTCTCAACGAATCAGAGAACTACTATCAATATGTAATCGAACTCGATCCTAACAAGATGTTGAAATCTGGACAGAACAGAATCTCCGACATCCGCACCACAACAGTCACAACTATCAACGGTGACAATAAAGAAATCAAATGGTATCAGTTCCGTATTCCTATCAGAGAACCAGACAAAGTCGTAGGTAATATTGAAGGATTCTCATCTATCCGCTTCATGAGAATGTTCATGAAAGGCTTCAAGAGCGATATCGTAATTCGTTTCGCAACATTGGATCTCGTAAGAGGAGAATGGCGCACATATACACAATCTATTCAAGCTCCAGGTGAATATATGGCTGGCGACCAAACAAATCATACATTGTTCGAACAGTCTGCTGTCAACCTTGAAGAGAACAGCAACCGCAACCCTATTCCTTATGTAATTCCTCCAGGAATATATCAGGAAGTTTATACAGGAACACTTTCAACGATACGTCAGAACGAACAAGCATTACAGTTATCTGTAGAAAACCTTGTCGATGGCGATGCTAGAGCTGTTTATAAATCAACAAGCTTCGACTTTAGATATTATCAGAAACTCCGTATGTTCATCCACGCAGAGAAGATGTATGAATACGACCACATGGAAGACGGTGACCTTACAGTTTTCTTGCGTTTCGGTTCCGACTTGACAGACAACTATTACGAATACGAAGTGCCTCTTAAATTTACAGACTGGAATGTATCTTCGACAGACGACTACGCCATCTGGCCTGAAGAAAACAATGTAGAGATTGACTTCGAAGAACTTATTGAAGTAAAGAACAACCGCAACAGATCTATTGGCATCAACAATGTCCAATCAAATCGTGTCTATAGCGAAAGTTCTGGCAAGAATAAAATAAAAGTCTTGGGTAATCCTACTATCAGCGAAGTTAGAAGCATGATGATAGGTATCAGAAACCCTATAAACAAAAACGAAGTAAGCGAAGACAAGAGCGCTATCGTATGGATTAATGAGTTAAGACTTACCGACTTAAATAACCAAGGTGGTTGGGCTGCTACAGGTCGCATCGAAGCCACATTGGCTGACTTAGGTAGAGTCACCGCTTCAGGTTCTTACAACTCAGCAGGTTATGGCGCTTTAGAGACAAAAGTAACTGATTCTAAGATGGAATCAAATGGATATTACAATGTTTCAACAGATATCGACTTGGGTAAATTCATGGCACCTCAAAAAACAGGTATCACTGTCCCTATCCATTACGACCATAATCAGACAACAATAACACCAGAATACAATCCATTCGATCCTGACGTAAAATTCAAGAACGCCTTAGAAATCATCGAAGACCAAGCTGGAAGAGACTCACTCAAAACAGCGGCTAAAGATATTGTAAAACAAACTAACTTCAATATCACTAACTTAAGGAAGACACGTGTTGGCAAGAAGAAACCTCATTTCTGGGATATCGAAAACTTCAACGCTTCCTATGCTTATACAAAACAAGAGCAAAAAAGCAGCGATATTGAATATGCTATCGACAAGAGCTATCGTGGCGGACTTGGCTACACCTACTCTACCAATGCGAAAAACATCCAGCCTTTTGCAAAAGCTAAATGGGCTTCTTCACCATATCTACAGCTGATCAAGGACTTCAACTTCTACTATATGCCAAAGAGCTTCTCATTCTCAACAGAAATGTTCAGACAATATCAAGAACAGAAATTGAGAAACAAGAGCTCTGGAGATATCATCATCAGACCTACATACGCTAAGAACTGGGACTGGAATCGTACTTACGACTTCAGATATGATATCACCAAAGCATTGAACTTCACATACAATGCTTCTGCCAACGCATATATCTATGAGCCTGCAGGCTTGCCAGAAAGAGAAACTGCAGAATGGAACGCTAACAGAGATACTATCAGAAATGAAATCTTCGGATTAGGTTCTATCTCTAGATTCAACCAGACCTCTAAACTCAACTATAATATACCTATTAATAAATTACCATTCCTCGACTGGGTAACATCTAACGCAAGTTATACCGGAACTTATCGTTGGACAGCCTCATCGCGTTCAACACAAAGCATTATGGGTAACTTGAACGAAAACGAATCCACTTTGCAACTCAATGCTAATGCCGATTTCACCAAGTTATATAATAAGGTGCCTTATTTCAAGAAGATAACCACTCCTAAACGCGCTAGCCGTAACAACAATAACAACCGTCAGCCTAAGAAAGAAGAGACCGCTGTCGACACTACAAGCAAAGCACCTAAGAAGAACTATGCCAAGTTAGTGGGTGACAATGCTGTAAGACTCTTATTAAGCGTCAAGAAGGTTTCATTCTCATACTCACAAAGCGGCGGTGTTTCATTGCCAGGTTATATGTATGAACCAGACTATATCGGCCTCAACTCAATGACAGGCGCTCCTGGATTCGGATTCATCATCGGTAGAAATAACGGCATTCTAGACAATGCCATAAATGGCAACTGGCTCACAACAGATACCACTTTCAACCAGGCATATTCAGAAAGATTCAACGAGACATATAACTACAAAGTCACACTCGAACCATTCCAAGACATCAAGGTTGACATCAGCGGTAACAGAAGTTATGCGGAAAACCTCTCAGAATATTTCAGATACGATGTCAACGATGGAATGTTCCACATATATACACCTACAAACGGAGGTAACTTCAGCATCTCTCATTTGATGACAGCGACATCATTTAAAAACGGTGATGAATTATTTGAAACATTACTCAGCAACAGACAAGACATCGCAATGCGTCTGGCAAATGAAAATCCATACTGGCTAGAAATGGGCAGTCCTATGGTTTATGACTCTATCGGACATGGATATTATCCTTTAGGTTACGGAGCAAACTCACAAGAAGTTCTTATATACTCATTCTTGGCTGCCTACTCTGGTCAAGGTGCGAACAGCGTAGAACTCAATATGTTCAGAAAATTCGCCTTGCCAAACTGGTCAGTGAACTTCTCTGGACTCTCAAAGATTCCTGCTCTTAAGAAGATATTCAAGACCATTAACATAACACATTCTTACAAGTCGACATATTCAATCTCATCATGGGCTACAAACCTCAACTATTCAGAGAACGCCCCTATGATGATGTATGAAGGCACCAACTTAAGAGTGCCACAATACGATATGGCACAGATGGTTGTTTCAGAACAATACGCACCATTAATCGGTGTCAAGCTGGCATTTAACAACAACTTCTCACCATCATTCGACTTCAAGAAAAGCAGAACCGTTACCATCAGCTTCATCAACAATCAGCTCACAGAAGCAGAAGGCAGAGAAATCGTCATCGGATGCGGTTATACATTCAAAGACCTTGGCATGACATTCTCATCAATGGGCGGTGCTGCAACAAGAACAAGCAACGACCTTACAATGAAGCTTGACATTGGATTCAGAAAAGACAAAACCACTTTGAGAAGCATAGATGAAAACTACAGTCAGATTTCATCAGGTCAAAACAAGATCAACATTTACTTGACTGCAGACTACGACTTCAGCACACGCCTTGGCATGCAGGCATTCTTCAGACATGATGTAACAGACCCATTTATAGCCAATTCTTATAAGACATCTAACACCTTCGCAGGCGTGACATTAAGATTTAGCTTGACCCAATAATTTTTTTTGAAATAAATAAGATTCATAAGAATAAAAATTGTATTTTTGGCACAATAAAAAGTAATTATTTAATCTTAAAAATAAAGAAACAATGAACATCCCAGCAGAATTAAAGTACTCAAAGGATCACGAATGGATCCGCTTAGAAGGCGAAACAGCTTACGTAGGTATCACAGACTTCGCACAACACGAATTAGGTGACATCGTTTTCGTTGACATCGACACAGTTGATGAAACACTTGAAGCAGAAGAAACATTCGGTACAATTGAAGCTGTTAAAACATCTTCAGAATTGTTATTACCAGTAGCAGGTACAGTTATCGAGTTCAACGAAGCTCTCGCTGACGCTCCTGAAACAGTTAACAACGATCCTTACGGCGAAGGCTGGATCATCAAGGTTCAAGTAGCTAACCCAGCTGATCTCGATGGTTTATTAGATGCTGAAGCTTATAAAGAATTAATCGGCTAATATAATTTGCCTTTAAATTGAAACGACTGTCGGAAAGTTTCTACCCCGGACTCATCTGTGCCTCAATAATAATGGTACTTATGGGACTGCCTGGAAAATGTTTCCCGACAGTCGTTTGCTTTTGGGACTGGCTGGGCCCAGACAAAGTCGTACACTTCTTATTATTCGCTGTTTTATCTTTCTTATCTTTATGGGGTTATAGAGCTTTTCTCTTCAACATCAATTATCCTCATAGAAACAGATTGTTCATTATAATTTCTTTAATATCAATTTTATACGGAGGATTAACAGAAATTCTCCAGAAATACCTTTTTATAAATAGATACGGCAGCTGTTATGATTTCATTGCCGACGCCATAGGTTGTTTAATCGGAATTATCATATTCCATTTTTTAGCTCAAAAAAAATTAAAAAAATTAACAAATTCAGAGAGCAATATCTAATAAATTTATTAACTTTGTGGCGCAATAAATCTTTTGAGTTTTAACTAGAAAAAATAATAAAATGGAAATTAAGAAATCACCAAAGGCAGATCTTGAAAGCAAGAAATTAACATTTACCTTGATAGGTCTGGTTGTTTCATTATTTATTATCTGGCGTGTATTTGAATACAAAAGCTACGACAAACAATCTTTTGACGATTTACAAAGAACCGTTGAGGTCATAGAAGAAGAAATGGTTGAAATCACAAAACAAGAACAACCAAAACCACAACCTCCAGCACCAAAACCACAAGTCACACAAATTCAAATCGTTGAAGACGACGTTGAAGTTGAAGACGAAATCGATATCAATGCTGAAGTTGACCAAGACGAAGTGATTGAAGAATACGAATTCGTACCAGAAATTGAAGAAGAAGAAATCGTTGAAGCAGAAATCTTCAAAGTAGTAGAAGAAATGCCTGAATTCCCAGGTGGTGCTGCTAAGATGATGGAATTCATCCAAAAGAATATCAAATATCCTATGATGGCTCGTGAAAGCGACATCCAAGGTCGTGTATTCGTTAACTTCGTTGTTGAACCAGACGGTTCAATCACAAACGTAACAGTAATGCGCGGTATCGGCGGTGGCTGCGATGAAGAAGCTCTTCGCGTTGTTCAAAGCATGCCTAACTGGAAACCTGGTAAACAACGTGGTAGCGCAGTTCGCTGCTCTTTCACAGTGCCAATCATCTTCAAATTACAATAGTAAATCACATCTATACTATACAAAAAGAGAGCTGTTTTTTCAAGCAGCTCTCTTTTTTATCCTTATAAAAAAATCAATGATTGAATTTATTTAGTATCTGAAAAAAACGTAAATTTGCAATCATGACAAATCAAGACAATAAGAAATATACATTACGCTTCGGCAATAAAGACCTGCCTTCTTTTCTGGTTACAAAAGAAAATATCAGAAAGCTCATATTCTTTACAACAGTATATTCCTTAATATTCATTAACATATTCCGTCCATTCAACTCAGAAGACTGGATACCTGGAATAAACAACTTCAACTACTTCCTATACTCTTCCCTAATGGTCCTCATTGGCGTGACACTCATCTCAGTGAGCCGTATGATAATGTATTTCTTCGTTAAGAAAATATCCATCGGATATCTTGAATACCTTATATGGATATTCGCAGAAATCGCAATACTAGCAGGATTCTATGTCTTCATCGCATATAAAGTAGGATTCATAGACAACTACATCGGTCAAAATCATAACTTCGTATATTGGGAAGCCATCTTCGAAATATTCAGAAAAGCAATAGCAAATACCACATGGATGCTCCTCATCCCTTATGTCATCTCATTCTTATATCTTTATAATGAATATCTTCTTAGAAATATGACAAATAAAGATGATGAACACAAAGAATCAAATGTGATACATTTCAAAGATGAAAAAGACGAGGTACGCTTCTCTATAGCATCAGATAAAGTCATTTACATCGAATCTTCTGACAACTATTGCATCATAAAATATATCAACAACGACAAAGTATCTGATTTCATTTTAAGGAATTCCTTAAAGAGATTAACAAGCGAACTCCAAAACACACCAATTCAACGTTGCCACAGATCATATATGATCAATTTTGAACATATAGCATCATTGAAAAAAGACAACAGCGAAATCAGTTTTGAATTCGACATCCCTAATATCAAAGAGATACCTATTTCCAAGTCATACAATGACAAAATCATGGAATTATTTGTTATACATTCAAAACAAAAATAATTTCTTCCATGCATAAACTGCGTTATTTTACACTAACACTATTTTTATTACTCGGATTCAATTCGTATTCTCAACTTAATCACAAACATTTCATATTGATGGGACGCATCGACTTGTCGGAAGAAAACTATTCCGATGCGATGTACAATTTCAATAACGCCATCATCGCCAAGCCAAAAGACTTCGAAGGATATTTCCTAAGAGGCATTGCTAAATATAGTCTCAACGATTATATCGGAGCCGTCAACGATTTCACAAAGACACTGGAATTCCATCCTTTATATGTGAGGGCTTATCATTATAGAGGCGTTGCCAACGACAGACTAGGCAACTACGCCGACGCTAAGAAAGATTTCAGCAAAGCCATATCTTTAGATCCTTATGACGCAGAACTGCACATAGCAATGGGATCAACAAAACTACACCTGAACGAATTCGAAAACGCAATAGCCAGTTTCGACACCGCAATAATCATCAACCCGAACAACTCCAACGCATACATAAACAGAGGCATAGCAAAGAAATTCCTCCATCGCCTCGACGAAGCAATAGCCGACCTCAACAAGGCCGTCTACTACGACTTCTTTAATATTGAAGCATTGGTAAGACGCGGCATGATAGAAATGGAACAGGAAAAATATCAGGACGCGCTGATAGATTTCAACAACGCTCTTAAAATGGATAACAACAATCCTATAATATTCTTTAATAGAGGAACCGTATATCTCAATATAGGCGACACCGTTTCCGCATTGAAAGACTATGAACGCGTCAACAACCTGGATGAACGCAACGCCTTGACTTATTTCAACAGAGCAATCATTTACGGACAACTTGAAGAGAACGACATCGCCTTGGCTCTCTTTAACAAAGTGATAGAAATAAACCCCAAAAACATCTACGGTTATTTCAACCGTGGTATCTTACATTATAAAATGGAAAAACTTGACGAGGCAGAGGACGACTTCTCCAAAGTCATAGAACTCTTCCCTGATTATGTAGACGCTTGGGTCAACAGGTCGATAGTGAGACATGAAAAAGGCGACACTCAAGGTGCCGAAGCCGACAGATACAGATCAAAAGAAATCATAGAACTCATAAGCGATGACGGCAAAAGCATAGATTCATTATACAACATCTATTCTAACTATATAGATTACGACAAAATCATAGCCTTCGATTCCGACTTCACCAATGGTGACAAAGGCGGCAAACTCGCTCAGTTCTCATCTGTCGACATAAAACCATTCGACAATTTCATCATCGGCATCGATGAATTTGATTCTAAAGACAAGAATAAAAAAGACAAACATAATTTCGTAGATGCAACATTAAGTATGATAAATGAAAATAAACAGCTTAATGGCATACGTCTCGTTTACATGCAAAAAAATCATGATGAAGAAGAACATCAGTCTCTTCTCAATGACTCTATCATAAACACTATCAACGATAACGATTTGAAGACATTCTTATCTGCTCTGATGAATTACGAGATTCATAATTATCAACATGCTGAAAACAATTTTTACTCGCTGACTAATAATAGTATCTACAACATTTACTCTTATATAAACATCGCTTCCATTCAGAAAGACAAAGCCGAACTGATATTGGCAAACCAGAATTATAACGACCCTGTAAGCATCAGCACCAAAAAGACAACTGAAAAAAGAAACATCAGCAATCCTATAAAACCTGACTACCAGCAAGCATTAAACATTTTAACTAATCTGGCATATAATAACAAGACCAATCCTTTTGTCTGGTACAATCTAGGAAACGTTCATCTACAGATGCAGGAATTCCACAAAGCCATCGACGACTACACTCTTGCAATACAATACGAAAAGAATATGGCTGAAGCTTATTACAACAGAGGTCTCACCCTACTCTTCTTAGGCGAGAAAGAATTGGCGAACAGCGATTTAAGCAAAGCCGGAGAATTAGGAATAAAAGAAGCTTATGCGGTGATAAAAAGATTTATCAATAATTAAAAAAATTATCTTTACAAAAAATTACGCTATGAAAAAGAAGGCCTTATTAGTCATCATATTAGTCATAATCAGTTTATGCGCTTTAGCTTTTGTAGTCTGGACAATTACAAAACCAAAAGAATACGAACCTGAATATCTGGAACCTGAAGTGTTTGAAGATGAAGTCTACGACACTGATATGATAATCGGATTATGGCAGAATGGAACAGTATTCTACAGATACAATGACGATTTCACAGGCATAACTTGGGATACTGCCGACGATGTAACTGAATTGGAAGGAAGCAAATTCACATGGGAAGTCAACAAGAAAAGAATCATACACTTCCACCAAATGGAGATAAATGATGCGATAATACCCAAGGCATATACCATCACCAAATTAGACTTCTCTAATTTTGAATACAAAGACGACTACAAAGTAGAACATCTTTTCACCAAGATAGAATAGATCACTTGCTCATCTTGACGATTTTAGGCATCTTATCCTTAAACTGAGGCATCGTCATTCCTATCGTTGCGTTGATATATGTAGGATCGCAGACATAATATTTCTTGCCTGCATAAGAAAACGCATCTCCGCTGATGTTCACATTATCACCGAAACAGACCGCTGTTGCAAGATGGCCTTCATATTGCAAGCCGACGACTTTAGCGTCTGTATAAGTTGTAACCAGCCATGCGAACAAAGCTGAACGATCTTCACAGTCGCTATATGGATAAGCGATAACTTCTTCTGGATAGAAATACTTCTCGTAACCGAATTGCTGGTCGTCGGTCTTATAATCAAATGCTGTCTGAACGAAATTCAGGATGATGTCTATAAACTGAACTGATGTATATTCCTGTTTGATGTCGTTAAGTTTTTCATTAAATGCTCTTTGTGCCTCTATAGAAAGAGGTGAAGCGAAATAAATCGGAAACACCGTCATTGGCACATCATTGAGATAAGCTATATGAGCGCTGTTATATGGCAGCTCTAACTTATCATTGATCTTTGCAATATTCAATTCTCTCTTGACATCGCACTGTCCCATATTTAAAGTATTGTAAAAATCAAGTCCCATCTGTTTCAAGCCTGCATTCTGCTCATCATTATTGTAGGTGTAGATGCTTTCCTTAGAACCTCCGCCTCCATAGATAGAATAATACTTCAAGCTTGTATTTTCTGTTTCTTTGAAACGGAAGAAAGAATAAGAATATACTTCTTTAGAATTATCAATTACAGCAAGAAGAGTAAGTTTGTTAGAGTCTTTGCCTCTTGCAATCTTGACTTTAAAGTCACCTTCATTACGTAACATATAGAAGTTAAACAAGACGCAATTATCTATATCAGAGAACATCGATTCCGACAGAGAACGCAAGATACAGAAATATCCCCATTCATTAAGTCCCATTGTATTGACATAAGCGTCAATCTGTTTCCATAAATCAGAAGTCTCTTTCGACATCTTGGAAATCTCTTTGAAATAATCTGCCACATCTGTTTCCTTGATACCTTTATGCTTCAGACGCAACTTATCATCTACATTAAAATCAAGTTTCTTTCCGTAGAAATTTATTGAGACATTCTGACCTGACATCACATTTGCCTTTGTATATGACACAAAATCTGACGGCTTGCTAATCTCTTTCACACCTGAACTTGTAACGACTTTTCTTACTACATAATTATCTTGACGAGGTGTATAATTTACTGCGTCACCGGCATCTACATTATAAATAACTGATACCTGAGGAAGTTCTGCATTGTCCTTATATTGCACATCTCCTGACTGAACATCTGTGACATCTGACTTTGGAGCCTCTGGCAACTTGTTTATTTTAGGCAATGTCATTGAAAGTTCCTGTGTCTTGAACTCTTCAAACAAAGTCCATTCTTTTGCCAAAAATTCAGCGAATTCAACGTTGGCTTTTGTCACAAACTCATCATACTCTTCACTTAGTTTCTGCGTCTGCTCGTTTGCTTTTTGCATAAACTCAGATTGTTCTTTCTTCAATGACTCTAGATATTTTTGATATTCATCATCTTGAGAAAAGCCATATAAAGAAATAACATACAAAAACAAAAGCAACGACAACTTCTTCATAGCAGTAATTTTATTCTATTTATTCAACAAAGGTAATAATCAAACAAGTTTTGTCAACTAAAAAACATATATAAATTCAGTATCAAATCGTCACCTTATTCAATATGTCTGTCAAAGCCGCTATTGCTATTCCGTAGTTTGTGATAGGAATATTCTGTGCCTTTGCTCTTCTCACTCTCGACAAGACATGACGGCGTGTAAACATACAGGCTCCACAATGAATCACGAGATCGTACTGACTCAAATCTTCTGGAAAGTCGTTGCCAGAAACGATATCAATCTGCAATTCTTCACCGAATTTCTTGCGTAACATTCGTGGCAGCTTCACTCTTCCGATGTCTTCGTTTTGAGGTATGTGAGAGCAAGCCTCAGCTATCAGCACCTTTGAGTTTTTTGTCAATGCCATCAATGTATCGGCGCCTTCTCGGAATGTGTCGATGTCACCTTTATGACGAGCCATCAACACTGAAAATGAAGTGAGTTTTGTCTCTTTAGGAGTTAAAGGCTGTACTTGTGCGAACACCTGCGAGTCTGTAATTATCAATGCCGGCGGATTTTTAAGACTCTCCAGCATCTGAGGCAGTTCTTCCGGCGCACAGCTCAAAGCAAGCGCGTGCTTGTCGAGAAGGTTGCGCAATGTAACGACCTGAGGCTGTATCAGTCTTCCCTTTGGTGCAGAAGCGTCTTGCGGCATCACTAGCACTACGACATCGCCAGCCTTGACCAATGAATATGTTATGTCATCAAGATTGTCGTCTTTGCTATACAAAGAAGCCATCTTCGCCAACAAGGCATCTATTCCTTTTCCATTCAAAGCTGATATCGACAATACTTCTTGTTCTAAAACATGTGACCAAGCGTCACTATCAGACTCTGACTCTGCGACATCATCGCATTTGGTCATCACGAATATAGTAGGGATATCTGCCTTCTTGAAAAAGTCACGCCATTCTATCTCATACGACACCTCTTCAGGTTTTCCGCTTACGAGGATTATCGCCATGTCGACCTGTTGCGATGCTCGTCTTGTCCTCTCATTACGCATGAGTCCGAGTTCGCCAATGTCGTCGAAACCTGCGGTGTCGCCGATGACGGCCGCTCCTATTCCTGGGAGCTCTATGTTTTTCCAGACAGTGTCGGTGGTAGTTCCAGCAACATCAGAAACTATTGACACATCCTGACCAGTGAGGGCATTGATCAATGTCGACTTGCCGACATTACGTCTGCCGAAGATACCTATATGATAACGATTTGAACGTTGAGTTTCTTTCATAAATATGAGCTATGAGCTATGAGCTATGAGCTATGAGCCCAATGCCCACAGCTCACGACTCATGGCTAATTAAAATCTAAAATCTCTTTCGCCATTGTCGATGGCTTCCAAATATTTCGCTGCTGTGGCGCGTGCCTTTTCGTTTGGAACTGTCTGCAACAGACGTTGTATCATCGCCTTGGCTTTTTCCTTGACTTCAGGTGATGCGTAGTCGTTGGCATATTCCTTCAATGTTATCAAAGCATTTGGCAAGCAGCAGTTAGCGATCTGTCCGCTCTTGAGCAATGACATGAAACGGTCGCCTGTTCTGCCTTCGCGGTAACATGCTGTACAGAAGCTTGGGATATGGTCGAGGTCGAGGAGCCATCCGACTACTTCGTCGAGGGTACGGTGGTCAGCGACGTCGAACTGTGCTGAGTTTTCTTCTTCGGTTTCAGGTGTCACATAGCCGCCGACACTTGTGCGCGAGCCTCCGCTGATCTGTGAGATACCGAGTTCCAAGAGGCGAGCGCGGCTCTTCTCACTCTCACGAGTAGAGATGATCATACCTGTATAAGGAACAGCAATTCTTATGATTGCCACTATTCTATAGAAGATATCGTCTGGCACTGCATTCTTGAAATCTGCTGTGTCGATGTCGTCTGCCATGCAAAGACGAGGCACGCTTATAGTATGAGGACCTACTCCGTAAGTTGCTTCAAGGTGTTCTGCGTGCATGAGCAAACCGACGAAGTCGTAACGGTAAGTCTCTAAGCCGAACAACACTCCGATACCGACGTCATCGATGCCGCCTTGCATAGCGCGGTCCATAGCCTCGGTATGATATGCATAGTCGCTCTTTGGTCCTGTTGGGTGAAGAGCCTCGTAGTTTTCTTTGTTATATGTCTCTTGGAAAAGGATGTAAGTACCGATACCAGCATCGCGTAACTTCTGATAATTCTCTACTGTTGTAGCAGCGATGTTGACATTGACACGACGGATAGCGCCGTTCTTATGCTTGATGCTGTAGATAGTCTTGATACTTTCCAAGATATATTCGATAGGGTTTTCCACTGGATGTTCGCCAGCTTCGAGAGCAAGACGTTTGTGACCCATGTCCTGCAAAGCGATGACTTCCTGACGGATCTCTTCTTGAGATAATTTCTTACGACGGATGCTCTTGTTCTTAAGATGATAAGGACAATATACGCAGCCGTTGACGCAATAGTTAGAGAGATAAAGCGGAGCGAACATCACTATTCTGTTGCCGTAGAATTTATGTTTTATCTCACGAGCTATGTCGTAGATCTCGTTGATGATTTCCTGGTCGTTGCACTCAAGAAGAAGAGCTGCTTCTCTGTGAGTGAGGCCCTTGCATTCACGAGCTTTTTGAAGTATAGATTTTATAAGTTCAATATTATTGCTGTTTTCGCGGGCATAAGCCATCGTTTCGCGAATCTCGGAATCACTGATGAATTCCTCTGCTATTTGTGATTTGATATTATACATGATATGTTGTTTTATTAATTATTCATTCTTAATTGTCAATTTTCAATTCTTAAAGTCGCCACGGGCATAGTTGATATGATAACCTATGGCATTAAGTCTGTCTTCTAATTGTTGCATCTGCTGTGCCGATTCAGCGCCGGTACTTTTCTTATTGTCGTATATCGAATATTTCTTGCGCTGTTCCACTGGCGAGACGTTCGGCATCACCACATTAGCGCCTGCAAGTATGGCGCGTTCCATGCCGTCAGGACATAATGTCGCTAGTGCTGTAGTAGCAGGAAGCAATACCGTTGGGAAACGAAGTCTCAACAAAGAAAGCATGAGTATTGTTTTGTCGGCGCTGCCTGGACTCTGCTTCTCGAAAGGAGTGTTGGTGGCAGGAAGGAAAGGTCCGATGCCTATCATCTGAGGCTGCAGCTCTTCCAGGAATCGTATGTCTTCATAGAGATGTTCGTCGGTCTGGCCAGGACTGCCTATCATCATTCCGCTGCCCGTTTGGAAACCGAGGCGTTTCAATGTGAAGAGACACTCTCTCCTGTTTTCCGAACTCATCATCTCAGGATGAAGCTGCATATAATGCTCATCGTTGCGTGTCTCATGACGCAGCAGGAACCTGTCAGCACCCGCTTCCTTGAAAGCGGCGTAAGCCTCTGCACTGCGCTCGCCTACTGATAAAGTGATAGCCTTGTCAGGATAAGCAGCTCTTATCGTCTTGACCACATCAGCCACCCATTCGTCGGTCTGCTTAGGGTCTTCGCCGCCTTGCATGACGAATGTGTTGAAGCCCAAGCTGTCGGCCTCCTTACAGCATTCCAGTATCTCTTCCTTGCTAAGACGATAACGCTGCGCGTCTCTGTTGGAAGCACGGATGCCGCAATAGTAGCAATTGTTTTTACAATACGAACTTATCTCGATTAATGCTCTGACAAAGACTCCTTTTCCATAATGAGCGACTGCAGTTTCAGCAGCCTTGGCACGAAGATATTCGCGCTCGTCAGCATTTAGGGAGGTGAGTAAAACCATCCACTCATCGCGACTTAAGACATCGCCATGAGCAAGACGATCGATTGTGTTGTAGTTAGTCTTTTCCATAGTCATTTTAGTTAATGCAAAGATAATAAAAGACAACGGACAACAGACAACGGACAACAGATTTTTTTTAATTATAAATTAGGATTGTGGTATTAGGAATTTTTTGAGATTGAGTTTGTCTAATATTATAGAAATAACTATACAAATTACCATGCTCAACAAAGCGAATATCACATTAGGAAGAACCGTACCTGTCAACACAGAAGGGTCGATTTTGAAGATATAAAGCATCACTCCTTTAAGTCCGGCGAACACTATAAGATGGAAAGCGCATATCAACAGAGTGTCTTTCGCAATATACTTGACGAACTTTCTTTCTCCGCATAAGTTCTGCAATATCATACATATATATGACATAAAACAGCATCCTGCCACGCCGCCTGCAACAAACAGGAATATGTTATTATAGGTATTGGTATGCATCGCCACCTTGTCGTTAAAGACAAATGCCAGAACCAAGACAAGCGCTGACAGTGCAAAAAGATAAGGCTTGAATATCTTGTCGCCTTTCTCTCTCAACACGCAGCCGAGACGATAAAACAATAATGCTACTATAGCGATGTCGATGCAGAAAGGCAGACGTACCGGATTGTATTTCGTATTTAAAAAAGCTATCAAGAATAATGTCGCGGTGACAACAACACTATATCGTTTGTTTTTATAAAGAAGATAATAGAGATTCTCAACAAGGAACAAGGCTGCGAGGAACCATAAAGGCACATCATGTACCATCGCTTTAGGACTGACAGTCAGAGCTGCCATAAGTGGCGATAAAACGCCGACGGCTTCATTGGCATCGTCGCCAACTTTTCTCAAGATGAAGAACCACAAAAGATATGTCAGCAAGTTCAATATTATGTACGGAATTATCAGCTGCTTGAAACGCTTTTTGGCGAACTGCATATATGAAGGATATTTCTCGAAACTGAAGAGATAACCAGACATAAAAAAGAAGAAAGGCATGTGGAAGGTGTATACAAATGCCTCTGCAGGTTTATAAAGCGCCGTGTGGGCAAGCACTACAAGATATATCGCAATAGCCTTGCCGTAATCTAACCATACAATACGATTCATCTCTATCTGAAAATACTTAATTGTGGATTCTTATATTCTGTTGTTATATCAGCAGCATCTATTATGCTATGGAAAAGATAATCGCTGCGATATCTTTTGCCGCTGTTATTTTTCAAGTTATCTATGTGATCTGGGAACGACTGCGCATACTTGTCGGAATACCATACGAAGGCTGCCGGATAATGCAGTTCTGGTCTGTCCGTTCCATGAAGGAAGTAGCCGTCTTCGCCTAAAGATTCACCATGGTCTGACAGATAGACTAGTATCGCTTTCTTATCTCTTATGAGGTCTATTGTGTTTTTTATGAAATAGTCGGTATAAAGTATGGTGTTGTCGTATGAATTTATCATCTCCTCCTGAGTGTTTGACGACACTACCCTACTCATCACGACTGGCTTGTAACGTTCAAACTCATCGGTATAATGTGAGTTATACCACCAATGAGAACCGATGGAATGTACTATATGCAATTGTGTAGGGTTGCTGTCTTGAAGCTCATCTTCGAGATATGGCAGTATATCTTCATCAAGCCATTTGTCAAAGGTATAAACCGACTTGCTGCCGTTTACATATATCAATGTGTCGCATTCATTCATGAAATAAGCGTAGGTCGAGACGCTCTCCTGATTTGCTATCCATGTGGTTCTGAAGCCAGCATTGTTAAAGATTGTCACGAACGACTGTTCGTTATATGCTTTCTGAGGATTGAGGCTGTCGGCCTGCGTCATTATATGCGGAACACTAGTATGTGTAAAGCACGCCTCGGTGTAAATGTCGGTAAGCATTACAATATTATCTTCCTTTACAAGATAAGGTGTCGTCTCACGTTCATAGCCATTAATCTGAAGATGATCACTGCGTAAAGACTCGCCAATGACAAACACCACTACAAGAGAATCGCTGTCAGCCACGGCCTCTGAGGTGAAAGTATCTCTCTGTTCCGCCGCGACGTCTCTAATTTCAAAATATGTTTTAAAGGTATAATATATCGAATAAGGCATACGCTGAGTAAGAGGTCGTTTCAGCTGAGGAATCAACGAGTTAGTCATAAATATTATGCCTACCGCTACGATAAGATGCAATAAAGGACGAGTGAAGTTTACCTTCTTCCATCTCAGCCACACTACAGCAACAGATATGGCAATAGCGAGAAGCATAAGAAATATCAGCTGCCAGCTCACGACCTGCATGTTTGTCCTTAAGTCATTGATGAGCGCAAGTTCAATAGTCATAGGCGTGAGTGTGGCATTGACGGTATATCTGAAATATGCGAGGAAAGTGCTGAATGTCACCAGCAGCGGAAAGGTCACTGCAAAGACATATTTATTTATCGAGAACAGATAAAGCAAGCCAAACGTACCGACAGCTATAGAAACCCATTGGAATGCAAGCACCAGGAAATCTTTCAAAGAAGAATATGGCGAGTCGGCGAACTCTGACAGAGTGAAGACAAGCGCATAAACAATGGTTATTATGGTTACAAATAACAATGGAATAAGTATTTTCTTTATAGCTGTTCCTGATGTTTTCATTTCAATCCCGTTTTATTTTTGGAAAACTCTGTGAATTTATTCTTATTGTAAGAATCTTAAGAATCTCGCAAATTTAGGAAAAGTTTTTTTAATAATCTGTCAAAAAAATCTTTTGACTTTTCCTATCTTTGCAAAAATTACAATCATGAATTGGAAAGAAATCTTAAAGAAATTTAACAACAAGTATATCATTGCAACACTGATATTTGCAGTGATAATAATATTCGTCGACCAGTATAATCTGTTCTTCCAGATAAAAAACCTCAAAAAGCGAAACAAAGCCAAGGAACAGGTTGAATTTTACGAAAACGAGATTAAGAACAAACAGGAAGTTCTGGACAACCTTCACAAGGACTCAGCCTTGATGGAACGCATCGCTCGCGAGAAATATATGATGAAACGCGACAACGAAGTGATTTATATCATTGAGACAAAAGAATAGATTTTGACTTTGAAATAAGTACAGACGTGTCAATGATGTATCTAAATTAAAATAATTCGTATTCATATACAAATTACATCATTGACGCGTCTCTACAAACTGAACTTTAAATCCATAATTATCATTGTGAATTATGAATTCTGAATTAAAAAAACTTTTATTACCTTTATTAATACTTATTCCTATTTTCTTTTCTTGCGAGAAGAAAGATAATTTCGACGGTTATACCCGCACCGTAGTTTATCGTCCTGGTGACTATGGTTCAAAATACTATCGCATCCCGACTTTGATAACTGCCAAAGACGGCAGTCTCGTCATCTTCTCCGACAAACGCAAGGAAAACGAAACCGATTTGCCTGAAGACATCGACGTCATCTGCAACTACAGCACCGACGGTGGCTTGACATGGAGCGAACCTTATACTATCGCAAAAGGCTTCGGTTATATGGAAGGCTACGGCGACTGCGCAGTGGCTCACACCAACGACGACAACGGTCTCATCGCTATATTCGTAGGAGGACAAGGTTTCTGGCAATCGACAGCGGCTAATCCAAACAGAACATACAAGTCAATGAGTTACGACAACGGACGTACATGGACAGAACCAGAAGACATCACACATTTCATCTTCGGCTACGAATGTGACGACCCTATCAGAAGCAAATGGCGCGCTTCGTTCTGCGCTGCCGGCAACGGACTACTCACCAGTAAAGGCAGAATCATGTTCGTCGCTTGCGTACGCGAGACATCAGCTTTCTCGGCAAACAATTACGTAATCTATTCTGATGACAATGGCGCGACATGGAACGTATCCGGACGCGCTTCAGTAGGCGGCGACGAAGCTAAAGTGGTGGAGCTCAACAACGGCGACATCTTGATGAGTATCCGCACTTCTGGAAAGAGATGGTATAACATCTCTCACGACGGAGGCGTGACCTGGAACGAGACACATTCTGTATGGAACGAACTCGTAGCACCAGCCTGCAACGGCGACATCATAAGATATGACGAGAACACATTGTTACACAGTCTCCCTACAGGCAACTCACGCCGCGACGTGGCGATATACATCTCCAACGACGAAGGAAAGACCTGGAACGAAGGAAAGATAGTAGTGCCTCGCTTCTCCGCATATTCTTCATTATGCATATTGCCAGACAACACAATCGGCATGTACGTAGAGGAAAGAGAAGTAGACACCACCAGCTACGAAATGGTGTTTTATAGATTCCCTATTGAATATTTAAGACAACAGTCTACAGACAACGGACAACAGAATTTTTAAACAGCAGTTAAAAACCGTTGACTGTCGACAGTTGTCTGTTGACTTTTAAAGAAATTTGTATTATCTTTGTAGGATAATTTTTTAAATCTAAATCAAACGACTATGAAAAAACTTCTTTTAGTATTAGGCATGGTTACAGTATTATTAGCAAGTTGCTGTAACAACAATCAAGGCGCACAAAAGTGCAACGGCAAAGCAGAACAAAAATGCGAACAAAAATGTGAAGGTCATAACCACGACAAGGCAGCTTGCAATCACGAAGGTGAGATGAAAGCTTGTCAAGGTCATAATCATGAAGCATGTGAAAAGAAATGTGACAACGCTCAAAAATGTGATGGTCAAAAACCAGAAACATGCGAAAAGAAATGTGACAATGCATGTGATCATCAACATGAACACCAACATCAACATGAAGGCTGTAACCATCAACATTAATCAGCGAAATTATTTTAATGTAGCATAAAACAATTCATCATTTGATGTTTTATATAAGAGAGCGGATTTATTCCGCTTTTTTTGTTAAATAATTTATTACGATTTGCTTTTTGTGTATAAAAAAAAATTAAATTTGCGTGTTAAAAAAGTGAAACTTGATATACTAATCATATCTAAAAAAATTAACAGTTATGGCAGAAAAAAAATTTATGACATGTGATGGTAACTGCGCTGCAGCTCACGTTTCTTATATGTTCAGTGAAGTTGCTGCGATCTATCCTATTACACCATCATCACCAATGGCAGAATATGTTGACGAATGGAGTGCCGCAGGCAGAAAAAATATCTTTGGAGAAAATGTTAAAGTCGTTGAAATGCAGTCTGAAGCTGGTGCTGCAGGTGCTGTTCACGGCTCATTACAAGCTGGTGCTTTAACCACCACATATACAGCATCACAAGGTCTCTTGTTGATGATTCCTAACATGTACAAGATCGCTGGTGAGTTGTTGCCAGGCGTATTCCACGTCTCAGCACGTGCTTTGGCAGCTCAAGCATTGTCAATCTTCGGCGACCACGCTGACGTTATGAGCGCTCGTCAAACAGGTTTCGCTCTTTTAGCAACAGGTTCAGTACAAGAAATCATGGACCTCGCTCCTGTAGCTCACCTCGCTGCTATTGAAGGCCGCGTTCCATTCATGCACTTCTTCGACGGTTTCCGTACATCACACGAAATCCAAAAGGTAGAAGCTGCTGACCAAGAAGAAATCAAGAAGCTCGTCAACTGGGAAGCTCTCAACGAATACCGCAAACGTGCCTTGAATCCAGAACATCCTGTTACACGCGGTACAGCACAAAACCCAGACATCTACTTCCAAACACGCGAATTACAAAACAAATACTACTATGCTCTTCCTGACATAGTAGCAAAATATATGAAAGAAATGAGCAAGATTACTGGCCGTAAATATGCTCCTTTCACATACTATGGCGCACCAGATGCAACTAACATCATCATCGCTATGGGTTCTATCACCGACGTCATCAAGACTGTGGTCGACAAAATTAACGCAGAAGGCAAGAAAGTCGGTTTGGTAAGCGTCCACCTCTATCGTCCTTTCAGCGTAAAATATCTCTTGGATGTTGTTCCTGATACAGTAAAACGTATCTGTGTCCTCGACAGAACAAAAGACACTGGCGCTAACGGCGAACCTCTCTACTTAGACGTTGTTGAAGCTTACAACGATTTGTTCAGACACCACAGCACACACTTGCCACATATCATCGGCGGTCGCTATGGCTTGTCATCAAAAGACACAACACCTGCTCACATCTTGTCAGTATTCAAAAACTTAGAGAGACCTGAACCTCGTAACAGATTCACCATCGGTATCAACGATGACGTTACTTTCGGTTCTCTCCCAATGCTTCCTGAGTTCTCAATCCTTCCTAAAGGCACTTTCGAAGCTAAGTTCTACGGTCTCGGCGCTGACGGTACTGTAGGTGCTAACAAGAACTCTATCAAGATCATCGGTGACAACACAAATAAATACAGTCAGGCTTATTTCGACTACGACTCAAAGAAATCAGGCGGTTACACATGTTCACACCTCCGTTTCGGCGACCAGCCAATCTTGGCTCCTTATCTCGTAGGTACTCCTGACTTCGTAGCAGTTCACGTTCCTTCATACTTAAGCAAATATGACTGCTTACGTGGTTTGAAAGACAACGGTACATTCTTATACAACTCACCATGGGATGTAGAAGAAACCAAGAAACACCTTCCAGACTTCGTCAAGAAATATTTGGCAGTACATAACATCGACATGTACATCATCGATGCTACTAAGATCGCTGACGAAATCGGTTTAGGTAACCGTACAAATACAATTCTCCAATCAGCATTCTTCAAGATCTCTGGCGTTATTCCTTACGACCTCGCTGTAGAACAAATGAAGAAATTCATCGTCAAGTCATACGGCAAGAAAGGTGAAGACATCGTTAAGATGAACTTCGCAGCTGTTGACCGCGGCGGCGAAATCACCAAGTTGGAAATCCCAGCAGAATGGGCAAACTTAAGCTGCAAGACAGACTTCGTTTTGGAACCATTGAAAGGCGCACCAGAATTCATCAACAAGATCATGCGTCCAATGACAGCTCAGTTAGGCAACGACCTTCCTGTAAGCACATTCGAAGCTATCATAGACGGTACATTCCCAGCTGGTACAACAGCATACGAAAAACGCGGCATCGCTACAGTAGTTCCAGAATGGAAATCAGAAAACTGTATCCAATGTAACCAATGTTCTTTAGTATGTCCTCACGCAGCGATACGTCCTGTTGTCATGACAGACGAAGAATTGGCTAACGCTCCTGAATCAATGAAGGCTATCGACATCAAGATGCCAAAAGAAATGGCAGGTATGCACTTCCGCATGCAAGTATCCGTAATGGACTGTACAGGTTGCGGCAACTGCGCCGACGTATGTCCAGCTAAGGAAAAAGCATTGGTGATGAAACCATTTGAAAGCCAACTCGGCGAAGCTGAAAACTGGGAATACGGCCAACATAAAGTTACATATAAAGATGAACTCATCGACAAATACGCTAACATCAAGAACAGCCAATTCGCACAACCATTGTTCGAGTTCTCAGGCGCTTGTGCTGGCTGCGGCGAGACACCATATATCAAGACTATCACACAACTCTTCGGTGAAAGAATGATCGTAGCTAACGCAACAGGTTGTTCTTCAATCTATGGCGGTTCAGCTCCTGCTACTCCATACTGTAAGAACTACAGAAGCGGCAAGGGTGTTGCTTGGGCAAACAGCTTGTTCGAAGACAATGCTGAATTCGGCCTCGGTATGCAGACAGCTACAACAAAACTCCGCGATCGCGTTGAACGTATCATGAGAGAAGCTATCGAAGAATGCAACTGCTGCACAGCAGAATTGAAAGCTCTCTTCCAACAATGGATCGACAACCGCGAAAACGGTCAAGTAACAGAAAAACTCGCTCCACAGATCCTCGAAATGGCAGGAAAATGCGACTGCACATACTGCAAACAAATCGTTGACCTTAAAGACCACTTGGTCAAGAAGTCACAATGGATCATCGGTGGTGACGGTTGGGCATACGACATCGGCTTCGGCGGCTTAGACCACGTATTGGCATCAGGCGAAGACGTCAACGTATTGGTTCTCGACACTGAAGTTTATTCAAATACTGGCGGCCAGTCATCAAAAGCTACTCCAACAGGTGCTGTTGCTAAGTTCGCTGCTTCAGGTAAGAAATTACGTAAGAAAGACCTCGGCATGATAGCTAAGAGCTACGGTTATGTATACGTTGCTCAAGTAGCAATGGGCGCTAGCCAAGCTCAATACTTCAAAGCTATCAAAGAAGCTGAAGCTTATCCAGGTCCATCACTCGTTATCTGCTACGCTCCATGTATCAACCACGGCATCAAGGCTGGCATGGGTCGCACACAAAACGAAGAGAAATTGGCAGTCGAATGCGGTTACTGGCAACTCTACCGTTACAACCCAGCTGAAGAAGAAGCAGGTCAAAACGGTTTCCACTTGGACAGCAAAGAACCAGACTGGAGCAAGTTCCAAAACTTCATCATGGGCGAAGTTCGTTACAACTCATTGTTGAAGACTTTCCCAGCAGAAGCAAAAGAATTGTTTGCTAAGACTGAACAATATGCAAAACTTCGCTACGAAGGATATAAGAAATTAAGCGAAGAAAAATAATCTTGAACTTTGAACCTTGAACTAAGGCTTTTGAACTTCAAGGACTTTATAAGAACTCTGGAATTCTAGAATTTCAGAGTTCTTTTTTTATATATTTGCGATAATAATTTATAATCAAACATTTCTTTTATGAGGAAAATCTTCTTATGTTTTATATTATTGATTTTTAATCTGAACATATTCGCACAAAATAATATATCTTCTATTAAGGGAAAAGTTATTGATGAGAATGATACACCGCTTCCTTATGTCTCGGTTGCCGTTTACCAAGATGATAATATTATAACTGGTACCATCACCAACGACGATGGTATCTTCACTTTAAAAGTTCAGCAGTCTGACAAAGAACTACGTCTTGCTTTTGATTTCGTCGGTTATATTAAGGAAGAAATAAAAACAACACCAAATAAAGCAAAGATTGAAGTCGGCAATATAGTTCTAAAAGAGAACGTTGTCATGCTCGACGATGTTGTTATAAGTTCCACCGCCGTCGCTCATAAATCAACCGTAGAACATACAAGCATCAATGCGTCGGCCAACATCGCTTCTTCCAAGGGCAGCGCTCTTGACATCCTCAGCGCTTCATCATCAATATCAATGCAAAATGATATCATCTCGATCCGCGGCAACAGCAACATCCTCGTACTCATCGACGGCGTACCTACAACAGTTACTGATTTGTCAACGATACCTGCCGCCAATATAAAAACAATCGATGTCATCACTAACCCAGATGCTTCATACGATTCAGAAGGCACTGGCGGAATTATCAACATCATAATGAAAAAAGAAAGTGCCAAGGGTTTCAGCGGAGTGATAGGTGCAAACTACGGATTCAACCATTTCGTGACTGGCAATACAGCCTTTTCGTATAACAGTAAAAAAGTTTCTTATCGTTTCAGTTATAATACAAAATATGAAGACGATATTATCAACAGTTCGCTTACACGTCTTATGAAAGAGTCAGGAAGTCTAATCTCACAACAGATGGTGTCAAACAGATATACATTTAATAATAATGTAAGTATTGGAGCTGATTTCAGAATCAACAAGAAGAACACTATGACCGTCGATTTGAAATATATGTCGCCACGATTGAATGTGAAACAAGATTTACAAAACACCATCACACATAATAGCACTTCTTATGAATCACGACATAATGACGTGACTTGGAACAGAGATAATATTGAAGCTGTAGTAATGTATCGTCATATCATCAAACCAGAAACATCTGATATCTCTTTCAAAGGATCGATATCTAAAATCTGGGGAAGACGACCTTCATATTATTATGTAGAAAATAAACTTCAGAATTACTCAAACTCAGGTGGAAGTCCTTTCATATCTAACTTCCAAACCGATCTCAAACAGAAATTAAGCCGAGGTACCTTGAGTGCAGGAGCGAAAGTGACATACCGCAGTAACGACATATATCACGAGTTTTTTGCTTTGGAAAATGAAAATTGGATTTATTCTGATTCTTTCAGTAACGATCTGTTACATACAGAACTTATTCCTGCAGCTTACGTTATGTTCTCTTCAAAAAACATTGGCAAGTTCAGCTATAAAGTTGGTCTGAGAGGAGAATACAGCATAGTAACATTAGACAGCAAGCATGAAAATATAGATACAAAAAAAGATGACATTTTCATTGCGCCAAGTCTTTCTGGAACATATAAAATATCTGACAAGCAAGACTTGTCACTTGCATTCTCTCGAAGAATAGGACGTCCTACATATCCTCAACTGACACCTTATATGAGTATGGTCGATGCCATGACTTACGAACAAGGCAATATGAATTTACAAGCCGAAAAGACATCGAAACTAGATTTGACATATAATATAAAAGGTAAAAAATTCAATATTTTTGCTGACGCATACTTCAACTATACAGAAGACTATATCTCCCAGATAACAGAAGTCATTGACGGACTGCTCATCACAACATATATCAATGCCGCATACGATATGAAAAGTGGTCTTGACCTATCGTTAAAGATATTCCCTTGGGAATGGATAACCGCCACATTTAGTTCCAACACTTTCTATGTAAAGACATGCGGTCAGTTTAAAAAAGCCGACTATGACTTTAGCATGATAGACATTGACAACGAAGGATTGTCAAATAATTCTAACATCATGCTTGATCTTATTCCCAGAAAAAACACAAATATTCAGTTGCAATATTTCATCATGACACCACAATATTATCCACAGCTCACCACATCATTTATGCATAAGATGAATGTAGGCATAAAGCAAAAACTCATGAAAGGTGCCATGACATTATCTCTACTCGTTACCGATGTCTTTAACACATACAAATGGGAAGTTCATTCATACAACAGAATTTACGATCTTACAAACATAAGCAAGCAGAAAAGCCGAATGTTATGGATAGGTATATCATATAATTTCAATTCATATAAACAAAATAAAGCAGATAAAGCTGGAGACGCTGACAGAAATCTGATTAAGTTTGGCTTGTAAAACCGACTAAATTCACATATTTTGTCAACTTTTTCCCTCTTAATATGTTTCATAGTAAATTTTACCACTATGAAACATATTCTTTTTATCATAGGCTCTTTTCGTAAAGAGTCTTTCAACAGACAACTTGCCAAGATTGCAGAAGACATTCTCAAAGACAGATTCGTGATTTCTTACCTCGACTTCAACGACATTCCATATATGAATCAAGATTGGGAAATCAAGGGACCTAGCAAATGTCTGACCCAAGAACAGGAGCGCATTCATCGAGTACGAGAGGAGATTCTCAAAGCCGACGGCATCTGGATCTTCACTCCAGAATACAACCACAGCTATCCTGGATTATTGAAAAACCTCTTCGACTGGCTGTCTCGTCCTATGGATATTTCCAACTTCGCAAATCCAACAGCAGTACAGGGAAAGAAAGTCACAGTCAGCGGCGCTGGCGGCAAGAACAAGACAGCGTCATGCCGCGCCAAACTGAACGAGCTGTTGGAATATATCAAGATGGATGTGATGAAAGAACCTCAGGCTGGTATTGCCCTCGGCTTGGAAGCATGGGTAAAAGGTGAATTCAAACTCACCGAAGAACAACTTAACGAACTGAAAGAACAAGCAGAGAATTTTGCAGAATTTGTAGGATAAAATTCATATCTTTGTTTGTTGATAAAAAATATATTTTATTACTATGAAACAAACTAAGATAGTAGCTTCCATTAGCGACCTCCGTTGTGAGGTTGACTTTTTACGAGAATTATATAATGCCGGAGTCAACGTGATGCGAATCAACACGGCACACGCTACTCCGGATGGCATCAAAAACGTCATCAACAACATCAGAGCTGTCTCAAGCCAGCTCGCTATCCTTATTGACACCAAAGGTCCAGAAATAAGAACGACGAATGTCGAAGATCATATCTATTTCAAGACCGGAGACAAAGTGAGAATCTGCGGCAATCCTTCAGAGACAACGACTCGCGAATGCATCAACGTCTCATATAGCAACTTCGTCCACGACCTCAACATCGGCAACGACGTGCTCATCGACGACGGCGAACTCGCACTGAAGATCGTCGATAAAAGTAACAACACCCTCTATGCCATCGTACAAAATGACGCCCGTCTCGGCAACAGAAAAAGCGTCAACGTGCCTGGCGTACATATTGAATTACCAGCGCTGACAGAGAAAGACAAGACAAACATAAAACTCGCAATAGAAGAGAACCTCGACTTCATCGCTCACTCTTTCGTAAGAAACAAAAGCGACATCAAAGCCGTACAAGACATTCTCGACGAATACAACAGCGATATAAAAATCATATCCAAGATTGAGAACCAGGAAGGCGTAGATAACATAGACGAAATCATCGAGGCTTCTTATGGCATCATGATCGCTCGCGGCGACCTCGGCATTGAGGTGCCTATTGAAAAGATTCCTGGCATCCAACGTAAGATCATACGCAAGTGCGTCATCGCCAACAAACCCGTCATCGTGGCAACGCAGATGCTTCATACAATGATAAACAACCCTCGTCCTACACGCGCTGAGGTGACAGACATCGCGAACGCCATTTATTACCGTACTGACGCTCTTATGCTCAGCGGCGAGACTGCCTCCGGCAAATATCCTATCGAAGCAGTGAAGATGATGGCATCCATCGCAGAGCAGGCAGAGAAAGACAAGATGCGCGAAAACGACATAGAAATCCCTCTTGACGAAAACAGCAGCGTCACGGAGTTCCTCGCGAAAAACGCCATCAAGGCAACCGAACTGCTCAGCGTCAAAGGTATCATAACAGACGCCAACACAGGAAAGACAGCCCGCATCCTCTCCTCTTACCGAGGACCTAATCCCGTGATAGCATTATGTCATAATGAGAAACTTGTGCGACAACTCGCATTGAGTTATGGCATCACTCCTATATATCAAGCTGACAAAAAGGAATTGAAAGAAGAATATAAAAGCGCTTTGCAAATGCTTCTGAACAAAGGTTTCGTCAACACTGATGATAAAATCGTTTATCTCGGAGGAAGTTTCGGCGAAGAAGGCGGAACTACATTCCTAGAAATCAATAATGTAAAAGACATGATTAGTTAGGAATTAGGAGTCGGAAGTTTTAGAAACTAAATCCGATTCCCAAATTTACTGGAACCAGACTTTCAGTGCTATATTTTTGATTGAAGAACTGTGTCAACCCTGCTCTACCAAAGATTACGAAATCTTTAAAACTCAAGACTGCCAATGCATTGACACCAAAGGGATTGTAAGCAAGATTATCTGAAACTGTGTATTTGCCACCTTTTTCAAGCTTCACTTTCGACTTCATTTCGAAACGCCATTCAAATTCAGGGCCGAAAGAGAATGCCATTTTATTGCCACCTATTCTCCATTGCAACTGAGCATTGACAGGCAAGCGAAGACTCCAATAACGCAGATAGCTTTTCTTGATATCTCCTTTATCTATAATATTTTCAAAACCATCAGGTACAACTTCACCATCGTTGCCATAATAAAAATATGTGCTGTTAGGAGAATTGCTACCAGGATGGCTATAAGTTCCCAAAAAACAATCTAAGTGATTGTACGTATTTGATATTCCGAATGCAGCTGTCAATCCAAAAGTGTTTTTCTTATTCTTGCACAATTTAATCTGAGAGAAATAAGAACCCCATTCAAACGAACTTGGCTTCTGGCGTACCAACGTCAAATGATTTGTTCCTACCAATGTTGAATATGCATAATATATTGTAGGATAAATTGGCTCAAAGGAACGGAAGTTTAATCTTGGGCTCCTGTCATCTTTGATAAAAGTTGGATTGATAGGAATGTTGATAGTAACGTTCCTTGTCTCTGTCTTACTAGCAACATTATTTTCATAGCGACTTTCATAATAAGGATTCTTCTCAAATTCTCCATTTTCATTGACAGAATATACGTTAATCTTCAATCCGTTAAAAGTATCAACTATCTTTACCTTATTATTATTGATAAGAACTTCCACCTTGTCGCCACCGGCTATCACAACAGTGTCATTTTTTATTTCTTGAGAAAAAACTGTCACAGCAAACGCCATTAACATAGAAATCAATACTAATCTTTTCATATCTTTAATATTTAAATTGTTAATTATTTATTACTAATTCTTACCTTAAAACTCAATCTCTAAATCACCATATCGCATATCAATTTTAATCTGATGACTTTCGTTATCGTCATTATAATTACCAATCATTACTGATTCTTCATCATCCTTGATGTATTTCTTCGCATTGTCTTTGAGTATATCGCACTCAATGTCGCCGTATGAAGACGAAAGATTATATGAAAATCTATGGTTTTCGCTAAGGATGACACTAACATCTGCGTATAAAGCTGTGATGTCAATGATTTCAAAATCCAGAGCCACTTTGTTTATTTCAATATCTCCATAAGTGGAAGACATGTTAATTTTCTTTAAGAGATAATCTATTTCAACATCGCTATATGAATTATCCACTGTCAAATCCTTGGCGTTTTTTAAATATGTGTCGCTATATTGTACCTTCAGATATGCGGCCTCAATATCAGAACACGAAATGTCGGAATACTGACAAAAAGCCTTCAACGAATTTATGTCACCGAACTTACCGTCACCGTATTGCAGGTTAACATTCACTTCATTTCCAGTATTGACACGAATATCACCATAACGTATTTTAGCATCGACTTTATCAGCATATTTTATTTTGGCATTGCCATAAGCAAGGTCTATCTTATTATCAGCGAACAGACTGTCAATTGAGAAATTACCATAATCCAATTCCAGATCGAGATATCTGCTGAGTTTATCAATATTGACATTTCCATAAGCATTATGCATTACAAGAAATATATTTTTAGGAATCATTATGTAATAATCTATCTGAAACTCAACATTATTTATCTTGCTTGGGATGATAGTCTTCGCCATTATTTCCTTATTGGATTGAGAGTTTTCAAAGTCGATGTCTATCTGATACAGCAGTTCCTCAGCTTTTTCTTCCTTATTCGACTTAACCACTATCTCGACATGAAAACTGATATGGTTTTCATTCCATGTAGAAATTTCATAGTCGCTGTACTTACCCGAAAGATTAAGAGTGTAATCCTCTCCCGCATTGAAGTTTGCGTCTATTGTCCTTTTCTTGGTATATTTGTAATTATTGTCAAACTCATTTTCAGCAAAGCCAATCGAAGCAACAAAACACAGCAGTAATGTAAAAACAATCTTTGACAACGGCCAAAATCCAATAGTCACTATCTTAGTTCTCATAATCATTCCTCCTTATTTTTTATTGATTTTTCTATATATTGAATTTAATGTCTGCAATTGATTATTATATATTTGCGACGTTATTGCGAGTTGCTTCTCTTCAGGCAATGGTGCAATCTCAGCAAATACCCCTGTAGTATTATTCATACTTTCTATCAACATATTAATCTCTTTTCTTGTCGAATCATCGACATTATCAAGAATATTTTCAAGCAATACTATCGTCTCATTGAGCTGTCTTTCATAAAGCATTCGCATTTCAGCAACCTTATCGTTTTCATTATAAAGGTAAGGCTGCATATTATCTTGTACCTTAAGTATCAATAAGACAAGTACTATAGCAACAGCTGCAGAAGAAATGCCGAACCATATACGTCTAGCTCTTGGCACAGTTTCATTTCGTTTTTGCAACTTCATGGCAAAACGCTCCTGATGACCAGCAGGCAACTCCTCCATGAACCTATTCTTGTTATTTCTTATATAATTTTCCATATCCTAAAAGTATTCCTAATTCCTAACTCCCAACTCCTAACTCCTAACTCCTAACTCCTAATTCCCAACTCCCTCTTAAGTTTCTCCTTCGCCCTTGCATACTGCGACCTAACAGATGAAGGCTTAATATTCATCACCTCTGCTATATCTGCAAAATCAAGTTCATCAACAAGATGAAGATACAACACCATCCTATAGCCATTAGGGAGCGAGTCGATTTTTTCTTTTATCATATCAACAGAAAATATCAATTCATCATCGTCATCATCATATTGTTCGACAACGATGTTATTGCCAACTTCAGTAAATAAAGGTGTCTTGCTGTTTTTACGGAACCAGTCGATGCTTTTGTTTACAGCGATTTTCTTCACAAAGGCTATGAAGTCTTTTTCTGTTCCAAGAAATCTGTCGATATTGTCGAATGCCTTAAGGATGGAGTCTTGCATTATCTCCTCGGCATCGAACTCGTTCATCACGATATGGAGACTTGCGTTATAGACGGGCATTGCGCAGATGTTGTATAACTCCATCATCGCCTTCGAGTTGCGCCGCTTGCATCTTGTCAACAAATCGTCAAATCTAACCATCTTTCTTGTTTTTTTACATTCACTTAACGCATATATTGAAAATTTGATGCATCGAATTTTAATTTTTTTTAAACAAAAAGACGTGATAACAAAACCACGTCTCTTCAATTCCTAATTCAAACTGATGACCTCATTCATTCTGATGTCATTATCTTCTGTCGGCACTTCATCTACCAACTGAAAGTCGAAGCAAATTCCTATACGAGTGACATCTAAGTGCTTGCAGAGAAATCTGTCGTAGTAGCCTTTGCCTCGTCCTATTCTGTTTCCTTTTTTATCGAAAGCCACTCCTGGAACGACGATCAAGTCATAACCACCAGTATACTCATCATTTTGAGGCTCTAGTATATTGAAGTCGCCCACAGCGAAATCTGTTTCTTTTGAAAGTTCAACGGGAATGATGTCATCACCAACGACTGTAGGAAGGATGATTCTCTTCTCGTTACGCCATTTTTCCAAGAACTCATGAGTGTTGACCTCATCAGGAAGCGAACTATAAAGCATCACCGTTTCTGCCTCAATGAAATATCTGTTATTCTCTAACTTATCAAGAATCAACTTCGACTGCTCCAAAAGACACTCTTTTGAATGCTGCTTCTTCAAAGCTTTAATACAAGCCCTTAATTCTTTCTTATCCATAATAAATAATTAAATTCCTAATCTATTAGACGCCACAGGAGTGACGTCTCTACATAAACTCCTAACTCCTAATTCCTAACTCTCAACTAAACACCCTCTCTCGCAAAAAGCGCTGCTCTATTCAAAAGTGCGTTGAAGTCGTAAGCGGTCTTGAATTCTTCCAAAGCCCACTCTATCAGATTGTCACTATACAGCATTCCTTCTGGAAGAGCCTGGATGAGATTATATTGTTTCAATCTTAAAAGATAATCGTAAGGATTGTCTTTAGGGAAATCCTTTGGAGTCTTGCTGAGACTGCAGGATGTATCCAAGGTAAAGTTCTTGGCTTTCTTGATCGCTGTTTCAAAACTTGCGCCGTCATAACAGATATCTTCTCTTATGCTCTTAAGCACGTCTTTATCTGGATTATACAAACCGGCATAAAGTCCGTTAAGTCCAAGATATTCGGCACCATCACCTTCAAAATGAAGATAATATCCCGCGAGTCCTGATTTCTTGCCTTGAGTGCAGACGTAGATTCCCATATGTGTTTTGTAAGGACGCTTGTCAGGAGAAAATCGAATGTCGCGATAGATGCGATAGGTGCAGTCGTTCACGCTGAGATTTCTTATTGAAGAATCGAATTTAGATATGCCGTCAATAAGTTCGACTGTCATATTATTAATACGGTTCTGTGCTTTGAGATATAAATCCTTATTTTCCTGAAACCAAGGGCGATTGTTGTTATGCAAAACGCCATTGAGAAATGTCATTACGTCCTTCATAAATAAAAAAACTATCTTTTATGCAAAGATAGTTTTTTTTGAAATTCAGAAATTCAGAAATTCAAAACTTCAAAAAATTCTGAACTTTTGAGTTTCAGAAATTTTGAGATTCTGAGATTCTGAACTTTTGAGTTTCTATATTAAAATTCTGCCGTTTTTACTTCAGTCTGTGGAACGAAATCGAAAGGTTCGTATTTAAAAAGCTGCATTGCTGCGAACTTCTTATCCTTTGAGTGGACGACATAAAGCTGAACATTGCCTTCATCGACTCTCTTGAATTTCTCTATAGATTTATAATCACCTTTATCGATTGCATTTTTAATATCATAGAAATCAGCGGTATCGAAATAAAGCTGACGTTTTATTATTGGAGAATTAGTCTTGACATAAACCTCGCTGTTCAATTTGGCAATCATTAAAAATGTAGCGAAAGCCACTATAGATATTCCAATGAAAATCAGCGTTGATGAAAGCATATCGCTTTCAATTTTTCCTGAATAAACGAACAACAAGACGCCTAAGCCAATCAAAGCCAAGCTTAAGAGTAATGATTTAAGGTTGAATTTTTTCTCGATTAATTCTAATTGTGTGTGTTGAATACTGTTTGTCATGATTTTTAAAGTTTAATTGTTAATAATAAGATACGGTCAACTGTCTACAGACAACAGACCTTGAGTAAAAAAATCGCAAAGACACAAAATTCTTAGTGACTCGGTGTCTCGGCGTCTTGGTGACTTGGTGACTTCAAATAATAAGGTGTCTTACTATAACAATTAAATCTTCCTTCGATGACAAAGGAGATGAGAACTTCAAATTATAATTCTCTGTTGGCTGCACTTCTGCGGAGAAGCGTTTCAAGAGAATGTTATTTATCAGATTCTGTTGGGTTTTCTTCTGTGATGAAATAAGTCGGAACGACGGCAGCGGAAGAGAATTCTGCAATTCAGGGATGATGGTCTTGTCGGAAGCCGCATCGAAAATAGACTCTATATCAGACTGCTGTCTGTCAAAGATATAAGACTCTTCTATATCTGTAACATTAACAAATGAAGAAACATCAGCTTTCGTAGAGAAAGCCAGAGCAATGAATATCAACGATATTATTGTCAAAATATGTTTCTTCATACAGATAAAATCATTTCACAAAGATAACACTTTTTAGGTAAAAATGTTGCAGTTTTTTTAGTCTGTTGATTTTTCTTTGGGCGTTCCGGCAAAGCCGTCGGGCTTTCCGCTCTATCTTTTTTCGCTACGCTCCAAAAGGATGCCGCTCCAATCCCTAACGCATTGAGCGATGGAAGTAGTAACTACAAAGATACGTGCAAATCCTCGTGATACGTGGAGATTACAAAACCAAAGCTCCATCTTTGTCCTTTGAATGTCTTTGGAATATACAATTCTATTTTGTTATCGCCTTTTTTAAGGTTTATGCTGACAGGTTCGCGCATCCAATAGAACTGCTCATCGGTATAAGGCAATTCTTCTTCAGGTCGATGCCAGGTGTTATAATGGAATTTATATTTTTCAGGTTCTTTCCATGTTTGTGCAGGGAAATATTCCTCGCCATTGACCAACAAACGACCATTGTTTTCCCATCTGCCTTGAGGTCCGATGCCGCCAGATATTCTGTTAGAACGAGCTGCCGCTTCAAAGCCGACCCATGCCTGTATCGTCACATCCTCTTCAGAATAAATTTCAGTTACAGCCCAAGCCGAGACCGTATCACCTATATTAATACCATTAGCTCTGCATAAGTCGTCGACGTCAACAGCGCCGCCTCTAGTTTCCAAGTTAAGAGTATCGGCAATAGTTATATTCCACAAAGTCTCAGCATTAGGATTCCAACGCACATCATAGTTTTGAAGCATATTGTCTTTATGGCATGACATCTTATCTTCAAAAGCCACGAGTTCTTCCCAAGAGCCTTCTCCACCGTTCCAGAAGCGTTCCGAGAAAGTCATCATGCCGTTAATCATCCCGTTATGAAGAGCGATACGAGTCTTGTCATCGACACGCACGTCATTCCAGAGACATAATATTCCGCCGAGAGCGTTTGTGGTATCAGGAACATCCTGAGCGCATGCCTTATGCAAGAACACCTTATTTGTAAAATAGATAGGATCGTAATAGTTGAGATAACCCATGAAAGAATCTATATAACGGCCGCCTTTTTTAGCACTTGCCGCATTGGAACCAGCAGCGGTGTTCCATATCTGACGTACCGTAGTAGAATCAGAAGGAAGCCCTGGATCCCAAGCCACTGCAATACGATTATGCTTCCTGCACAAATCTTCTGTAAACTTCATAAAACCCTTTGGATCAGAGATGTAAACCTCGTCAGAACCTATATGAAGATAAGGACACATCGAGACAGGAATCTCGTTGCAGAACTCCTCGATGCATTTTTCGAGCACCTTCATACCTTCTTCAGAATCCATGCTGAAACCGAAGGCGCTTCTGAAATAAGCAGAATGGCCAGGCATATCAATCTCTGGCATTATGGTGATACCGCGTTCTTCTGCGTAAGTTATCAGCTCACGAATCTCATCGTATGTATAAAACTTACCGCAGTCACGACCTGGACGTTGATATTGAGGATCATTGAGTTGAGAATAAGCCTTACATTCAATACGCCAAGCTGGATTGTCGGTGAGATGCCAATGGAAATAATTTATCTTGTAAAAAGACATCAGGTCGATGGTCTCTTTGAGCATGTCTATAGTCTGGAAATTACGACCGGTATCGTGCATGAAACCTCTGAAAGGATAAGCCGACCAGTCGTGGATTTCCACATCTGGAACACGACCTTCTGAATCCTTGAGTTGCTCCAATGTCTGTCGCGCCCACACCTCATTACCTTCAATATACGCTATACCTTTCTCTATCTTTAAAAAATATTCGTCTTTATTTTGCGGATATATAAGATTCTCTGATAATGAAGAAATTATAACATCTTTCAGAAGATGCATCTTGTCATTTTTAACTACAAATTCTTTTGGACTTGGTATTATATTTTCTGATTTGAAAAGCGATTTTTCCTTACAAGAAAATAAGGAAAGACAAAGGAATAAAAGCAATGATATTTTTCTCATAAAATTCTTTTTTGCAAAACTAAGAAAAATGTAAATGAAGTGAAAAACCAATCATAAATTATTGTAAATTTGCACACCAAAAAATTATACAATGAAATTCAAATTAGACTTTAAAGAAATTATCAATTACGTTGCAACTAAAAAGTTCTGGATCGAATTGATTATTATGACATTGGGTATGATTGTAACTGCTTGCGCAGTTTACTACTTCCTTGTACCAAGCAAACTTATCATCGGTACAATCTCAGGTCTCTCAATCGTCATCAGCGGAATTTGCGAAAAATTCTTCGGATTCCCTCTTAACGTATCAACAGTAATCTTCGTAATCAATGCCATCTTGTTGATTTTAGCTTACATCCTCATCGACAAGGAATTCGGCATCAAGACTGTCTTCACAGCTCTTATATTAGGACCATTGATCGGTGTTTTGGAAAAATATTTCCCATATCAAAACTTCATTGATCCTTCATCAGAAATCCCTTCAATCATGGGCGACCTCTGGCTTGACCTCTGCTGCTTCGTATTATTATTAAGCTTGGCACAAGCAGTTTTATTCAAGATCAATGCTTCAACTGGCGGTCTCGATATCTTAGCAAAAATCGTTAACAAATATTTACACTTCGACATCGGTACTTCAGTATCAGTTGCAGGTTGGGTCATCTGCTGCACAGCTTTCATGATTAACGATGCTCGTTTAGTTATCATCGGTTTGATCGGTACATGGATTAACGGTTTGGTTGTTGACTACTTCACAGCTAGCTTCAACAGAAGAAAGAAAGTCAGCATCATCTCAAACGAACACGAAAAGATCAGACAATTCATCATCAACGATATCTCACGCGGTTTGACAATCTACAATGTCAAAGGCGGTTATAGCGGTGAAGACAAAGTAAAACTCGAAGTTTTCTTGTCAACAGATGAGTTCTCAGATTTGATGAAGTTCATCAACGACAACGAAATCAACGCTTTCATCACAGCAGGTAACGTTAGCGAAGTCTACGGTCTCTGGGGTGACAAGAACAGACTTAAAAACGTTCAAAAATAAAAAATCAAGCCGCTAATCAGCGGCTTTTTTTATACACTACTTTCACTATAATACATATCCACTAATCTTCACGAATCAACACTAAACTTTCGTGACAATTCGTGTCATTTCGTGGACAAATATCTTTTCCAGATTTTTCGTAAGATTTTCTTGGTATCACCTTGTGGTTGGGAAGAATATTTCAATGCTTTGTTAAAGCACCATTCTCGCTCCATCGCAAACCATCCTCCTTCAGGCGACTGCAAATCATTTTCAAAGAAATATTCCCATCGTGGATAGTAAAAATCCTTTAGCATACCACCCCAGGCTCTGTAAGAATAATCGCGCAAACCACCTTTGTTGGCATTGGCTTCATCTCCCCATGTAGTTATTAAAGTACGGGCATTATTCAATTCCAACCAATCTTTGTCAGATTCCACAGTTCCCTCAAACTCATCAGCGATATCGCGTGCCATCTGCGTCCAATTACCAAACATGAAATTCTTATTCGTGTTCAGCAAGGCATCCATATCCAATATCAAAGACAAGAAAGCATCACGTTGTTTTTTAAAACCTTTGACATTACCTTCATCATAAGATTTCTTAATATCTTTTAACAAATAATAAGCATAATCCATCAAAGCCTGACGAGATATTTCAATAAGGTCGAAATAATAGTTTTCTCCAGATAGATCAGTTTTCAACAACAGACGAGCCGCTTCTCTAACATCATCCGTATTATAAAAGATATCCGTCCCGCCCCATGACGACACCTTGTCAACCGTCAATGAAGGACGAGCGCAGACCACTGCCTCATGCGGACCTTGCAATGACGTTTTACAATCCAATGCCGAATTACGCAACAACTCCCAAGCTTTAATCGCATGTTCATTTTCTTGTCCATAACGGCTTACCGTATAATTACGCATCCATTCTTTGGCATCAGGTTTCTCGTCATGCCAAGGTAACTCAAATAAAATGTCATATAAGACAGGTACAGAACCAATACCCTCGGGTGTCGCGCCTATGCCTTTTATGTTAGGATGTGAATTTTTATTTTCAAAATAACCGTCAATGACGCCATTGAAACGCCCCATAAAACCTGAGCGACCTCCGAAGTTAGGCAACATGCAATAGACGGCGTCATGACCTTTATATTCACCGAAAT
The DNA here is from genome assembly GCA_017549605.1 of Bacteroidales bacterium. Taxonomy (GTDB): domain Bacteria; phylum Bacteroidota; class Bacteroidia; order Bacteroidales; family F082; genus Limimorpha. Next base: position 51,663 of record JAFYUH010000202.1, read on the forward strand.
GCGTGTGCGCCGTCGAGAACAAATCCAGTATTATCAAGTCACCTTTCGCCACCTGATCAAGAACGTGATATTGATCCGAATACCATTGCCAATATTGAATCACCCATTTCTCATCTATGTCGTCATTTGCAGCAAACATAGCATCAGCGATGGCTTTATAAGCAGATGCCACATCGATGTCACTAGTATTTGCGCCTTCATGAAATGGATCCATGCTGTAATATTGCGACGTCCCCATCACCTCAGCGAGCACCTTATAGTAGTTGGCTGCCATCTTCTTAAAATCCTCTGTATTTGGATTCAAGATATGAGGGCGAGTGAAACCACACCACAACCCTTGTCCGTTCGCCGATATTCCGGTCTTTTCCGTGAAGTTGCTCGGCACCATGCCGCTGAAACCAGGAAGCACAGGCTGCATGCCTAGTTCTCGCATCCTATCACATATCTTTTTCGCCAGAACAGCCTGACGCTCATACCACCAATCAGGATTAGGACCGCCCCAAGATTCGAGGTTGTTCATTCCCCACCACGCCTGAAAACAAGGTCCAGCGATGAAAGCATCTGCTTCTTCAGAAGTGTAATTGTAATATTCCGTTAACAATTTTTTCCAAACCACATCGAGACCGACGATCTGCAAAGGCATGTTGATACCATGTAACGCCATCCAGTCGATTTCCTTCTCCCAACGCTCCCACGTCCAGACCGACATCGAATAAGAAAAAGTACAATAGTTGAGATAATAACGATAGTCGGCAGAACAAACATGCATCTCATCTTCAGAAGGAATCGGGAATTCATAAGAAGACAAATCGTTGAGATATAAATTATTCCACGATAGATTTATTTTAGCATAATGATTCAGATACCAATTGACACCCGTTGTTATCGCTAATACAGAATTACCTTTAACACAAGGTTTCCCATCTTTAGAAGTGATAATAAAAACATCTTCTCTCAACTGTTGACTGTTGTCCGTTGTCTGTTGTCCAAGATTTTCATCCAAAACCGTAACTATCAACTGTTGACCGTTATCTGTTGTCTGTTGACCTAAAACTCTAGATAAAAAATCATTGATGACTTTTTCAGACGTATTTAATGAATCTGCAAAAACATCAAACGATAATAGAAATAAACAAAGTAAAGTAATAAGTGTTTTCATTTTAGTTTAAGGTTTAAGGTTAAGGTTTAAAGTTTTCTGAGATTTTGAATTTCTAATAAAAAAATTCCTAACTCTCAAAGTTGTCTATCAATCGAATCCTTATGAATACTTTCAAAAATATCTTTGACAAGAGTTTCATTCAAACCAAGGAGTTTACCTTTTTCGATATGATTTGACAATATAGAATTCCATCTATCGAGTTGAAGCACAGCGAGGTTATTCTCTTTCTTTATCACTCCTATTTTAGAAGATATCTCACTTCTTTTAGCCAAGAGCTGCAACAATTCCTCGTCGATGTTATCGATCTGGTTTCTCAGTTCTTGAAGGAGGAAATCTGCATTATTCGACTTGGTTTTATGAACCACCAGATTATCGAGCAGCAGCTTCAAATCGTTAGGAGTTATCTGCTGATCAGCGTCGGTGAGAGCCATTTCAGGATTACAATGCGACTCTATCATAAGACCGTTTGTCGCGAGATCGAGAGCTTTTTGTGCTGTCGACTGCAGAATCTCGCGGCATCCGCATATATGACTTATGTCTGTTATTATCGGGATGTTAGGATTTTTACGATGTAGTTCGATAGGAATTTCCCAGCGAGGGTTGTTGCGATAAGGAGCAGCGTTAGTGTCTTGGAAACCGCGATGTATCGCAACGAGATGAGTGAGACCTGAAGAAGCGAGACGTTCGAAAGCGCCGATCCATAACTTAAGGTCGGGCGCTATAGGATTTTTCACGAAGACAGGAATATCGACGCCGCTGAGAACGTCGGCAAGCTGCTGCATAGAGAAAGGATTCGCTGTTGTTCTGGCACCGATCCACAGAGCATCGACTTCATATTTCAATGCCAACTCTGCATGTTCAGGCGTCGCCACCTCCGTCATGAAAGGCAGCTTTGAAGCTCGTGAAATCTCTCTCATCCATTTTAAGCCCTCCTCACCTATTCCTTCGAAGCCGTTAGGACGAGTGCGAGGTTTCCAGATACCGCCACGCAAGATTTTAACTTCTTGTATATTTGATAGTTTTACAACAGTGTCTGAAAATTGTTCCTTGCTTTCCACACTGCACGGACCCGCAATAAGCAAAAGCTCATCGGGATTTTCAATCCATCCTTTTATGTCAAAACTATCTCTCATCTTTTTTTTGCAAAAATATAAAAAGTCAACGGACAACAGACAACAGACAACAGACTTTTTTTACTAGCTGTTTTGCCCACAACTCATAGCTCATAGCTCACAGCAAAAAAATCTTTCATCTTTTGTCTTTAGTCTTTAGACTTTTTCTTATCTTTGTAAGTTAATTAAAATCAGAATAATTTTAAAGAAATATAATCGTGAAACGTACAGAGATTAAAGATGCATTACAAATGCAAGAGCTTGACAAAGAGATAAATGTCAAGGGTTGGGTGCGTAACAAACGCGGCAGCAAAAACGTAGCTTTCATCGCTTTGAACGATGGTTCTACAATTAATAACCTCCAATTGGTAATC
>JAFYUH010000025.1 GCA_017549605.1 Bacteroidales bacterium
ACGTAAGACAACAGGTGCATACGACCTTTCAATCGGAACAGATGTCACTTTGGCAACAACAGGTGAATATCAAGTTATCATGACAACAGGTGATGACGGCACATACGAACATCCAACAGCTAACGCTACAGCAACAATCAAGTCTGATGTTACAAGCATTTTCGGCTTTGAAGCAAAGAACAACAACAATGTATATGATGTATATTATACAGCCCTCAGCAATGCTTATGCAAAAGCTCAAGATAATGAAACAATAACATTATTAAGAAATGTTGAGTTAGCAGAAATCTTTACAATTGATAAGGCTATCACATTAGACGGTGGCAACAAGACTTTAACATCTGCAGCAGGCCGCGCTATCAACATCGACTTCGCTGGTGAAGTTAACATCCAAAACCTCACAATCGCAGGTTCAACAGGCTGTGAACGCGGTATCAACATCATCAACGAAGCTGGTACTACAAACCTCAGCAATGTTAAGGTTTCTAACGTAAGCCACTATGCAGTACACGTAGCTACTTCAGCAGGTGCAGCTAAGGTTAACATTGAAAATTCTAACTTAAGCGCATGGGGTGCATTGGCAATCTACGGCAAAGGTTCAGAAGTCAATGTAGAAAACACAACAATGCTTGGTACAAACACATATACAGGCGAATCAAATGACTTCTCAACAGTTCAATATGGTGCTGAAAATGTAACTATCAATATCAATGGCGGTTCTATCACAGCTAAAAGCTCTGATGAATACAGAAACCAAGCTATCCTCTCAGAATCAGGCAATGAACAATACACAACTTCAAGCGCTGGCACTAAGGTAACTCTCAATACAGAATTGAAGTTTGAAGGTTCAAACACAAGCTACCTCGATATCGAATTGGATGAAACCATCATCATTAAAGTAAAGGCAGATTACGCTGACGAATTACAAGAAGAAGGCTGGGCAACAGTTGCTCTTACAGGCGAAGACGAAGGCCTCGTACAAGTTATTCCAGCTGTCGCTAAAATCGGTGAAACATACTATGCAACATTAGCAAAAGCTATAGCAGCAGCTACAGCAGGTCAGACAATCGAATTTATTGCTAATATCACAGAAGACGTAACAGTTAACAAGAGCGTTACTATTGACGGTGCTGATTTCGAATATACAGGTACAATGACATTGAACAACATCAACGTCACTATCCAAAAAGTAGCATTCGTTAAAGGTCAAGTTTACAAACACAAGAGCACAGGCTCTAATGCACAAGTTACAATTAAAGACTGTTCATTTGACGGTCAGGGCTTGAATGCTTACGCAGTAAATCTCGGTGGTGGTAAAAATATCAATATCGAAAACGTTACCGCTAAAGACTACGGCTACGGATTACTCCAAGTTCCTTCATCATTCTCAAACGTTTCATTAAAGAACGTTAGCATCTCAGAAGTATATTATGGTATCAGGATTGACTACGCAGGTGCTGTATCACTTGAAAACGTAACCATGACAGACGTTGCAAAATATGGTATTTACGATTCTAACTATGGTAATAAGACTTACACTATCAAGAATAGTACAATCAGCAGCATTGAAATTTGGGAAAGAGATGGTAAAACATATGTAGCAACATTCGACTTTGAAGGTGAAAATACAGTAGGAACATTAGAGAATAGCCAATATGCAAAATATGTTCTTACAGACACAGATGCAACACTTACAGCTCCAGAAGGCTCTAATGTAGTTACAAACATTGATGGCTACAAAGTCGTCTATGAAAACGGCATGTACAAAGTCGTAGCTATGGTTTACGTTGCTGAAATTACAGGCGGAGCTAAATACGAATCACTCCAAGCAGCTATCGATGCAGCTGTAACAGGTGACGAAGTTGTTATATTGAAAGACTTAGCATATAGCTGGGAAAATACTTTCAAAGTAGAAAACAAATATGATGTCTTAGCAAATGTTAGCGGAAAAGATATTACTCTCAACATGAATGGCAAGAAAATCTCTGTTGACCATCAAAGCACAACAGACAGAATCTATGCTGTTGTTTATGTTGAAAATGGTGCTGGCTTGACAGTAACAGGCAATGGTACTATCGATGTTGATGTTAATAACACCACACCAAAAGTAGCATATATGTTCTGGAAACGTGGCACAACAGGTCACTTGACAATTGAAAATGGTAACTACCACATGGACAATTCAGAAGACTCAATGGTTTACTCAAATGGCGATGACATCGTAATAGTTAAAGGTGGTACATTCGTATTGGATAATGCAGGTACTGGTCCAAATCATGGTTTCCCATGGATTTTCAATGCAACTGGAAATAACCAAAACAGCATTTATGTTATAGGTGGTACATATAACTATGATATCAGAACACAATACTGGGACGCTGAAGTCAATGTCCCTAGTGAATACACAGTAGTAGACAACGGTAATGGCACATGGACAGTTGTCCCAGCTCAAAGACAAACTCTCGAAACAGGCTGGAACTGGTTCTCATCATACATTGCTGACTTCAACGGCACAAAAGGCCTCGACATGCTCAAATCATGTATCGGTAACAATGGTGAACAAATCAAGAACCAACTTAATAGTATTAAATGGGATAATGATCCAAATTACAACAACGGTGAATATTTCTGGTTCGGTTCACTCGAAGAAGTTTCAGTAACAGAAATGTACATGATTAAGACTACTGCTCCTGTTGAGTTGGTTCTCGGTGGCGATATCGTAAACCCAGCAGCAACACCTATCACATTAAACGACAAATGGACATGGATCGGTTATCCTGTAGCAGCAGCTATGAATGTTGAAACAGCATTCGCTGGCATCAATCCACAAGATGGTGATATCATCAAGACTCATAACGGAGTTGCTCAATACTATGCAAACATCCCAACTGAAAACGGAACATGGTCAGGCTGGTATGGACAATCATTACAATCAATGACTCCAGGTATGGGTTATATGTATTACAACACATCAAGTGAAGCTAAGCCATTAGTATATCCAGCAGCTAACGCTAACTCAAGAGCTGAAGTTAGAGCTAACGTAACAGCAGAAAACAACCACTGGGCTCCTAAGGCATCAGCATTCGCTAACAACATGAACATCATCGCTGTTCTCGAAAGCAACGACATGATGGGCGAATTCGAAGTGGCAGCATTCGTAAACGGTGAAGTACGCGGCAGCGCTCGTCCAACATACGTTGAACCAATCGACGCTTACGTATTGTTCATGACAATCTACGGAGAAGAAGGTGAAGAAGTATCATTCAAATACTATGACATCTACTCAGATGAAGAACACAGCATCAACAACACTGTAAATTACTCAGACAATGCTATCATCGGTTCAATCAGAGAACCTTATATGTTCTTCGCTAATACATTGGGCATGGATGAAAAAGTTGCTAACACTCTCAGCATCTACCCTAACCCAACAACAACAAACACAGCAATCAGCTTCGAAACAACATTCGACATGGTTGAAGTATTCAACTCATTAGGCGCAAAAGTCGCTGAATACAGAAACGTAGACAGAATCGAAGGCATGGAAGCAGC
>JAFYUH010000203.1 GCA_017549605.1 Bacteroidales bacterium
TGCTTTGGACGAAGCTATCGCTCTTCCTACAGACTTCTCAGCACGTATCGCTCGTAACACTCAAATCTACATCCAAGAAGAAACTAACGTATGTAGAGTAGTTGACCCATGGGCAGGTTCTTACTACATTGAATCATTGACAAAAGAAATCGCCGACAGAGCTTGGGAACATATCATGGAAATCGAGGCTATGGGCGGTATGGCAAAAGCTATCGAGACAGGTCTTCCAAAGATGCGTATCGAAGAAGCAGCAGCTCGCAAACAAGCTCGTATCGACGCTGGCAGCGAAATCATCGTTGGTATCAACAAGTTCCGTCTCGAACATGAAGACGCTATCGAAACTCTCGAAGTCGACAACACTGCAGTTCGCGACTCACAAATCAAACGTCTCAACGAACTCCGCGCTAAACGTAACCAAGCTGACGTCGACCGTTGCTTAGCAGCTATCACTAAAGCAGCTGAAACAGGCGAAGGCAACTTGTTAGAATTAGCCGTTGAAGCAGCTAAATGCCGCGCAACATTAGGCGAAATCTCTATGGCTTGCGAAAAAGTAGCAGGACGTTATAAAGCAGTTATTCGTACAATCTCAGGAGTTTATTCTATGGAAACAAAAGGTGATGCTAAGTTCGCTGAAGCAGTCGCTAAAGCTGACGAATTCGCTAAGATCGAAGGACGCCGTCCTCGTATCATGATTGCTAAGATGGGTCAAGACGGTCACGACCGCGGAGCTAAAGTCGTAGCAACAGGTTACGCTGACATAGGTTTCGACGTCGATATGGGACCATTGTTCCAAACACCAGCAGAATCAGCACGTCAAGCAGTTGAAAACGACGTTCACATCCTCGGCGTTTCAAGTTTGGCAGCAGGTCACAAGACTCTCGTTCCTCAAGTTATCGAAGAACTTGAAAAATTAGGTCGCCCTGACATCATGGTAGTCGTTGGTGGCGTTATCCCTCCACAAGATTATCAATTCTTATACGACGCTGGCGCAGCAGCTATCTTCGGACCAGGCTCAGTCATCAGCGAATCAGCAATAAAGATGTTAGATTTACTTTTAGCAGCAGCTAAATAAAAATAACACTATATAAATATAAATGCCGCCTATATGAATTTATGGGTGGCATTTTTTTATTATTTACAAAGCAAAACAACAACTTACATCACTCAATATTATTTAATTATTTATCAATATATATATCATTAATATTTTTTTTAAATAAATCATTTGTATTTTCCAAAAAAACATTATCTTTGCGGCCCGCTTTTTACGAAACATACTCTTTATAAACAGGTGATTATTAGTGTTTAGATTTTATTTTGTCAATTTATTCAAAAAAATTGATAAAATATATTTTTTTGCACCATATAAACAATAAAAACGAAGGTATATCATAAGTATTTGAATATTGTCCATATTCTTAGCGGTATATTTATATAACATAAAACATAAAAAAATGAAAAAGACTTATTTTGGAATCCCACTTAACTGTGAGAATGAGCTTGATGCTTTTAACCTTGCTGCCAGATTATTCTTATGTCCACGTATCAGCGCACAACATGTTGCTGCCTATCTTAACATGTTGTCAAACAACGGTATCTCCATAGAAAAGATGCTGGAAAAAACCAATCATGTCATACCCGACTTCAGAGCATCTTTGGGAAACGGAGAAGACGTATCCTCAATCATTAACAACAAACTGAAAGAGTGGACCAATATCTTCGCTGCTCCTGACAAAGAGGACTTCGAATTTCTCGAGACCAATTTCGGCATTTCAGAAAAACACCTCTTTACAAATAACACAAAGGTGCCAAGGACATTAAGACCTAAAGACATAAACAGCCCACGACTAATGGCAGATTATGTCAAACAATACATCAAAGGTCAAGACGACGTTATAGAAAAACTTGCTGTGACTTTTTACCATCACCTCGATAGCCTGAACAAAGGTTACACCAGCTACATAAAGTCGCCTGCAATACTCATCGGTCCAACTGGATGCGGTAAAAGTGAAATGCTGAGACATTTTTCCAATGCATGCCGCTGCCCTATCATAAGAATCAACACCAGTGAAATAACACCCACAGGATGGAGAGGCTTGAATTTGACAGATATCCTAAGAAAAGAAATCGAGATATACGACGACCCCAACAAACTGAAATATGCCATTCTGGTCTTTCATGAATTTGACAAAATAACACACTATGGAACTCGTGTAAATAAGAGTGATGGAAATGCCAGCGATTTAGATATGATTCGCGACATTATGAGGCTGTTTGAAAAAGACCATCCATTAACCATTGAAACAGGAAAGAGTTTTTCTACTACATGCTGCGAACTGCCAACCGACAACTTTCTCATCATCTTCGACGGTGCGTTCTATGGCATTGAAGAAATAGTAAAAAAACGTTTAAATATCAATAAGACCATCGGATTCTCTTCTAAAGCCAATGACAACAACATCAATTATCAGAAAATGGTGACAGAAGAAGATCTTATTGAATGGGGCTATCCTCCTGAATTACTAGGAAGAATAGGCGAGGTTCTTGCGCTGAATCCTTTGTCGTCTGAGACGATTTTCGAAATAATGAAGACTACTAAAGACAACATCCTCAATTATCATATCGAATACTGCTCTAATAACAATATCGACCTTAGCTTCTCGGATGACGCCCTGCAATATGTCGCCGACAAGGCTTATAGTTCAGGACTAGGATTCCGTAATGTGAAGACCATTTTATCTAAAGCACTAAACAATTTATATTACGAATTATCAGAAAATCAGACTTCCAACAACAGAAGATCTATAGAAATAGATAAAGAATATTTTAAAAAATCAATAGGCTGAAACATAAAACCATAAGACATGAACATAAATATTTTCTTGGACCAACTTGAATTCGAAAACCTCACCGCTCCCAAATCTTCCATGGAGGCGGACGACATCAGTGTAAGCATCGAATCAAATCATATAAAAAAAAGAAATAGAACGTCTATATACATCGTTGAAATATATGTATATGTAAAGGCAAAATATAAAAATGAAGAAATCTACACAATATCTTGCAATTATAGTGCGAACGTAAACTTTGAAGGCAAAACTCCAAATGAGGATGATCTTAATCAGATACTTGAGGATGATGTCCCTCGCAAACTATACAAACATGCACAAGCTTTGGTATGGACACTGTCATCAGAATCCGGATTTCCCCCAATTATGCTGAAAAACTATGACGAAGCAAAGCAGACAGCAGATGATAAAGATGAAGCGAAGGACGACAAAAAAGAGTCCATCGCTTCAGAGACTCAATGTCACGAACCCTACAACAGTTTCGGTATAAGCCAAGAGCTAGAACAGATCAATGATTTCTTGAATTACACACAGACCTCCAACTTCTTTGATGCTCTGAAATCAATTGAAAATATTGATTTAAGCTCTTTCGAGCATTTGACAATTTACAGATATTTGAAACTATTCAGACCTATTGAATACCATCACCCTAACTTTAAAAAATGCAATGAGAGTTTTTGGATGATTTTGCCACAATTATTGTTCGCGGCAGGAAAAAAAGTAGAAGTCGTTACAGGCAAAAGCAAATTCCCTGAAATAGAGTTTGATTCTGAAGACATATTCAGTTATTCTAAAAACAAAAGACGCACTATTTCCAGCCTGAGATTACTCGAACTGAAAACCTTGATATCTCATCTGGAAACTAAAATACAGGAAGAAATACCATACGAAATAATGAATATGGATATTTACAATGATTACGCCGACAAGCTCAGCAAGCACAAATCCATTTCAAAAGAAGATCTGCTCCGCATTTTAAATGTCAACGAAGATAGTACAGACGCAAATATTACATGCTTTATCAACAAATCATTTGAACGTATCGCATACTACGAACTACAAACGCTTCCATATTGCAAGCTATAATCTCTAGGGCGCCAAAGGGTAGCCAAAAACAACAACATCCCTGCTTTTATAGGAATACAAAATAAAAAGGCACTTTTTTCAAGTGCCTCATTTTGTGTCTTTTAGCGATTTTGCTTTCTCTTATTTTTGCCCCTAGTATCGGGTAGGGGATTCGAACCCCTGTTTCGACAGTGAGAGTGTCGTTACCTGACCGACTAGTAGAACCCGACATTATTTTTTGCGCTGCAAAGATAATTATTTTTCTTTTTTTGGAATCATAATACTTAATATTTTTTTAGAAAAAAATCGAGCATCTTGGCTAATTACTTATCTTTGCATCAAATGAATTGGTTTAACACTATAATAGAAGACGGCAAGACGAAAGTCTTTGATCCTGTAAGAAAAATCTACTGTACCCTTACTCCAGAAGAAAAAGTAAGGCAGATGACTTTGTATTACCTGGTAGAGAAGAAAAACATTCCTGCAGGACTCATTGCGGTAGAATATTCCATCAAGGTCAACAATTTACCCAAACGCTGCGACATAGTGATATTCAATAGACAAGCGAAGCCAATAATGATAGTCGAGTGCAAAGCTGAGACTGTGAGCATAACAGAAAAAGTCCTTGATCAGGCAATAAGATATTACTCCGGACTTAATGTCAATTACCTTTTACTTACAAACGGCAAGACGATGTACTGCTATCACATCGACATTGAAAACAACAAGATAGAAGCTCTAAGGGAGATTCCAGAGCTTTTAGGCTAAAGACGAATTACAAAAGGCTAAGGGATAATTGGGTCTTCAGAAAATAATCAGGAATGCTATCATAAGATGTATAAGCAATAATGCTGGAAGTCCTAAAAAGAATTTCGCATGTTTTGTCTTATGCCTGAAAAGATACATAGCAGCAAGCCCGCCTGCCGCACCGCCTAATGCCGACAATAATATCAGCGAAGACTCCTGCACTCTATTACGCTTTTGCTGAGCCAGACGTTTGTCAATCCCAAAAGTTATAAGAGTAACTATGTTTATCAGGAAGAAATAAACTATTAAAAATCTTAACATATTCTAAGTCTTTGCTATTATGTTAAAGAAATGGCTAAGGGCCAAAGAATAAACTTCAGTCCTTAGCCATTAGCCATTTGTCATTATCAGAATGATAATATTGTTTCTTTGATGATTTCTATTGCTGCGCGCAATTCTTCTTCAGTTATTACTAAAGGTGGGGCGAAGCGGATGATATGTTGGTGAGTTGGTTTAGCCAAAACGCCGTTTTCTTTCATCTTCATACATACGTCCCATGCTTCTTTACCGTCTTTAGGTTTGATGATTACCGCATTGAGGAGACCCTTGCCTCGTACCAATTCAATCATAGGGCTGTCTATCTTCATCATTTCTTCACGGAAAATCTTGCCGAGATATTCTGCTCTTTCCATGAGATTCTCATCTTTAACGACTTGAAGAGCTGCCATACTTACCTTGGCGGCGATAGGGTTGCCACCGAATGTTGAACCATGTTCACCTGGCTTGATATTCATCATGATATAGTCATCAGCCAAAACTGCTGACACAGGAACAACACCGCCGCTCAATGCCTTACCTAAGATAAGGATGTCAGGACGAACGTTTTCATGGTCACATGCCAACATCTTGCCTGTACGAGCAATACCGCTTTGTACTTCGTCGGCCATGAACAAGACATTGTATTTCTTACAAATGTCGTAACATTTTTTAAGATATCCTTCATCTGGAACATAAACGCCGGCCTCGCCTTGAATTGGTTCTAACAAGAAACCTGCGATTTTATGTCCGTGTTCTGCCAATACTGCTTCCAATGCGTCAGGGTCATTATATGGGATACGGATGAAACCAGGAGTGAGCGGACCATAATTTGCGTATGAATCAGGGTCGTTAGACATTGTGATGATAGTGATTGTACGTCCGTGGAAGTTACCCTCACAGCATACTATTGTAACTTCATCATTAGGAATGCCTTTGCATACTGTTCCCCAACGGCGAGCCAATTTCAAAGCTGTTTCATCAGCTTCAGCGCCAGTGTTCATAGGAAGGACCTTATCGTAGCCGAAATATTCTGTGATATATTTTTCCCAAACACCTAGGCTATCGTTATAGAAAGCACGTGAGCTCAAAGTGAGGTTCTGTGCCTGGTCGCATAATGCTTTTATAATTGCAGGATGACAATGTCCTTGGTTTACTGCTGAATAAGCGGACAAAAAGTCGTAGTATTCTTTTCCTTCAACGTCCCATACCTTGGCACCTTTGCCTTTAGCCAGAACGACAGGAAGTGGATGGTAGTTGTGAGCACCGTATTTAGCCTCTAACTCCATTGCTAGTTGTGAAGTCATTTTTTCCATGTTATGTGTTTTAGTTATTAATTATTTAATAGTTTGAAATTATCATTCAAAAGATACTGACAAAGATATATTTTTTTTTATTTAAACACAAGATTTTTGATTTATCTTTGTAGCAAAAGAAAAAATTATGATTAAATCAATGACAGGCTACGGTAAGGCCGAACAGATATATAAGACAAAAAGAATTGTTGTAGAAGTCAAGACACTGAACTCTAAACAATTAGACTTGTCATTAAAATTACCACAGGAGCTTCGTCCTCAGGAATTGGACTATCGTAATGAAGTAGCCAATATCTTACAAAGAGGCAAAATAGATGTCTCAATAAACGTGACTGACACCAATGTGGAACAAAATACTCACATCGAAAAGGAAGTCATCGCTTCATACCTCAAACAAATCAAGGAAATTTCTGAAGAATATAACATCCCTGCTTCTGCCGATATGGCGATGCTCTTATTCAAGATGCCGGGAATATTCGTCACTCCAGAACAAGAATATGACGAGACATTTATAGAAAAGGTAAAAGAGACCTTGCTTGAAGCTTTAAAAATAACAGATGAATTCAGAAGACAAGAAGGCGAAGTCCTGAAAACAGATCTCTTGAAGAGAAAGAATCTAATACTAGAATATCTTGGAGAGGTAGATCCTTTTGAGACAGGCCGTCACGAGAATATCAAGAACAAACTCATCAAGAATCTGACCGAGTTGACTCAGTCTGGCAAATATGACGAAAACCGTTTTGAGCAAGAGCTCATCTTCTATCTCGAAAAGCTCGATATCACAGAAGAAAAGGTACGTCTTGCAAAACACTGTTCCTATTTCGACGAGACCATCGATGAAGAAGGCGCAGGAAAGAAACTCGGATTCATCTCTCAGGAAATGGGACGTGAAATCAACACTCTTGGCTCTAAGGCCAATGATGCCGACATACAACGTCTCGTCGTTAAAATGAAAGACGAACTCGAAAAGATAAAAGAGCAACTCTTCAATATTTTATAATATGATAAAATCTAAAATCGGTCTATTCTTCGGTTCGTTCAATCCTGTACACAACGGGCACCTCATGCTCGCGAACTATATCGTGGAATATACCGATTTAGATTCTGTCTGGTTCGTTGTCAGTCCTCAAAACCCATTCAAAGACAAGAAGTCATTGCTTGAAGACCATCATCGACGCGACATGCTGGAGATGGCCGTGCAAAACGACGAGCGTTTTGAGGTATGCGACATCGAATTCTATATGCCAAAACCATCGTATACAATAGACACACTCGTACGTCTCTCCGAACGTTATCCCAACACAGAGTTCTACCTAATATGCGGAATGGACAACCTGGTCAGTTTCAAGAAATGGAAAAACTACCAGGTAATACTCGACAACTACCATCTCATGGTATATCCAAGAAAAAACTACGATGGAGGAGAACTCTTAAATCATAAATCGGTATGTGTGATAGATGCTCCTGAGATAGAAATATCATCTACATTCATAAGAAAAGCCGTATCTGAAAACAAAGACGTAAGATACTTCATGCCAGAAAAGTCATATAAATATATGACAGACATGAATTTCTACAAATAACAATATTTCTTATTATCTAAAACTTTATCTATATAATGTTGTTTTGTGTTAAAAATCATTAACATGAAAACAACGAAGACACTCGACGCCCTTATGTCGCTCACCGACGAGCCCGACGAACACCTTTTTATTAATATAGCAGAAGCCATAGTATCATATGGGGAACAGGCCATGCCTTCGTTGCAGGAAAAGCTGGAACACACTCACGACATCATATTACAGCATCGTCTAGAGTCAATGATAGATAGCATAGAACGCAACTGCCTAAGCCAAAAACTGAAGATGTGGCGAGACAAACAAGTACACGACCTCATGGAACCATGCTTCATATTGGCAAAAGATCGTTTCCCCAATGCCGACTGGTCCTTGCTCGGTATCAAGATTATGATGCTAATAGAACAGGCAGAAGGAGAGATGAATCAAGAGCTCACGCCATTAGACCAGGTCAAGACTCTCAATCATATCATTTACGACGTCAACAAGTTCAGAGGAGAGGCTTACACAATCAACAAGACGGATTATTATTTCATCAACACTCTATTAGAGACTCACATCGGCAACCCTCTCTCACTAGGCCTTCTATACTGCATAGTAGCGCAACGACTTGAAATCCCGATCTACGGCATTGACCTGCCTAATCATTTCATACTGGCATTTTGCAAGAAGACCGAACATTTTCCTCAACTTGAAGATGTGCTTTTCTATATCAACCCATTCAACAGAGGCAGCGTGCTCATGAAAAAAGACATTCGCAACTACCTATATGAACTTGACATACGTCCAGAACTAAGACACTTTGAGCCATCAAACAATATTCTAGTTATAAAAAAACTGCTTAACGCCTTGAGGAACCTAGAAGGTTGACAAGTTTTAGACGGCCTCCTACAGGTTTTATTGTCCCACATGATTTTGTAGGGACGCATCGAATGCGTCCAAGTGCGGCGTCGAATGCTTTCAAAAGCTATAAGGACACATTCGATGTGTCCCTACAGATTTTTTGTCCCGCATGATTTTGTAAGGCCGCATTGAATGCGTCCAAGTGCAGCGTCGAATGCTTTCAAAAGCTATAAGGACACATTCGATGTGTCCCTACAGGTTTTATTGTCCCGCATGATTTTGTAGGGCCGCATCGAATGCGTCCAAGTGCGGCGTCGAATGCATTCAAAAGCTATAAGGACACATTCGATGTGTCCCTACAGATTTTTTGTCCCACA
>JAFYUH010000204.1 GCA_017549605.1 Bacteroidales bacterium
CAGGATTTGCCTTGCGTAATGGAGCTGTTAAAAGTTCTAAATTCTTACTCATTGTTTTTCAATATAAGGTAAATAAGATCCTAACACATTTTCTATCATATTATTAACTCCTTGTGAAGTTATAGTACCACCGCTGATAGCATCGACTGAATATTTTTGATTGTCAGCAGCTAAGTTAGCTACGCCGCCTTTAACAACTTTAACAGATACGAATTTGCCATCGCTGAAGATAGTCTTGCCTTGGAATTGGTTTCTGAATCTTTCTGTTGTGATTTCAGCACCTAAACCAGGAGTTTCTGACTTGTGGTCGAAAACAACGCCGACAACATTTTGGAAGTCTGATGTCATACCGATATAACCCCAGATAGGACCCCAAAGACCAGCTCCTTGAAGAGGAAGAACGTTGACTTCTTGCTTACCATTATTAATAACTATAATTGGCAATACGAAGTCTTGTCCGTTATCTCTCTTATAAAGCTCATCTTTCAAGTTCATTGTGAAAGCTCTGAATTTTGTATAGTCTGATGTACATTCTTCAACAACATCACCATTTGAGTTTACGAGCATCATCTTAACGCAGTCATTATTGAAAAGTTCTTGAACATTAGCACCTTCTACGTTTACGTCAGCTGCTTGTAAAATGTTCATCATCTTTTCATTGTTGACATTTGCTTCTTGGAATGGTTGTAAAACCAATGCTGCCAATGATAACAAAGCAGCTACTATCACTGTCAAGACTGTGATATAGAAGAAAATATATCTATCTTTCATTTTGCACTCCTTTCTGCTTTTGCCCAGCGTTTTTTACGTTTACTGATATTCACTGCTACTACACAGTAGTCGATCAATGGAGCGAATACGTTGAGTAACAAGATAGCGAGCATCATACCTTCTGGGTAACCAGGGTTAGCAACGCGGATCAATACTGCCATAGCACCGATGAGGAAACCGTAGATGATCTTACCGCAATTTGTCTGTGCTGCTGTAACTGGGTCTGTTGCCATGAAGATAGCGCCGAACATGAAGCCACCCATCAAGAAATGATAATAGAATGGAATTTCTGAAACGCCGATAGCTGTGAACAACAAACCTAATGCTGCTGCGCCAGCGAATGTTGAGAGAACTATTCTCAAGCTTGCTACGCCTGTAACGATGAGGAACAATGCGCCTAACAAGATAGCAATCTTTGATGTTTCACCAACGCTACCAGGAATTGTTCCAACAAACATATCCATAACGCTTGGAAGATCAGCAACTCCGCCGCCGTTCAATAATGTACCGAGTGGTGTTGCGCCACTGATAGCATCACCTCTTTCAGCGATCCAGATGCCGTCGCCAGACATCTTTGAAGGATATGAGAAGAACATGAATGCACGTGCGAGAAGAGCTGGGTTGACGATGTTCATACCGCTGCCGCCGAACACTTCTTTACCGATGATAACTGCGAAAGCTACTGCAATAGCGAGCATCCACAATGGCACATCAGCTGGCATAATTAAAGGAATGAGGAAACCTGTTACGAAGAAACCTTCGTTGACTTCTTCTTTTCTGACTTGAGCAAAGATGATTTCAATGCCAAGACCAACAACGTAACTCACGATGTAAAGAGGTAAAATCTTCATCAAGCCGAAACCGAAGTTTTGCATTAATGTTGCTGTTTCACCATGAGAAAGGAAATGTTGGTAACCAATGTTCCATGTTCCGAAGAGGAAGCAAGGAATAAGAGCGATGAGGACATAGATCATGTTACGTTTCATATCGACAGCGTCTCTTACGTGAGAACCGTTGATAGTAACCTTATTAGGAACGTAGAAGAATGTCTCCATTGCATCGAAGAATGAGTGGAAGCAGTAAAGCTTGCCGCCTTCTTCAAAGTTAGGTTTTATTTTATCTATAAATTTACGTAATCCCATAATATTGATATTCGATTAGTTCATTTCTTTGCGAAGCAATTCTAAACCTTCACGTATGATTTGTTGGATTGGTGTTTTCGATGGG
>JAFYUH010000205.1 GCA_017549605.1 Bacteroidales bacterium
GACCAATGTGAAGAAGCTCCACGATCCTGAACGGGTGAAGTATGAGATTCACAATGCGGTTAAGTCTGCATTGAAACGGAGTCGTACTTGGGGAGAGTTCAATGAGGAGTTGAAGCGTAGAGGTATTCTCTTGGAGTTTGTATTTAGGCGAAAAGGAACTCGTGCATTTGAGGATGTGCAGGGCATACGATTCCAAAAAGATGGTCTGACATTTAAGGCTTCTCAAATCAGTCGTCAACTCTCTTTTGAGAAATTAAGAGCCCAATTGATATGGGATAAGCCTCAAGCACAGACCCAAAATGAGCCTAAACAGCAACCGATAAGGCAAGAAGCAGAGCAAAATTATAGCGTTACCGACAGCCTTATTGAGAGTAACGGACTAGGCTTATTAACTCCATCGGATGCACCACCAGAGGATGAATATGTACCTTCTTGGCAGAAGCAAAAGAAGAAAGACAAGAAAAAGAATCAGGGAATAAGATTCTAAAAAACGATGTTTCACAAATTAAAAACAAACAATTATGAGCAATAAAAATTTTAATCACAACGACAATGAGTCGTTTATGGAAGGCATCTACGGATGCATGGAAAGAATCGAAGCTGGTATAATCGAATTACAGAAAGCCAAACCAGCCGATAGCAGTTCAGTGGTTGATAACAATGCTAATGAAACTTTAGTCCAAGACTTAAAGGCTCTCATCAACGAGAACAATAAGCAGGGTTTTGAATATACGGAAGCCAAAATCAAGAAGTTTGCTTCTGCCGTAGTTGAGCACCTGAATATCCTAAATGATAATTTCAAGGACACAAAATCGGCAATGGTTAATACCCGAATATCAACGGAAGTCCTAAATTCACTGAATGAGATTAAGACCATTCAAGAGCAAAAAACAGATGAGGTTAAGACGCTTATTCAAAAACTAAAGACAACCATTGAGGAAGGTGTTCATAATTTCAAACATCATAGAATCGGCTTTGAAACGCCATTTGTCTTTTGGACTATTGTGATAGAAACAATGTTGATTTTGGGGTTATTTACTTGGATAATAATATCTGAGAAGCCTAATCAAGACCGCATCGATAACGACCTCAAATACCGCTACATCAAGATGAAAGGTGATGCCTCAGCAGAGCAGATTGCCACATTGGAGGAGATCTTTGAACTCAACAGAGATACCCAAAAGATTGAGCAGATGCGTGAGGATGTGGAAACCTACGAAGAGGCTGTTCGCAAACAAGCAGCCCTTGCCGAGCAAGCAAGGCTCAAAGAGCAGGCTGCCAAGGAACAAGAGAGCAAAGCGAAGTCTATCAAGGCAAAGCAGGAACAGCCAAAGGATAAACCAAACAAGAAATCAAAACCATGAGTCTATGGCAAGTATTAAGGTGAATTGTTAGATTTTCTCACCAAATTAGAACGATTATAGTCTAAAAGAGTCTTCAAATCGTAATAATTCGCCTGTAATGGGCTTATTATTACGATTTTTTAGTACTTTTGTAGAAGAATTGAGGCAACTCAGTTCAAGACATAAGAGAAAAAGAAGAAGCGTTATGCTCATCAAGTATTTGGAAACGTAGGAAATTTTCAAATTGCATACTCAGATGGCATAGTGGTTCTCACGCTATAGCGTGGGCTACTATTACTACATCTGTATGCAAGGTTTCCTACGACC